>DASUJA010000097.1:0-4727 GCA_036279515.1 Rhodocyclaceae bacterium | reverse complement strand
GTGGGTGCAGGCGGTGCAGAAGGCCAAGTCGACGGATACCGACAAGGTGGCGGCTGCCATCATTGGCCTGAAGACGCCGAACCTGACGGGCGGCATGGCGGAGATGTTGCCGAACCACCACATTACCAAGCCGGTGCTGATTGGCGAGATCCAGGCCAATGGGCAGATTTCGACGGTGTGGAAGACCAAGGGTCTGGTGCCGGGCGATGCGTGGTCTGACTTCCTGCCGGGCAGTAAGGATATTGTGGCAGATTGGGTGAAGCTGAAGTGCGGTAACTACAATATGGTCACCAAGAAGTGCTCGGGGCAGGTGTTCTGAGCAGGGGTGAGGTGATCAAAAGAGGGTAAAAAGGAGCCCGCCGGAAGGCGGGCTTTGATTTTTGAGTTTGATGCGAGCAGCAGGTGACGATTGCAAGGTGAACTCAATCTCGTAGCAATGCGCATTGCGCCATACGGATCGTGAAGTTCCCGATGCACGAAACCCAGACTCTCGCTGTTCGCAAATAATGGTGTATATTCGTACTAATGGATATCATGCCCAAGTCACTCAGGATAGGGACACTACTCACTTATGTATCTCAGCCCATCACTTCACGAGCTTGCTTCAGATGACGTAGCATCTCCGGAAGGCCCTGCAATTCGTTGTGAAATGGCTAATTTCCGTTGGGAGCGTGCCGTCTCTGCGGATCGTGCACGCGACTACAGCACATATGTCGATAATGTTGCGACGCACAAAGATTGGAAGGCTGAGCATAAGAGCTATCTGGGTTCTCTGGTCCATATCCCCAAGGACCTACCGAGAAGTGCGGAATGCTTCCTAGCCATCAACGATTCCGCCCATTTGAATGTGCAACTGGACAACACGTTTTTGTTGCGCCTGGAGTCGATAGACCATCTGTTCCGCCAGCCATTACTGGCCGATGTCGCCAATCAATTCTGGACACGCTTCATCAATTCTCCAAAAGACTTATTCAAAGACACATTACCCGATAGCGTCAGCGAGGCATTGCGGGCCGAATTTGTGGCGCAATGGAATGCACACCGCACACAAGCTCGCCCGTTATTCGCCACGTTCCTTAACGATTTTGGCGGCAACCTGAAGGCATTTGTAAAGGAGGATTGGCCACACATCCTGCGTGATCGCCTGGGTTTGACCCATTGGCCCAGCACCCCGGGAAAATCGCTTCCGGTGGCGTTGATGTGCTATACGGTAGATGATGTACTCCAAGCCCAAGCATTGGCCACCAAGAAAGGAGCAGTTTCCAGCTTCTGCAGACCTACCGTGCTGGACGCAGAAATGTCCGCCGCCTTTATCCCTGCACCGGTGCTGCCCTGCGGTGAAAGCTACGGGTACACGCTGGACTTGGCGAACACGGAGATTCCCCAAGCGTTTACCCCGGAGCTTTTGACTTTCCCGATCGATTACCAACCTAGGCATATCAAGGCTCTGGGCTTCATTACACGAGAACACGCACTACAGCATGATGCGGCTATCTTCGCGGCCCGTAACCGTCATGTGCAAGGTCTGCAAGGATTATCCGGTTGCAGTAGTTTTGGCGAGGTTCTGACATGAGCTGGCAGCGCTGGGCCGACGAACTGCGCAACGCCCCCGAGCGGGCCGTAACAGATTTACTGCGTGGCGTTGCGGAAATTGAGCCTTACGGACGCGTAACCCCGCATGAATTCTTGCTGGCGATACTTCCCCGTAACAGCCGCAGTATATCCCAACCTTTGCTAGGTGAGCCTCACCTCGATGTGGAGGGAACCGACGACACCACTGATCTGCCTGCTTGCCTGGATACTGGTCTGGCCGCTTGGCTCATTACTCAGCGTCAAGCTCCCCTGCCCCCTGCCCGAAAACTAGGGGCCTATGCCGCCCAAGTCTGTGAAGCCCTCCAATGGCCGCTGTACTTCAAGCTACCGCAAACCGACGGCGCGTTGCGGGCTGAACGTGCGCTATGGCTCCCATGGCTGAGCTCGCTTACGTTGTCAGCCTACCGCGACCCGGAATACGATTATTGGCAAGTGCTGGCCGCCCGACAGACTGATGACCAATTGCAGGTCTTTTGGCAGTCCTTTGTCGTGGGTGCAGGGCGCCTGCGCTCCTTGCGCTATCTGAATTTGGGGCTACTGGCATTAGCCCGGCTTCCCCTGTCTGACGAGGACAGTCTGCACAACCTGCGACTGCAAGTACAGACCCTCATCAACCGCTACCAACTCCGCAAGGTTTGGGGTGCCCCTGCCCAAGAAGAATTGGCCAACGCCTTGCGTGGCGTCATGGCACGTAACCCCAGCCTGAGCAAGGAACACTACCGGGCATTCTTGAGCGAATTGCTATCCCCGCTAGGTGAGGACAAAAGAGCATCGGTGTTGAGCTTGGTAGGTATTAGCTACACAACCTCTACCCCCAGCACGCTCTACAAGCTCAAGCCGCCGGGCTTGGCTGATGAGACCAGCACAGCCGTCCGGACTGTTCGTCAGTCAAGTACTCTGGGACAGGCTTGGAAAGCTATCCACCCTCTGCTTAGCGCCCACGAAGACTACCTGCACAAGTCAGGCGATGCCTATTATTTCGTGCGTACACTGGATTGCTGCGCCCGCGCCCTGTGCGAGAAATATCCCCTCCGGGAACCGGAAGTCCAATCCCGTATATTCCAATGGATAAATCTGGCCTTGCGAATGGATGCCGACGATCCTAGGCGGTGGATGCTGTGGGAACTGGCTTTACGCAAAGCCGGCCATCCGCAACGTGCTCAGTGGGTACTGTGGGAGATGACGCGGCGTTTTCCTGACCATTCGCCCTGTCGTGTGGAGTTGGCTCGTTTGTTGGCTACCTTTACTAACCCCAACGACCAAATTCAAGCCGACCACCTGCTGGAAGAAGCACTGCAACTGGACCCCAACAATCTTCATGCCTATTCCACCCTGGCTCAATTGGCCATTCGCCGTGAGGACTGGCACCAAGCGTTGGGACATGCTCAAAAGGGGCTGCAAATTGACCCCAGCAATGAACATTGTGCCGTGCTACTAGCCACCGCCTATGCCCTACGTAATGAGATTGACGATCTGAAAACAGCTATCGGCAACTTGAAAAGTTTTGTGATGCGTAATTCTGGGTCTATACGCGCTGAAGGCTATCTACGCGAACTGCAACAGCGCGAACTGCCAGTGGTGCAACAGCAGCTAACTTTCGAGGATGACGAAACGCCTTTCGGCACGGACATCTCCCAGCCTGAAACCGATGCTGCCTGGCGCACATTTGCAGACTCGGTTCGTATCTGGGTGGCAACGGCTGCCACAGAGACATCCACTAGCACAGTCACGGACGACTCACTCCCGTTAGATCGGGTATTGCCCTTGCCGCAAGCCCTGCGGCAGGCTGTGGCACGGCTCCAATGGGATAGCGATGTACTTGAGCGGTACGACATAGCTGCCCAGCAGGAGTTCCCACTGGAAATGCGGCTATGGCGTTATTTACGGTCCTTACAATCCACTACATCCAGCGTGAACGAACATCATCGCGCCAAAGAAGCCGTGGAAGCCTGGCTAGACATTGAAGCTCGCTCTTCCTCACCGGACAATCCCTCATGGTTGCCTTACTTGAATAAGCACTGGGAAACGTTGAATATTTCCATGGACACCGCGCTGACAGTAGGTGCGGAATGGCTTAAGGACTTGCTGGATCGATATCAGCCATTGCCCGCGCCTTTGTTCGCGTGAAGCATGCACGGGCGAAAATCAGGAATGTAGCAAGCATAGGCTGTGTTGAGGCACGAAACCCATCATGCTGATTTCAAATACGAAATGAAGGGTTTCCTTCGTCAACCCATCCTACGATCCGGCAAAAAATCGGTGAGGTACAACCACAACGAACGGAACTACCCCTAAACCCTCCTCACCATCACCCCATACCGCTCCAGCATCCCATCCGCCGTCAACAACACCAACGGCTCCGTCAAACTCTGCGCCACCAGCAACCGGTCAAAAGGATCACGATGATCCTCAAAAACCGGCAACGCCGCCACGGCCAGCAAATGCTCATTCCGGATCGGCAGCCACTGAAAGCCCTGCGCCTCAACCTCTGCCGAAAACCGCCGCAAATCCACCCGCAACTTTCCCAAGGACACCTTAATCGCCATTTCCCACAGCGAAGCCTGACTGATAAAAACCGCCTCGGCATTCATCACCAACCCCTTCGCCGCCGCCGACAGCGAAGGATGATCCGCCTGCCACCACAGCATCAGGTGCGTATCCAGCAACACCCTCATCCCGGCTGGCTCCCATCCAGACACTCAAACAGATCATCCACGGGCGCATCAAAATCGTCCGCCACCCAGATCGCCCCCGCCATCGCCCCCGGCGAGGCAATCTTCCGTGACTCCGCCACATACGGCACCAACCGGGCAACCGGATGACCGGCGCGCGCAATCACCAGATCCTCACCCTGCTCAACCTGTTCCAGCAGGCGGGAGAGCTGCGTCTTGGCTTCATGGATATTGACGACAATCATGGTGGCGCACCCCGAGTTAGCTAAGCCTTAGTCTAGCACCGCTTTTGCAGGAGGGCCACTACGGGGAAATCCCCCCTCACCCCAACAAATCCTTCACCGCCACCGACTCATCCACCAACCGCCCCGGATCAACCGCAATATTGTCCAGAATGATCTTCTTGCTCAACATGAATTCCTGCGGCCGGTTGATGCAATCCGCCGCAATCAACCGCGCCCC
>DASUJA010000096.1:0-5463 GCA_036279515.1 Rhodocyclaceae bacterium | reverse complement strand
CCATTCGGGCTTGCCAGCGACTTCAACCAGTTCGTTGATGGCCTTGATGGCGGCTTGCATTTGGTCGTGACCGAACACGACGGCGCCGAGCATCACTTCTTCAGACAGTTGCTTGGCTTCGGATTCCACCATCAGCACGGCGGTGGCGGTACCGGCGACAACCAAGTCCAGTTGCGTGTTTTGCAACTGAGTCTTGGTGGGGTTCAGCACATACTGACCGTCGATGTAGGCAACGCGAGCAGCGCCGATGGGGCCGCTGAAGGGGATGCCGGAGATCGCCAGAGCAGCGGAGGCGCCGATCAGGGCGGGAATGTCAGGGTCCACTTCGGGATTGCAGGACATGACGGTACAAACGACCTGCACTTCGTTGTAGAAGCCTTCCGGGAACAGCGGACGGATCGGACGATCGATCAGACGGGAAGTCAGGGTTTCTTTTTCGGAAGGACGACCTTCGCGCTTGAAGAAACCGCCGGGGATCTTGCCAGCAGCGTACGTCTTTTCAACGTAATCAACGGTCAGCGGGAAGAAGTCTTGGCCGGCCTTGGCTTCGGTCTTGCCGACGACAGTGGCCAGTACCACGGTGTCGTCCATGCTCACCATCACGGCACCGCCGGATTGACGGGCGATTTCGGCCGTTTCCAGGGTGACGGTGTGCGCGCCGTAGGTGAAGCTTTTCTTAATTGGGGTCAACACAACTGAATCCTTTCAGTAGTTCGTTTTTTGGCGTCAGCTACAGCAATAGACAACGCCAAGAAAAAAGCCGACGCGACCTCTCAGGCCGAGCCGGCTTTATCTAGCTGTGCCCGCAAGGTGGGGCGAACAGCATGAGCGATGATCCGCTTGGCGAAGAGCGCAGATGCGCTTACTTACGCAGGCCCAAGCGCTGGATCAGCGCACGGTAGCCGTCAGCGTTCTTGCGCTTCAGGTAGTCCAGCATCTTGCGACGCTGATTAACCATCTTCAGCAGACCGCGGCGGGAATGGTGATCCTTGCTGTGTTCTTTGAAGTGACCAGTCAGGTCATTGATACGAGCGGTCAGCAGAGCAACCTGCACTTCGGGGGAACCGGTGTCGCCCGTGCCGCGCTGGTAGTCGGCAACGATTTTTGCCTTATCGGTGGTGGAAATGGCCATTATTAAATTTCCTTGCGTGATTTCGGGTCTCTCGGAAAGGGCGGCATTATACGCAATCGCCCCAATTAAGCTCAAGAAGTTACGGGCAAATTCGCCTGCTGTTCTTGATTTGCTACGTTTGCGATGAGTCGACGTGGGTTAAGCCAACCATCTGAAGACATTTCCCCGAGTCCGAGGAATGCTCCATCCACCCCGTACAGCCGCCACCGTTCTCCAGGGCTTCCATTCCAGCGCAAACCCTGACCATGCAGGACGCGGGAACTTTCCCCTTCGGTGAGCTCTGCCCGAGGCAGTTCGGAAACTAGGCTATCGGCGGGGGCGAGGCAGCGATCCCGATCCTCCAGCGGCAGAGCTTCCAAATGATCTAAAGCCACAACGGCGCCGTCTAAACTCAAGCGACCGATGCGAGTGCGCCGCAAAGCGGCGAGATGAGCACCACAACCGAGTTGCTCGCCGATATCAGCGGCCAAGGTACGGATGTAGGTGCCCTTACTGCAGGAGACGTCGATCACGGCTTGATCGCCGGAAAACGTTAGCAGTTCAATGCTGTAGATGGTGATGCGGCGCGCCTTGCGCTCCAGCTCGATGCCTTGACGAGCGTACTCGTAGAGAGGCTTGCCATCCCGTTTGAGGGCCGAATACATGGGCGGCACCTGATCCTGCTCGCCGACGAAGCGGGCCAGCACCTCCCTCAGTTGGGATTCGGTGACAGCCACCGGCCGGGTTTCCAGCACGGTGCCTTCTGCGTCGGCAGTTGTTGTGGTCACGCCCAGCTGTAGCGTGGCCTGATAGGCCTTATCCGCGTCCAGCAGCTCGCCGGAGAACTTGGTGGCCTCGCCGAAGCACAGGGGCAGCAGCCCGGTCGCCAGTGGATCCAGAGTGCCCGTATGGCCAGCCTTGGCAGCATTGAATAGCCAACGCGCCTTTTGCAAGGCGGCGTTGGAAGTCAGGCCATTCGGTTTATCCAACAGAAGGACGCCATCAACGAGACGGCGCGGGGCGCGGCGCGGCTTATTCACTACTCGTTGTCTTGGTTGTTGCGGTCGGACGCCACGGCTTCGTCGATCAGGCGGGACAGTTCGCTGCCTCGCTCCACCGATGCGTCATAGGTGAAATGCAGTTCCGGCGTATGGTGAATACGCACCCGCTTACCAAGTTCCCGGCGCAGAAAACCGGAGCTTCGAGCCAAACCCTTCTCCAGCTGCTCGCGTTGAGCCGCGTCGGCCAAGGTCGTGTAATAGACCTTGGCATGGGTGTAATCGGGAGTGATCTCCACGGCGGTCAGGGTAATCATCCCGACGCGGGGATCTTTCACTTCCAGCCGAATCAGCTCCGCCAGTTCGCGGCGGATCTGTTCGACAACACGGTCACTGCGGGCAAAGCCCTTCTTTTGCGGCATAGAAACTTAGAGCGTCCGTGCGATTTCCTGGATTTCAAACACTTCCAGCTGATCGCCTTCCTCAATGTCGTTGAAGTTCTTGATGGACAGACCGCACTCGTAGTTTTCCTTGACTTCCTTCACGTCGTCCTTGAACCGCTTGAGGGAGTCCAGCTCGCCAGTGTGGATCACCACGTTGTTGCGCAGGATGCGTACCGAGGAGCCGCGCTTGACCACACCGGAGAGCACCATACAACCAGCGATGGAGCCCACCTTGGAGATACGGAACACTTGGCGGATTTCCACCATACCGATAATGTTCTCGCGCTTCTCGGGGGACAGCATGCCGGACAGGGCTGCCTTCACTTCATCCACAGCGTCATAGATGATGTTGTAGTAGCGGATATCCACGCCCAGGTTCTCTGCCAGCTTGCGTGAGCCCGCATCGGCGCGCGTGTTGAAGCCGATGATGACCGCCTTGGAAGCAGACGCCAAATTGACGTCGGATTCGCTGATGGCACCCACGGCAGCGTGGATGACGTTGACCTTGACCTCGTCCGTAGACAATTTTTGCAGGGACTGGACCAGCGCTTCCTGGGAGCCTTGCACGTCAGCCTTGACGATAAGGGGCAGCATCTTGACCTCGCCCTCGCCCATCTGTTCAAAGATGGATTCGAGCTTGGCGGCTTGCTGCTTGGCCAGGCGCACATCGCGGAACTTGCCCTGGCGGAACAGCGCGATTTCACGGGCCTTGCGTTCGTCGGCCAATGCGATGGCTTCGTCACCCGCTGCAGGCACGTCGGACAGACCTTGGATTTCCACGGGGATGGAGGGACCAGCTTCCTTGATGGGCTTGCCGTTCTCGTCCAGCATGGCGCGGACGCGACCATACACGTGGCCGGCCAGCAGCACGTCGCCTTGACGCAGAGTGCCAGATTGAACCATCACTGTGGCAACAGGGCCTTTACCCTTGTCCAGACGGGCTTCGATGACGAGACCCTTGGCAGGAGCGTCCTTGGGCGCGGTCAGTTCCAGCACTTCGGCTTGCAGCAGCACGTTTTCGAGCAGACTGTCGATACCGGCACCAGTCTTGGCCGACACAGGGATGAAGGGAGAGTCGCCGCCGTATTCTTCCGGCACGACGCCCTCGGCAACCAGTTCCTGCTTGACACGGTCGGGGTTGGAATCGGGCTTGTCGATCTTGTTGATCGCCACCACCAAAGGCACACCTGCGGCCTTGGCGTGATGGATTGCTTCCTTGGTCTGGGGCATCACACCGTCGTCGGCAGCCACCACCAGAATCACCAAGTCGGTGGCTTTGGCACCGCGAGCACGCATGGCCGTAAAGGCTTCATGACCCGGGGTGTCAAGGAAGGTGATAACACCACGATCCGTTTCCACGTGATACGCGCCGATGTGCTGAGTAATGCCGCCGGCTTCGCCCGCAGCCACCTTTGCGCGGCGGATGTAGTCCAACA
This sequence comes from Rhodocyclaceae bacterium, assembly GCA_036279515.1. GTDB lineage: Bacteria > Pseudomonadota > Gammaproteobacteria > Burkholderiales > Rhodocyclaceae > AWTP1-18. Next base: position 1,475 of record DASUJA010000096.1, on the reverse strand, counting down.
GAGAGGTCTTACCGTGGTCCACGTGGCCCATGACGGTAACCACGGGAGGACGGGGCAGCGCCTCGATATCTTTATGCTCCTCGTGCGCTTCATCGAGGAAGGCATCGGGATCGTCCAGCTTGGCGGCGAAGGCCTTGTGACCCAGCTCTTCCACCACAATCATGGCGGTCTCCTGGTCCAGCTGCTGGTTGATGGTGACCATCATGCCCATCTTCATCAGAGTCTTGATGACCTCCGCAGCCTTGACGGACATCTTGTGAGCCAGATCGGCGACGCTGATGGTTTCCGGCACGTGCACTTCACGCACAACGGCTTCCACCTGCATGGGTGCAGAACGATTTTCTTCCTGACCATGACGACCATGGCGTCCCTTGGGACCGCCACGCCAGCCGCCGGTACCACCGCCGGAATCGCCGCGAGTCTTGATACCGCGCTTCTTGGCAGCATCGTCCTTCCAAGTACTTGCGGGCTTCTTGTCCGCAGTTTTCTTCTCAGCAGCAGGCTTGGTAGCCGGACGATGCAAAGTGCCGGTGGGCGCTTCGGCAGCAGGAGCCGCGTTTTTGCGAGCCAGTTCTTCTTGCTGCGCCTTGAGGCGGCGATCAGCCTCTTCACGCGCACGGGCTTCGCGCTCCTGACGCGCCTTGATTTCAGCGGCCTGAATTGCAGCCAGTTGAGCTCCACGACGAGCTTCTTCTTCGCGGATGGCACGCTGCTTTTCGTCGATGACGGAAGGCACCACCACGCGGGTAACCTTTTTCACAGGAGCGCCAGCGGGCTTGCCTTCTGCGGCAACGGCGGGCGCTGCCTTTTTCACTTCGGGTTCGGCCTTCTTGACTTCGGGTTCGGGCTTTTTCACCTCGGGCTCGGGCTGTTTGACTTCAGGCTCGGGAGCCGGAGCTGCTTCCACGACCACGGGTTCAGGCACGGGCTCAGAAGCCGGAGCAGGAGCCTCAACCACAACAGGTGCCACGGGCACTTCCTCGACCACCGGAGCAGGAGGAACGGCGGCAACTTCGGGAACAAGCGGCACTGCGGGTGCAGGAGTCAACTCAGCAGCCGGAGCAGTCTCATCGCGCTTCACCAGCACGCGCTTCTTGCGCACTTCCACCTGGATGGTGCGGGAGCGGCCCGTAGCGTCGGCAGCCTTGATTTCGCTAGTTTGCTTGCGCGTCAGAGTGATTTTGGACTTAGCAGCCGCATCACCGTGGGAACGACGCAGAAAATCCAGCAGCTTGGTCTTGTCCTGTTCGGTCAGCAGGTCGTTAGACGCTGCCTTTTCCACGCCGGCCTTGGCCAACTGCTCCAGCAGGGCCGTGGTGGGCATTTTTAGTTCGGTTGCAAATTGGGCAACGCTCATCTGTGCCATTGTTGTCGTTCCCCTTTAAGCCTCACCCGCAAACCAGTGGGCTCGTGCGTGAGTAATCAATTGTTTGGCTTCCTCTTCGGAGATACCAGTCATTTCGGTCAATTCATCC
>DASUJA010000095.1:0-26393 GCA_036279515.1 Rhodocyclaceae bacterium | reverse complement strand
CCACTCCCGCTTCCCCGCCATCGACGAAAACAAGGATGACGTGATCGGCATCCTCCTGGCGAAGGACCTGCTGCGCTACTTCGCCGGCAAGGAATTCGACCTGCGCGACACCCTGCGCCCCGCCATCTTCATCCCCGAATCGAAGCGCCTCAACGTGCTGCTGCGGGAGTTCCGCGCCAGCCGCAACCACATGGCCATCGTGGTGGACGAATACGGCGGCGTGGCCGGCATGGTCACCATCGAAGACGTGCTGGAGCAGATCGTCGGCGACATCGAAGACGAATACGACTTCGACGAAACCGCCGGCAACATCGTGCTCGACAACCTGGGCCGCTACCGGGTCAAGGCCGTCACCGAGATCGAGGACTTCAACGAAGCTTTCGGCACAAAGCTCTCCGACGAAGACGTGGACACCATCGGTGGCCTGGTCATCCAGCACCTGGGCCGTCTGCCCAAGCGCAACGAAGTGGTGCAACTGGATAACCTGCGCATCACCGTGCTGCGCGCCGACAGCCGTCGCGTGCATACCTTGCTGGTGGATCAGCAACGCACCCTGCCCCTGACGGCAGAAGCCAACCACGCATGAAGCGGCGCCTGGGCGCCGCCGCCCTCTTAGGCGCAACCACCGTGGCTGGCTTCGCGCCCGCCGAGTTGTTTCCGCTGCCCATCATTACGTTGGCGGTGCTCTTCAAGCTGTGGGAAGGCGCCACCGTGCGCCGCGCGGTGCTGCTCGGCTACGCCTGGGGCCTGGGTTTCTTCCTCACCGGCGTGTCCTGGATTTACGTGAGCCTCCATGACGTGGGCGACATGCCGCTGCCCATCGCGGCCCTTGCCACCGTCCTGCTCTGCGCTTATCTCGCCCTCTACCCGGCCCTCGCCGGTTACGGCTACGCCCGCCTCAAAAGCGGCAAGCCGCTGCCCGACGCACTGTTGCTGGCGAGCCTGTGGACGCTCACTGAATTCGGCCGAGGCTACGTCCTCACCGGCCTGCCGTGGCTTGCCCTCGGCTATTCGCAAACGCCGCCGAGCCCCCTGGCCGGCTTCGCGCCCATCGTCGGCAGCTACGGCCTGAGCTGGCTAGTTGCCCTGCTTGCGGCACTACTGCCGCTGCTGCTGCAAAAGGGCCGCCGCCCCTTGGCTCTGGCAGGCGTCCTCATCATTGCCGGCGTCGGCGCTGACCTGCGTACCATCGCCTGGACCCATCCGGTCGGCACGCCCTTCAGCGTCAGCCTGCTCCAGGGCAACATCCCGCAAAGTCTCAAGTGGGACCCCCAGCGGCTGTACCTGTCCATCGATAGCTACGTGCGGCTGGCTCGAGACAACCCGGCCCAGCTCACCGTGCTGCCGGAAACCGCGATCCCGATCTTCTTCGATCAGATTCCGACGGAAGTCGTGGCCGACCTCACCCGCAACGGCCCCGTCCTGCTGGGCTCTGCCGCCCGCCTGGACGGCGACAACTACAGCAACAGCGCCTTCCTGTTGACGCCCGACACTGCCCAGCCCCAGAGCTACGCCAAGCGCCATCTGGTGCCCTTCGGCGAATACGTGCCGCCGGGCTTCGACTTCTTCATGCGGCTGGTGAACATCCCGCTCTCCGGCTTCACGCCGGGTGGCCCCAAGCAAGCGCCCATGGCCTGGAACGGCCAGACCCTGATGCCCAACATCTGCTACGAAGATTTGTTCGGCGAGGAAATCCGCGACGCCCTCCAAGGTGAAAACGCAGCCACGGTGCTGATCAACCTTTCCAACACCGCTTGGTTCGGCCACTCCTTGGCCCAGCCCCAGCACTTGCAGATTGCCCGCCTGCGCGCCCTGGAAACGGGCCGCCCCATGCTGCGCGCCACCAACACCGGCATGACCGCTGCCATCGAGCCCAACGGCTGGGTCAGCGCCGTGTTGCCTCCCTTCACTCAGGGTGCCTTGAAGGTGAACGTCCAGGGCTATCAGGGCGCGACGCCTTACGTGCGCTTCGGCAACGTCGGCCCGCTGCTGCTGGTCTTGCTTGGACTGCTGCCTTCGCTGGCAAAGCGTGTCGTGAAGTCGACAAATGCGGAGTCTGTTTCCGGCGCATAGTTCGCCGCCGCACGTCCCTGATCTGTTTTTCCCCTGCCTGCTCATGCCTTTGGCAAAAAGGATGGCCCCCTCGTCCGCAGGCACCCATATTGCAACAGGGGACTCACCGTTCCGCGGAACGGCTTGCCAAGACCTGCCCCTCGCCGGATAATGAGAAGAGTTCTCAACAAGGCATCGATCATGACGACCCGCCTCACCTCCCTGCAACCTGGCCGCCAAGCCGCCATCTGCGCCATCCACGCCGGCGAAGCCCTGCACCATCGGCTCTCGGCCCTGGGGCTGCGCGTCGGCAAGCAGATTCAGGTGATGCGCCAGGGCGCCTTCCAGGGGCCGCTGCACGTGCGGGTCGGTAGCACCGACATCATCATTCGCCGCAGCGACGCCGCCTGCATCGAACTGCGTCCGGCGTAGGTCCTATTTAATGGCCAAACGCGTCGCTCTGCTGGGGATGCCCAACACGGGCAAGTCCACCCTCTTCAACCGGCTCACCGGCGCTTCCGCCCGGGTAGGTAACTGGCCCGGTGTCACGGTGGACCTGCTCTCTGCCCGCATCCTGGTGGGCAGCAATATGGTGGAAGTGATCGACCTGCCGGGCATCTACGATCTCCACGGCTACTCGGACGACGAGAAGGTGGTGCGCCACTTCCTCGAACAGCAAGCCCTGGATCTGCTGATCGTGCCGGTGAACGCCCTGCAACTGGATCGCCATCTGGTGCTGCCCCTGCAACTGGCCGAGCTGGGCCTGCCGGTGCTGGTGCTAGTGAACATGATCGATGAAGCCCGCAGCCTGGGCATCCACATCGACACCCAAGCCCTGGCGACCGGCCTCAATCTGCCGGTGGTGGCCATCAGCGCCAAGTACGGCCACGGCCAGCCGGAAATGCTGACTGCCCTCAATAAGGCGTTGACCGTCAGCGAAGGCATCGCGGCAGGATCGGTCACGACCGGCAATGACGCCGTGGCCCGCGAACGCCTCGCCGACGACGACCGCCTGGAAGCCCAAGTGGCCGCCCTCACCCGCAAGGCCGTGGACATGCCCCTGCAAATGCCGGAGAGCATGTCCGACAAGCTGGACCGGGTGCTAATGCACAACGTCCTCGGCCTGCCCCTGTTCTTCCTCGCCATGTTCTGCGTTTTTGCCGGCGTCTTCTGGCTCGGCACGCCGCTTCAGGACGGCATGAAATGGCTGTTCGACGGCCTCAACGCCAACGTACTCACGCCCGCCCTGGCCGGTGCGCCGGAGTTGCTACGGGGCTTCCTCATCGACGGCCTCTACGGCGGCCTTTCCACCGTGGCCGCTTTCGTGCCGGTGATCGTGCTGTTCTTCTTTTTCATGGCGGTGGTGGAGGACTCTGGCTACCTGTCCCGCGCCGCCTATCTGATGGATGCGCTGATGGTGCGCATGGGCCTCGACGGCCGCAGCTTCGTCATGCTGCTGATGGGCTTCGGCTGCAACGTGCCCGCCATCATGGGCACCCGCGTCATGCGCAGCCGGGCCTTGCGGCTGCTATCCATGCTGGTGATTCCCTTCTCGCTTTGTTCGGCGCGCTTGCAGGTTTTCCTGTTCATCATCGGCGCCCTCTTCGCCCCGACTGTGGCCCCCTGGATTCTGATGTCGCTCTACCTGTTCAGCTTCGTCACCGCCTTCGGCACCGCCTTGCTGTTCCGCGGACAAAAAACCTTCCGCTCCGACGAGCCCTTCGTCATCGAACTGCCCCCCTACCGCCTGCCCACCCTGCGCCAAGTGTGGATGCGCGGCTGGCTGGAGGTGAGCCACTTCCTGCGTCGCGCCACCAAGATCATCGTCGCCGGCGTGGTGCTGGTCTGGCTGCTGACCCACTTGCCGGCGGGCGTTGAACCGGCCGGCCCGGAAAGTCTGGCAGGCATGATCGGCCACTGGATGCAGCCGGTGCTCGGCCCCCTGGGCATCGACGAAAAACTCACCATTGCATTGATCTTCGGCTTCGTCGCCAAGGAAGTGGTGATCGGTGCCCTGGCGGTGATCTACGGCCTGGAAGGAAACGCCCTGACCAGCCAGATCGCCCACAGCCTCACCTGGGTGCAGGCCTACAGCTTCATGCTGTTCTGCCTGATCTACACGCCCTGCCTGTCCACCATCGCCACCATCCGCGCCGAATCCCGCAGCATCGGCTTCGCCGCGCTGGCCGTGGCTTGGCCGCTGGCCCTGGCCTGGGCGGTGAGCTTCGCGTTCTATCAAGGCGCACTACGCCTCACCCATTGACGAGCAGCCCTGGCGGAGAGCCTAAGCTCCCGTCATTGCCTTGCGCGTTCTATGTGTAAAGTCATGACGAAACCCACTCTTGGCGCCCCGCGCCCCAAGCGTCGCCATGGCTGACATCCTCTTTCCGCCTCATCCCGACCTCGTCGATTGCGTCCATAGCGCATTCATCAAAGCCTTGCCCGGCGGTCACTACGTACTCCCGGCAAGCCTGCAACCCATGCTCCTGACCGTGTTGTCCGGACGCATTGTGGTGGCGGAGCAGAACCGCGCCCTCGAAGCCAACACGATTCATCTTTGCGGCGGCACTCGGGAAATGCGAAAGGCGTATGCCGAACCGGACACCCGCATCCTCACCATGGGCGTTAAACCGGGCATGGCCTCCGCGCTGTTCGGCTTGCCTGCGCTGGAGCTCATGGACACCCGCGCCGCGTTGGAAGATCTGCTGACGCCCGCATGCAGCGAAGCGATGGGCCGCTGCCGAAAGGGACTCGCTGCTGCAACGTCGCCCATTGAACAGGTGGGCAGTGTCACCGACCTGTTGCTTGCCCTGCGCCGGATGCTGGCGCGCACTCCCGGCTTGCACGTTCCCCTGTCCCTGCTGAATTCGCCAGTCAAAGATTTGGCCGAACAGTTCGGCCTGGGCACCCGGCAATTCGAACGGTGCTTCATCGCCAGCTACGGCCAAGCACTGCGCCCCTTTCGCCACCAACTGCGCTGTAGCCAAATGCTGGCACGCTTCGTCTGCGGCCAGCGTGAAGGACGGCATTGGGCCTCCGTCGCCGCTGCCAGCGGCTATTGCGATCAAGCCCACCTGACCCGCGATCTGGTGCGCTTTACCGGCCACACACCGGGCGCGTTGATGGATGGCATCGCCAAAGGCGACCCAGCCTTGTGGGCCTACCGCACCGATAGCAAGCTCATGACGAATTTGTTCGGCCCCACGGGCTATTGACCCCATGTCGTCTCGATACAAGACGACCGCGCTGCTCGGCGCTAAGGTGCAATCCACGTCGCATACGACCCCGAGGAGCCCAGAGTGCATGACCATATCGCCGAAACATCCCTGCTAACGTCTGGAATACCGGAAGGCGCCTATCAGGACAGCTTTACCGTCCAGCTCCCCGCTGGCCCCTACAGTCCAGAGCAAGTCGTCTCCGCCTTCTTTCAGGCAACGCCGTCCTGGCTACGACGACTGATGACCCTACGCAACCTTCTGGTGAAGCACCTGGGCCTCAAGACGGGCGGCCACCCCGCCGCCCCACCCCAACCGCCCTTCGCCGTCGGCCAACAGATAGGCGTCTTTCGTCTCTACGCCATCAATGATCGAGAAGCCGTCCTTGGGGAAGACGATCGGCACCTAGACTTCCGCGTATCTCTGCTGCTGAGCGGTGTCCCGCATCGCCCAAGGCTTGCGGTTTCCACCTGGGTCAAAACTCACAACCCACTCGGACGTGGGTACTTCGCCCTGATACGCCCTTTCCATCGATGGATCGTTCCGATCATGACGCGAGCAACGGCCCGTCGGCTGTGCGCGCTGGAGCAACAACCATGAGCACCTTCACCGTTGACCTCAACACGCTCACCGCCACGAATGCGGCTCGTGCCATCCACGAAGGCCAGCTCAGTGCAGAGGCGCTGGTCGCCGCCAGCCTCGCTCGCATCGAGCGTTTCAATCCCACCATCAACGCCCTAATCACCCGCAATCCCGCCGCCCTGGAACAAGCACGGGAAGCGGACCGGCGTCGCCTTGCAAATCAGGCGACTCTTCCGTTGGATGGCATACCCGCATCCATCAAGGATGTCTTTGCCACGCGAGACATGGTCACCACGGCCAGCTACGCGCCCCTTGCCAACTATCGCCCGGACAGGGACGCCACCGTGGTGGCCCGCCTACGGGACGCCGGCGCCATTTTCATGGGCAAATCCAACCTGCCGGAGCTGGCCGGGGCGCCCCATTGCTGGAGTCCCTTGTTTGGTCTGACCCGCAACCCATGGAATCCCGATCTGACGCCGGGCGGCAGTTCCGGCGGCTCGGCGGCGGCCATCGCCTGCGGGTTTTCGTTGATGGAACTGGGCAGCGACTTGGCTGGCTCCATTCGCATCCCTGCCGCCTATTGCGGCGTGACAGGGCTGAAGGCCACCGAAAATCGCATTCCCCGCACGGGCCACATTCCCCATCTGCCGCCTCACGTGGCCGGCGGCAAGACGGGGCGCTCCGTTTGGCATCTGCTCTCCCTGGGCGTGCTGGCCCGCTCCGTAGCCGATCTGCGCTTGAGCTACGCGCTGATCGCCGGCCCGGACGGCGTCGACACCACCGTGCCGCCATTCTTCCCTGCCCGACCCGCTACGCCGCAGCCGGATCGACCGCTCCGCATCGCCTTGTGGGACGACTTCGCCGGCACACCGCTCTGCCTCCGCACGCGCAATGCCATCGAACGCACCGCCCTTGCCTTGTCGAAGGCAGGTCATCACGTTGTCCGCTGCCCTGCGCCGATTGACGTGGAAGCCGCATGGCACGCCTTCGGCATGATCGCAGGCGCCGAAGTGGGATTAGGAATGCCCAGGTGGCAGCGGAACTTTCTGCTCACTGCACGCCATTTGCTGCCGAAGCACTCCACCGTCACCCGTGCCATTACGGCGGGCCTGGGCTTTGATCTGCGCAAATACAACGAGGCGCTGAATCGGAAAGAAGCCCTCAGTGCGCAGTTGGACACTTTCCTCGCTGACTACGACGGCCTGCTGTGCCCGGTGGCACCCACGGCACCCTATCCGGGCAGGCCCATGAACCCGCTCGCCAAACCGCCTTTCCTGGAAATTGCAGGGCAGCGCGTTCTTTACTTCGAAGCCACGATCTCCCTGACCACGCCCTTTTCACTCACGGGCCACCCGGTGCTCGCCTTGCCGGCGGGAATTGAGGATGGGCTCCCGATCGGTCTGCAATTGGTGGGAAAGCGTTGGCAGGAGCACGACCTGTTGACCATCGGTGCCCAGTTGGAGCCAGCCCTGGGTGGCTTTACGCCACCGCCTTACGTAGGCAGCTAGGTAAGCCGCGTCTCAACGAGTCGGCGTACAGACTCGTCGGGCGGGAACTGGCGGGGCGGCCAGGGCCGCTTCTCCACGGCTCCCGAGGTCAAACCCGCCTCTACGCCTATCGCGGACCCCGGCTCCGACACCAAGTTGAGTAGAGGCATCCGTTATCATTCGGGGCTTCCTCCATCGGCAGCCCCTCGCTGCCCCATCCGGCGATCCATCATGCAAGGCAGCTCCGACAACCTGATCGAAATCGAAAACCTTCACTTCGCCTATCCCGGCCGGGAGGTGTTGAAGGGCGTCAATCTCAAGATTCCCTGCGGCAAGGTGGTGGGCTTTCTGGGAGTTTCCGGTTCAGGCAAGAGCACCCTGCTGCGTCAGATCGGCGGCCAGCTTCGCCCCGACCAGGGTTGCGTAAAGGTGAACGGCAAGGTGATCCACGAGCTGGGTTCCACGGAGCTTTACGCCATGCGTCGCCAGATGGGCCTCATGTTCCAGGCCGGCGGGCTGTTCACCGATATGTCGGTCTACGAGAACGTGGCCTTCCCCATGCGGGAGCTGACCGACCTACCGGAAGAAATCATCCGCGATCTGGTGCAGATGAAACTGCAAGCCGTGGGTCTGCGCGGCGCCATGGATCTGATGCCCAACTCGCTCTCCGGCGGCATGGCTCGCCGGGTGGCCCTGGCCCGCGCCATTGCGCTTGACCCGGCCCTGGCCATGTACGACGAGCCCTTCGCTGGCCTCGACCCCATCTCCCTCAACCAGATCGCCGGCCTGATCCGCAGCCTCAACGACTCCCTGGGCATCACCTCCATCGTCGTCACCTACGACATGAGCGAATCCCTCAAGGTGGTGGATTACGCCTACTTCATCCATAACGGCGTCGTTGTAGCCGAAGGCACGCCCGCCGAGGTGGAAAAGTCGGATAACCCCTTCGTACATCAGTTCGTCCACTCCGAACCCGACGGCCCCATCGCCTTCCACGCGGAAGCCGATCCGTACACCCAGGACCTGGGCATCAGCCCACGCTGAGCCGGCGCTATCCGGCTCTCCCGGACACGCCTGAAGTCCGTTTCCCCAAGTTGCCCCCATGACCTTCGCCTCCCTTGGCCTGATCGATCCCCTGCTGCAAGCCCTTGCCGGCCAGGGCTACAAAAAACCCACGCCGGTCCAGGAGAAGGCCATTCCCGCCGTGCTCGCTGGCCGCGACCTGATGGCCGCCGCCCAGACAGGCACTGGAAAGACCGCCGGCTTTGCCTTGCCCATGCTGCAAAAGCTGAGCGAAGAAGGCGGCCCTGTCGCATCCAACTCCACCCGCGCCCTGGTGCTGGTGCCCACGCGGGAACTGGCGGAGCAGGTCAATGCCAGCTTCCGCACCTACGGCGAAAATCTGTCGGTGCGCAGCTATGCCCTCTACGGCGGCGTCAGCATCAATCCGCAGATGATGCGATTGCGCCGGGGTGTCGACATCGTGGTCGCCACGCCCGGTCGCTTGCTCGATCTGCATCGGCAGAACGCCATCAAGTTCAACCAAGTCCAAATCCTGGTGCTGGACGAAGCGGACCGCATGCTCGACCTGGGCTTTGCCAAGGAGCTGGACGCCGTGTTCGCCGCTCTGCCCCGTCAGCACCAGACCCTGCTGTTCTCCGCCACCTTCTCCGACGCCATTCGCAAACTGGCCGGTCCCCTGTTGCACGACCCGGTGTCCGTTGAAGTCAGCCCGCGCAACACGACAGCCCGCAGCGTCAAGCAGTGGGTGGTGCCCACGGACAAGAAGCGCAAGCCCGCCCTGTTTTGTCACCTGTTGAAGCAAAACGGCTGGGGCCAGGTGCTGGTCTTCGTCAAGACGCGCAAAGGCGTCGACGAACTGGTGGGCCTGTTGCAGAAGAAGCAGATCAGCGCCGATTCCATCCACGGCGACAAACCCCAGCCAGCGCGGCTGCGGGCGCTGGATCGGTTCAAGGCCGGCGAGGTGCAGATTCTGGTAGCGACTGACGTGGCGGCCCGTGGCCTGGACATCGACGACCTGCCCCTGGTGGTGAACTTCGATCTGCCCATCGTGGCCGAGGACTACATCCACCGCATCGGCCGCACAGGCCGGGCCGGCGCCAGCGGCGAAGCCATCTCCCTGGTCTGCGCCGACGAAGTGGACTTGCTCGCCGCCATCGAAGCCCTGACGCGCCAAACCCTGGAGCGGAACGAGGAAGAGGGCTTCGAGCCTGATCACCGGGTGCCCATGACCGGGCCCCAGGGCGCCATCATCAAGAAACCCAAGAAGCCGAAAAAGCCCAAGGCCGGTGCAGCTGGCGCGGCCAAAGGCGTCGCCAGCAACTGGATCGACTACGCCGAGCCCCGCAAGGCTGGCCCAGGGCGCCGTCGCCCCTCGACGGGCGGCAAAAAACCCGCTGCCCCCTCGGGCTCTCGCGGCCCGCGCGGCTCCCGCTGATTCAGGCCCGTGGATCTCCACGGGCAATCAAACATCCTATTGGCGAGCCCGCCCATTCCTAAAGGACAGCAATCCCGGTCAAGAAACGACGGGCGCCACCGAGCATAGTGGCGGCCGATTGAGGAGGTGAGGTTTGACTGGGAAAACGGCTGAAAACTACGAGCGGCGCTTCGAGAAGGTATTCGATTACATCCACGGGCATTTGCATGAACCGTTGTCGGTGGAGGCCCTGAGCCAAGTGGCGAACTTTTCCAAGTTCCATTTCCACCGACAGTTTTCCCTGTACGTCGGCATCAGCGTCTCGCGCTACATCCAGTTGGCGCGCTTGAAGCGGGCGTCCTACCGGCTGGTTTTCGAGACCCAAACCAAGATCATCGACATTGCCCTGGAAGCCGGATTTGAAAACCCGGAGTCGTTCTCTCGGGCATTCAAGACGACCTTTGGCCAGACGCCCTCTCAATTCCGCAAGCACCCGGCCTGGCAACCGTGGGCAAAGCGGTTCCCCCTACCTGCCATTGAGAGGAAACAAATCATGGACGTGAAAATCGTCGACTTTCCCGAAACCCGTATCGCCGCGCTGGAACACCTGGGACCGCCGGAACTGGTCAATGCCACCGCTCAACGGTTCGTCGAGTGGCGCAAGGTCAGCGGCCTTTCCCCGTGCAACAGTTCCAGCACCTTCGGCGTCGCTTACGACGATCCGACAGCGACGCCGCCGGAAACCTTCCGCTTCGACATCTGCGGTTCCGTGGATGCTGCCGTACCGGCCAACGCGCAGGGCGTGATCAACAAGATCATTCCTGCTGGCCGCTGTGCTGTACTGCGTCACCTAGGCAGCCATAGCGCCCTCCTGGGTTCGGTCTACCGGCTTTATCGAGAGTGGCTCCCGAACAGCGGCGAGGAATTGCGGGATTACCCGCTGTTCTTCCACTACATCAACCTGATTTCCATGGTCCCGGAGCACGAACTGGTGACCGACATTCATCTGCCGCTGCGCTGACGTACCGCCCGGCTCGCAAGGGCCGGGCCGAAAGAAGAGGAATGCACTGCCCGTTTGGCTGCAAAGATGAGGCCAGAATCAGAACTTCCCCTGTAAAATCGCGCCTTTGCGTCATTTCCCAGCGATACCCCCATGAGCAAACCCACCTTCCAGGAACTGATCCTCCGGCTACAGCAATACTGGAGCGACAAGGGCTGTGCCCTGCTTCAGCCCTACGACATGGAAGTCGGCGCCGGCACCAGCCATACCGCCACCTTCCTCCGCTCCCTCGGTCCGGAGCCCTGGAAAGCTGCTTACGTGCAGCCTTCGCGCCGTCCCAAGGATGGCCGCTACGGCGAAAACCCCAACCGTCTCCAGCACTACTACCAGTACCAAGTGGTGCTGAAGCCCGCGCCCGAGAACATCCTTGAGCTCTACCTCGGCTCCCTGGAGGCTCTGGGCTTCGATCTGAAGAAGAACGACATCCGCTTCGTCGAGGACGACTGGGAGAACCCCACCCTGGGCGCCTGGGGCCTGGGGTGGGAAGTGTGGCTGAACGGCATGGAAGTCACCCAGTTCACCTACTTCCAGCAAGTGGGTGGCATCGACTGCAAGCCCATCACCGGCGAAATTACCTATGGTCTGGAACGCCTGGCCATGTACCTGCAGGAAGTAGAAAACGTCTACGACCTCGTCTGGACGCCCGGCCTCTCTTACGGCGACGTGTATCACCAGAACGAAGTGGAGCAATCCACCTACAACTTCGAGCATAGCGACGCGGACTTTTTGTTCACCGCTTTCGGTGCTTACGAAAAGCAGGCCCAGCACCTGATGAGCGAAGGCGTGGCCCTGGCTCTGCCGGCCTACGAGCAAGTACTGAAAGCTGCCCACAGCTTCAACCTGCTTGATGCACGGGGCGCCATTTCCGTCACCGAACGCGCCGCCTACATCGGCCGCATCCGCAACCTGGCCCGCGCCGTGGCCCAGGCCTACCTGGATAGCCGCGCCCGCCTCGGCTTCCCCATGGCGCCCAAGGCCCATGCGGAAGAAGTGCTGGCACAGATTGCTGCGAAGAAGGCTGCGTGAGCACCCCCCAATCACCCTACAGCGTCATTCCCGCGAAAGCGGGAATCCAGACGTTTGCGACCACCATGGATTCCCGCCTTCGCGGGAATGACGGGAACTAAGCAATGAGTACCACTAAAAATCTGCTCGTCGAACTCTTCGTCGAAGAACTGCCCCCCAAGGCCCTGAACAAGCTGGGCGAGTCTTTCTCCGCTTCGCTGCTGCAATCCCTCAAGAGCCAAGGCCTCGCCACCGATGCCAGCGCCGTGATTGCCTACGCTTCGCCGCGCCGGCTGGCTGCCCACATCACAGCCGTCGCTGCGCAAGCTGCCGACAAGCAAGTGGCGCAGAAGCTGATGCCTGCCACCGTCGGCCTGGATGCCAACGGCAACGCCACGCCCGCCCTGCTGAAGAAGCTGTCTGCTCTGGGTGCTGGCGCTTCCGTGGTGCCCCAACTGCGCCGCGAGAATGACGGCAAGGCCGACGTGCTGTTCTTCGACAGCGTCGCCACCGGCGCCACCCTGGCCGAGGGGCTGCAAAAGGCCATCGAAGCCGCCCTCGCCGCGCTGCCCATTCCCAAGGTGATGACCTACCAACTGACCGACGGCTGGAGTACGGTGAACTTCGTGCGCCCCGCCCACGGTCTGGTGGCGCTGCACGGCGCTGAAGTGGTACCCGTCTCCGTGCTGGGCCTGACAGCTGGTCGCAACACTCACGGCCATCGCTTTGAAGCCAGCGTCGATCCGGTTGCCATCGCCGACGCCGACAGCTACGCCGCAACGTTGGAGAAGGACGGCGCAGTGATCCCCGGCTTCGCCGCCCGCCGCGCCGAGATCGCCCGCCAACTGGCGGAAGCCGCCGCCAAGGCCGGCCCCAATCTGAAACCCATCGACGACGACGCTTTGCTGGACGAAGTGACCGCGCTGGTGGAGCGGCCCAACGTGGTGATCGGCAAGTTTGAGGAAGCCTTCCTGGAAGTGCCCCAGGAGTGCCTGATCCTCACGATGAAGGCCAACCAGAAATACTTCCCGCTGCTGGATGCCTCGGGCAAGCTGACCAACCAGTTCCTCATCGTCAGCAACATCCGCCCCGCCGACGCTTCCGCCGTGATTGGCGGCAACGAGCGCGTGGTGCGTCCTCGCCTGGCCGATGCCAAGTTCTTCTTCGATCAGGACCGCAAGAAGTCCTTGATGGACCGCATCCCCGGTCTGTCCAAGGTGGTCTATCACAACAAGCTGGGCACCCAGGGCGAGCGCATGCAGCGCGTCTGCGCCATTGCCCGCGCCATCGGCCAACAGCTCGGTGGCGAAGATTTGGCTCGCAAGGCCGACCAGGCTGCCATGCTTTCCAAGGCAGACCTGATCACCGACATGGTGGGCGAGTTCCCCGAACTGCAAGGCATCATGGGCCGCTACTACGCGCTGCATGACAAGCTGGATGCCGACGTGGCCGACGCCATCGAAGACCACTACAAGCCCCGCTTCGCCGGCGACAGCCTGCCGCGCGGACAAGCGGGCACGGTCGTGGCCCTGGCCGACAAGCTGGAAACCCTGGTGGGCCTGTTCGGCATCGGCCAGATTCCCACCGGCGACAAAGATCCGTTCGCACTACGCCGCCATGCACTCGGCGTGATCCGCATGCTGATCGAGCAGGATCTGCCTCTGTCGCTGAATCAACTGCTGGAATCCACTAGCGCTGCTTTCGCAAATATCGGCGGCGAATTCCAGTTCGCCAGCAACGCCTTGAGCGACTTCATCTACGACCGTCTCGCCGGCAACCTGCGCGAGCAGGGCTACAGCGCCCAGGAAGTGGATGCCGTGCTTTCCCTGCGCCCGCAACGCCTCGGCGACATCGCCAAGCGTCTCGCCGCCGTGCGCGCCTTCGCCGCGCTGCCCGAAGCCGCCAGCCTCGCCGCCGCCAACAAGCGCGTGGGCAACATCCTGAAGAAGGCCGATGGCGCCGTCGCTGCGCAAGTGGATGCCAGCCTGCTTCAAGAAGCCGCAGAGCAAGCCCTCAACAGCGCACTGACCCACGTGAAGCCCCAGGCCGACGCCGCCTTCGAGAAGGGCGACTACACCGCCTCCCTGCAAGCCCTGGCCGCCCTCAAGGCGCCGGTGGACACCTTCTTCACCGACGTGATGGTGAACGCCGAAGACCCGGCCCTGCGCAACAACCGCCTGGGCCTGCTGGCCACGCTGCACGCCGCCATGAATCGGGTGGCCGATCTGTCCAAGCTGTCCGCCTGACAATGACTCGAAGGAATGAAGAAGACCCGGTTTGCGCCGGGTTTTCTTCACCTGCCGAACCTTCACTCTGGTCACAATGAAGCCATGAAACTCGTCATCCTCGACCGCGACGGCGTCATCAACTACGACTCGGACCACTACATCAAGTCGCCCGATGAGTGGAAGCCCATTCCCGGCAGCCCTGAGGCCATTGCCCGCCTCAACCAAGCCGGGTATCGAGTCGTGGTTGCGACCAACCAATCCGGCGGGGGGCGCGGGCTGTTCGACATGGACACCCTCAACGCCATCCACGAAAAGATGCTGCGCACCGTGGGCCAAGTGGGCGGCAAGATCGACGCCATCTTCTTCTGCCCCCACACCAATGGCGACGATTGCCACTGTCGCAAGCCCCGGCCCGGCATGCTGGAAGAGATCGGCATTCGCTACAACACCATCCTCTCCGAGGTGCCCGTGATTGGCGATTCCCTGCGCGACCTGCAATGCGCCGTGGCCGTGGGTGCGCAACCGATCCTCGTCCTCACCGGCAAGGGTGAGAAGACCCGCCTCGACCCTCAACTGCCGGCCATCACGCCCATCTATGCGGACCTAGCCACCGCCGTCACTCAGTTACTCTCATGAGCATTCTGCGTTCCCTCGTCTTCCTGGCCGTCATGGCGGTGTTCACCGCCATCTACGTTTCCGTCCTGCTGCTGCTGTTCTGGCTGCCGCCCTGGCAGCGCCATCTGCTCTCCCGCCCTTGGGTGACGGTAGCCATGTTCATGGTTCGCAACGTGTTGGGCATCCGCGAGAAAGTCATCGGCACCGAGAACATCCCTGACGGCGCCTGCATCGTGCTCTGCAAGCACCAGTCAGCCTGGGAAACCATCGCCCTGCAAAAGATCTTCCTCGGCAGCATCTTTGTCATGAAGAAGGAGCTGCATTGGATTCCCTTTTTCGGCTGGGGCCTCGCCCTCAACCCCATGATCGCCATCGACCGCAAAGCAGGCAAAGACGCACTCCACCAAGTGGCAGAACAGGGCAAGGAACGTCTCGCCGCAGGCCATCGGGTCGTGATCTTCCCGGAAGGCACCCGCGTTGCCCCTGGTCACAAGCGCCGCTACAAGGCGGGCGGCGGATTCCTCGGCGTGCAATCCGGCTACCCGGTAGTGCCCGTGGCCCAGAACTCCGGCGAGGTGTGGGGCAAGAACGCCCTGTTCAAGAAGGCGGGGCAAGTGACCGTCAGCATCGGCCCGGCCATCGATCCCAAGGGCCTCACCGCCGAGCAAGTCACCCAAAAAGTGGAAGCCTGGATCGAAAACGAAATGCGCCGCATCAGCCCTCATCTGTATCGCCGCGAGCAAAAGGAAGCTGCATGAAGCCGCGCAACCCTCAGCTCGAATTCCGCCTGGGGCCGGACAAGGCCACCAACGAGGGCGAATGGGCCGAGGGTTCCGTGATCGCCTATCTGGGCGGCCAAGTGACGCTGACTCTGGATACGGAGCACGAGCACGCTCAACTGGACGGCGCCACCCTGCACCTGCCACTGCCGCCGGAAGCTACCCCGCGCCAAATCCGCGATGCGGCGGAAGCCTGGCTGCGCCGGGAAGCCAAGCATCTGCTGACTGAGGCCATCCATCGCCATTCCGCCCAGCTCAAACTGACGCCCCCGCGCTTGGCCCTTTCCTTCGCCGCCCGCGGCCACTGGGTGCAAACCGACGTGGACTGCCTGCGCTGCAACTGGCACCTGATCGAACAGCCCATGGACGTGATCGAACAAGTTGTCAGCCGCGCCGTGGCCGCCCTGCCGCCGCCTGCGGTGGAAGGCGATCTGTTCGGCGCCCTGGGCTGATCGAGAATTTTCACTGCGGTGAAGCCATGAGCGCCGCCGAACAACTTCCCCTGTTTCAGCTCCCGCCTGCGGATGCGCAAGCCAAGGCGCATCACATCCAGCTTGGCAACCGCATCGTCAGCTTTACCGTGCGGCCATCCCAACGCCGGATTTCTCTCAGCATCGACGAACGGGGTTTGCGCGTCGGCCTGCCACGCGGCGTGCCGCTCACGGAGGTGGACGCCTTCATTCGCCGCCACGGCGAATGGGTCCTCACCAAGCTCGACGAATACGCCGGCCGCCAAGTGCAGCGCAACCTTTCCCTCTACGATGGCCAACGCCTGCCCATCCTGGGGGGCGAGGTAGTGCTACGCATCGGCCAAGGCAACAACCGCTTCCGCTGGTTCGACACGCTGCTGGAACTGCTGCCCCGACCAGAGGCGGACATCGACAAGCTCACGCGCCGCGCCCTGCAAACCAAGGCGCTGGAGGTGTTCGACCAACGCATGAAGCACTTCGGCAACCTAGGCGGTTACGAGCTGCCTCCACTATCCCTCACCGCAGCCCGCACCCGCTGGGGCAGTTGCAGTCGAGACACGGGAATCCGCCTCAACTGGCGGCTGATCCACATGCCCTTGGAACTGGTGGATTACGTGGTGTGCCACGAACTAGCCCATCTGCGCCAGATGAACCACAGCCCCCGCTTCTGGGCAGAAGTGGAACGCATCTGCCCCGACTGGCAAACCCGCCGCGCCGAACTCAAGCAGCACGGGCGGGAGATTCCGATTCTCTGAAAGCTTGACGAGGTACGCGGCGGGGACCATTATTACGTCCGTTATAACAAGCTCTTGGAGCCGCCATGCATACGCTCAAACTCACCCAGATCGGCAATTCCGTCGGCGTGATCCTGCCCAAGGAAGTTCTTGCGCGCCTCAAGCTGGAAAAGGGCGACAACCTGTTCATCACCGAAACGCCCGACGGCTACGCCATCACCCCCCACGATCCCGCCTTTGAAAGTCAAATGGCGGCAGCACGAGACATCATGAAAAAGCGCCGCGCCGTTCTTCGTGAACTCGCGAAATGAGCCAATGGATCTGGATTGAGCGGGCCGTCGTCATTGCAGCGCATGGTGAGCAACTAGCAGAACACGGTGGCGGCTCGGGAATGCGCGATGCAGGACTGCTCGACTCAGCCCTCGCACGCCCGGAAAATCTGGCTGCCTATGGTGTTCCTGTTCCGGATTACGCCGACTTAGCCGCCGCCTACGGTTTCGGCATTGCCCGCAATCATCCGTTCATCGACGGCAACAAGCGGACCGCCTTCGTTGCCGTCGAATTATTCCTGGTTCTCAATGACTACGAATTGATGGCGAGCGACGCCGATTGCGTACTCACCATGCTCGCCCTAGCGGCGGGCGAAATGGAAGAGGCGGCTTTCGCCGCCTGGCTTCGTTCCAACTGCAAGTCGCGTTAGGCCTTCTTCCCGATCAGTTCGATCTTGTACCCATCGGGATCGGCCACGAAGGCAATCACGGTGTTGCCGCCCTTCATGGGGCCCGCTTCACGAATCACGTTGCCGCCCTTCTGCTTGATCTGCTCGCAGGCCGCGTAGACGTCATCCACCTCGATGGCGATGTGGCCGAAGGCGTTGCCCTGGTCGTAGCTTTCCACGCCCCAGTTGTAGGTCAGCTCGATCACCGAGTTGCTGGCTTCATCGCCGTAGCCCACGAAGGCCAAGGTGAACTTACCTTCCGGGTATTCGTGCTTGCGCAGCAGCTTCATGCCCAGCACGCCGGTGTAGAAGTCGAGGGATTTATCCAGGTTGCCGGTGCGGATCATGGTGTGCAGCAGTCGCATGGGGGTTCTCCTTTGGTTGGGGTCGGCTCGAATTATCGCCGGGTGTATGAGTCATCGGCGTATTTACCGCCGCAGTAGAAGTGACTATGGTCTACCGCTTCGCTATCCGCCTCTACGACAAACGCCCCGGAGATTTCCATGTCCGCACAAGCCGCCCTTCAACTCAAAGACCCGACCCTGCTGCGCCAAGCGAGCTACATCAACGGCCAGTGGGTAAGCGCCGACAGCGGCAAGACCTTCCCGGTCACGAATCCCGCCACGGGCGAAACCCTCGCTGCCGTGCCCGATTGCGGCGCCGAGGAACCCCGCCGCGCCATCGAAGCCGCCAATGCGGCCCTGCCCGCCTGGCGTGCGAAGAAGGCCATGGACCGCACACGCATCCTGCGTCGCTGGTACGAGTTGATGATTCAGCACCAGGACGATCTAGCCTTGCTGATGACCCTCGAACAGGGCAAACCCCTGGCCGAAGCCAAGGGCGAAATCCTCTACGCCGCATCCTTCCTTGAGTGGTTCGCCGAGGAAGCCAAGCGCATCTACGGCGAGACGATTCCATCGCCCTTCGCTGATCGCAAGCTCATCGTCCAGCGGGAACCCGTGGGCGTCTGCGCTGCCATCACGCCCTGGAACTTCCCCTCCGCCATGATCACCCGCAAGGTCGGCCCCGCCCTGGCCGCCGGTTGCACCATGGTGTTGAAGCCCGCCGAACAGACGCCCCTGTCCGCGTTGGCGCTGGCCGAACTGGCAGAAAGGGCGGGCGTTCCCGCAGGGGTGTTCAGCGTCGTCACCGGCGACCCCAAGGCCATCGGCGGCGAACTGACTTCCAATCCCATCGTGCGCAAACTCAGCTTCACCGGCTCCACCGAAGTGGGCCGCTTGCTCATGGGCCAATGTGCGCCGACGCTCAAGAAGCTGTCCCTGGAACTGGGCGGCAATGCGCCCTTCATCGTCTTCGACGACGCGGACCTGGACGCAGCCGTGACGGGCGCCATCGCCTCCAAGTACCGCAACGCGGGCCAGACCTGCGTCTGCTCCAATCGCTTCCTGGTGCAGGCCGGCGTTTATGACGCCTTCGCCGAAAAACTGGCCGCCGCCGTGACTGCCTTAAAAGTGGGCAACGGCCTGGAAGCCGGCGTAACGCAAGGTCCGCTTATCGATGGCGACGCCATCGCCAAGGTGGAGCGTCTAGTGAAAGATGCCATCGGCAAAGGCGCAAAAGCCGTGATCGGCGGCAAGCGCCACGCCCTCGGTCGCACGTGGTACGAACCGACTGTACTTGCTGGCGTCACCCCGGCCATGGACGTGGCCCGGGAAGAAATCTTCGGCCCTGTGTCGCCCCTGTTCCGTTTTGAAAGCGAAGCCGAAGCCATCCAGATGGCCAACGCCACCGAGTACGGCCTCGCTGCCTACTTCTACAGCCGCGACATCGGTCGTGTCTGGCGCGTGAGCGAAGCCCTGGAATACGGCATGGTGGGCATCAACACCGGCGCCATCTCCACCGAAGTCGCTCCCTTCGGCGGCGTGAAGAATTCCGGCCTGGGCCGGGAAGGTTCCCGCCATGGCATCGACGAGTACACCGAGATCAAGTATCTGAGCATGGGGTTCTAACCCCGGATAGGTTCGCGCCTAAGTGCTCAACTTGGCAGCCAGCATGGCCTGCCAACGTGCCGGCTGTCCCAGGTAGGGGGTCACATCCAGGAGACGAAGGCCTTCGGCAGTCTCCAGCGCGAACGTTGGAAACCCCTTGCCTCCCACCTGACGCAGCAACTTGCGGCTTTCAGCGATATGCCGATCGACCGGCCCTGCCATTTGCTGCTCCCAAGCAGCATTGAATGTGACGGCATCCAGTCCCAGGGCAACGGCCAGGGATGACAGGGTTTCGCTTTGTGAGATGACGCGCCCATCCACGTAATGGGCACGCTGCACGGCCTTGACCATATCGGCGCCACGTCCATCGATTTCGTCCGCGGCAAGGATTGCGGCGATAGGTGGCGCCGAATCGAGCACAGCCTCGGTGTTCTGCAACAAGCCATTGAAATAAGCCTCGCCGAATGGCTGGCCGGTGAGTTGCGCAATGCGCTGATCGTGGGGGGTCACATAGCGACGAAGCTCCGGCGTCACATGCTGCGCGGCACTCCTTGCCATCATGCCGCCGCCATGCAACATCAAACCGAGGCCCGAAATTTCGCGGGCGGCCTCGACCAGGGGAGCGGCGGCATAGCACCATCCGCATAGGGGGTCGTAAATGTGATGCAGCGTAGGGTTGGGCAAGGCAAGACTCCTCAAGGAATAACGCGACTTGGCTGAATTGCGGCAATGGGCTGCGGGAATCGCAGCCCATTGAATGGAACGGTCAGCTCATCGCCTGAGCGACAAGCAAGGTGTCCGTAAATTGCTCAAAGGAGATGACCTTGCCATCGGCCAAACGCCAGACATGAGCGACCCGCGCTTGAAAGGGCTTGCCTGTGCGCCTGAAGGTGCCCGAGTAAGCACCTATACCCACGATGACTTCGCCTCCATCGACCAAGCGCTCTAGCGTGAAGCGATAGTCTTCCCACGCTTCCGCCAGCACCTGGAATACCTTCTCGATAATCTGTGAAGCGCCAATCCAGGTGCCTGCACAAGGAAAGCCGGCCATCTCGGTCCAACGAATGTCAGGGGACAGGTCCGCCATCATGGCAGCCACATCGCCACGCGCTGAGGCGGCGTAGTGATCGCTGATGATCTGAAAATTGCTCTTCATCTTGGGCGCACCGGCATGTCAAAGAATACTGGCCACTTGACCGAACTCCAGACGAGGGCCGCGAGGATAGAAGCCATCGTCAGCGCCGTAACCGAGGTTGACCAGGAAATTCGCCTTCCATTGGCTGTCGGGGAAAAACTCTTTGTTGACCTTGCTGGCATCGAAGCCGCTCATGGCACCACAGCCCAGCCCCAGGGCACGGGCAGCGAGCATTAGGTAGGCACCTTGCAGCGAGCCGTTGCGCAGAGCCGTTATCTCAGCCAGTACCCCGTTGCCAGCGAAGATCGGCTTGGCGTCGTAAGCCTTGAACTGGGTCGGCAGATGCTCGAAAAAGGCGTTGTCGGAAGCTACGATCACCGTCACGGGCGCGGCGCGGGTCTTGTCCACGTTACCGGGGGCCAACGCGGGAATCAGCCGTTCCCGCGCTTCAGTGCTACGCAAGAAGACGTAACGCGCTGGCTGGGCGTTCATGGAGGTCGGCCCCCACTTGAGCAGGTCGTACAACTCGCGGATGGTTTCGTCGCTCACGAGCTGATCGGTGAAATGGTTGTAGCTGCGGGCGGTGAGAAACAGCTGGTTGAGCGCAGTGGAATCGAGTTTGGTTGTCATCGTATGTTCTCCTGATGTGCTAAATACCGGCTGCTCTCAACGAGAACAGCCGGCAAGGGATTACCACTTCATCTCGCCCTTATTGACCTTGGCGCCGATGTCGAGGGCAATACCCAATTGAGCATTGGGGTACTTCTGCTTCATGGCAGCGATCACATCAGCGGCAGAGGCTGCCTTGTCCAAAGCCTGCTCATAGGCCTGTAGGTATTCCTGGCTGTACTTGACCTGAGAGATGTCGCGAGGCGTGCCGGCTGCGGCATGGCCGGGGACGACGATGGCCGGATGCAAGGCAGCGATGCGATCCAGGGTCTTGCTCCAGGCGGCCCGTTGAGCCTTGGTCTGGCTGTCGGCCATCCAAAGATGCAGACCGCCGAACACATTCACGCCGCCGACCACCGCCTTGATGGCTGGTACCCAGACGAAGGTGCGCTGAGGCAGGTCGCCATCGAGGCCGATCACGTCCAGCTTGTTGCCTTCCAGATCCAGGCTATTGCCGGGCAGAACTTCAGGAATCACCGGCGACTTAGGCGCATTGGCGCCCATCTTCGGCCCCCAGAAGGCAACCTTCTTGTCCACCGTGCTCTTGATCCAAGCCACGGTAGGGGCGCTGGCATAGACCTTCACGTCGGGGAATTCCTGCTTGATGACTTCCAGGCCAAAGTAGTAATCAGGGTCGCCGTGACTGATGTACACCGCCTTCAACTTCTTGCCGCTGGCAAGAATCTCAGCCACCAGTCGATGGGCGTCGGCACGAGTGAACTGGGCATCGATCAGGACGGCATCGGTCTTGCCGGTGAGCAGCACGGAGTTCACGTGAAAGCTGTTGCCATCGGCGTTGTAGACCTTGACGTCGAGGACAGGTGCGGCAGGCTCCGCAGCCAAGCTTGGCTCGACGACAAAGAGGCCGAGAAGCGCAGGCAAGACAAGGGAACGAAGTTTTTTCATGGCGTCACTTTCAAGAGCGGTTGAGGTGGAACGCACTTTAATTTCTAAATTCATCCCAATAAACGGCAGAATGTGCGCTTCTTTGTTTCATAACTCGAACCAATGGACCGACTCACGGCAATGCAGGTTTTCTCCGAGGTAGCGCAACGGGGCAGCTTCACTGCGGCAGCGGAAGGCCTGGACATGTCTCGCGCCATGGTCACCCGGCATGTGGTGGAACTGGAAAAGTGGCTGGGAACGCGACTCTTGCAACGCTCGACGCGGCGTGTGAGCCTCACCGAAGCCGGTACGGCCTGCCTTGCCCAATGCCGGAAAATTCTGGACGTATCGGGAGAAATGCAAGCCGCATCGGGGCAGCAGGACAGCGTGCCGCGCGGCCAGTTGCGCATTACCGCCAGCATGTCCTTCGGCATCGCCCACCTGGCCAATGCCGTAGCGGACTTCCTGGTTCAGTACCCTGAGGTTACGGTGGACATGCTGATGGTGGATCGTGCGGTCAACCTGATCGAGGAACGGGTCGACCTAGCCGTGCGTATTTCCGGGGATCTGGACCCCAATCTGGTGGCACGCAAAATCGCACCCTGTCGGTCCGTCGTCTGCGCCTCTCCCGACTACCTGGCGCGACGGGGCACACCTTCAGCGCCCACGGACTTGGCCCAGCACAATTGCCTGACCTATTCCAATTTCGGCAAGGGGCAATGGCGCTTCCTGCGCAAGATCGAAGGGCCTAGCGAGGAGATGAGCGTGGCGGTGAAAGGCAACCTCAGCGCCAACGAAACCTCGGTGTTGACCCAAGCCGTACTCGCCGGTGCAGGCATCGCCCTTCAGCCCACCTATCTAGCCGGCCCCTTGATTCGCAATGGACATCTGGTTGCGCTGCTACCCGACTGGGAACCTCCTGAACTGGGCATCTGGGGCGTTTACGTTTCCCGCAGCCACGTTCCCATTGCCTTGCGCGCCTTCCTTGATTTTCTGGTGCAGCGCTTCGGCGGAACACCCTATTGGGATGCGGCATAGATGCGCTCCCTGATCCGTCTCGCCTGGCCCGTCTTCATTGCCCAGATCGCCGTCATTGCCAACGGCATGATCGATACGGTGATGGCCGGGCGGCTCTCGCCTGAAGACTTGGCGGCCATCGGAATCGGCTCGTCGATATTCGCTTCCGTGTTCATCACCGTCACCGGCGTGCTGCTCGCGGTGACGCCAACGGTGGCCCATCTCTACGGCGCGGGGAGACATGAGGAGGTGGGCGAGGAAGTGCGCCAATCGGCGTGGCTCGCCTTCGGCTTGTTGCTGATCGTGGAAGTGCTGCTGCTCCATCCGGAGCCTTTGCTCGCCATTTCACAATTGACGCCGGTCATGGAATTGAAGGTACGCAGCTACCTGGCGGCCCTGGCCTGGTACGCGCCGGCGGGCATGGCCTTGCGCCTGTTCCATAGCGCATCGTCGGGCCTGGGCCTGCCTCGGCCCGCCATGGTGTTGGGACTACTGAGCCTCGCCATGAAGGCGCCGCTCAACTGGGTGTTCATGTACGGACACATGGGCTCCCCCGCACTGGGCGCCACGGGCTGCGGCGTGGCGAGCGCCTGCTCGGCCTGGGTTGCCGTTCTGCTGGCCATGCACTGGTGGGCCACCTGGGATGACTACCGGCCCTACGGCGTGTTCCGCCGCTGGAGCAAACCTCACGGACCAACCTTGATCGCGCTGCTCAAGCTGGGCATTCCCATGGGCGTCACCTTTCTGGTGGACGTGACCGCCTTCACCTTCATGGCCCTCTTCATCGCCCGACTGGGGCCGACCGTATCCGGAGCCCATCAGATCGCGGGCAACATTTCGGTGCTGTGTTTCATGCTGCCCACGGCCATCGGCCATGCGGCAGGCGTGCTGACGGGGCAGGCACTGGGCGGACGCAAGCCAGAAGAAGCGCGCCGCGCCGGCCTGCGCGGCTTTGCCTTGGGCATGGGCTGCACCTGCACCCTCGCGCTGATCTTGGCCCTGACCCACGATTCCCTGGCGGGCTTCTACACGTCCAATGCAGCGGTGCAGGCGCTGGCGGGGCAGTTGATTCTGCTGGTGGCGCTCTATCACCTGAGCGACGGCTTGCAGACCGTGGCCGTGAATCTGCTGCGCGGCTACAAGAAGGCCACCGCGCCGATGCTGATCTACGCCTTCGCTTTGTGGGGTGTCGGTCTTGCCGGCGGCGTGGCGCTGGGCCTCACGGACTGGTTCGGCACGGCCCTCGGCGCAGCGGGATTCTGGATCGCCGGTGCGCTGGCATTAGCCTTGGCCGGCGTTGCGGTGACGGTTTATTGGTGGCACGTTGCGGCCCACGCCATCGCGGCTCAGAACAGCCCGGTCCCTGCCAGTACTGCGCCATAACGCGCCGCCTTGCCGAGGCTGATCCACGCCACGCAGGGCCAGACCGAGAGCCGCAGCCAGCCGGCGGCGAGGCATAGGGCATCGCCGATCAGCGGCAGCCACGACAGCACCAAGGCCGGGCTGCCGTGCCGTTGCAAGCAAGCCACGCTACGCGGTGAAAGCTTTTCCAAGACCCGTTCCGGCAACAGCCGCGCCAGGGCATAGGTACTCATGCCACCTAGAACATTGCCCAAGGTGGCGAGAGCAAAGGCCGGCCATAGTTGCTCAGGATGCAACTTCACCAAAGCAAAGAGCACGGCTTCGGAACCGCCGGGCAGCACCGTGGCGGAAATGAAGGCCGAAAGGAACAGGCCAATCAGACCAGCTTCTGGCGTTAGGAGGTGAGCAAAGGTATCAACAGCGGTATCCACGGCGCAGGATTTTAGGCGCTGTTGCTCTTACCGCTGCCAGAACCGTAACAGGATGGTGTTAGCGTATAGCCATCTCATCCTCGGAGTACCCCTCATGTCCCAAGCTTCCCTGCTGAAACGCGCGCTCGCCGCCCTGTTCCGACGACGAGGCGCGGTGACAGTCCCCGTCGGCCCGCCCTCTTCTCCTCCGCCCACCGACTACCCGCCCATCCCCGCCGTGGAAGGCCTGGTGCCGGCACGCATGGGCCATGTGCAGTGCGCCAGCCCCGCCGGACTGCACCACATGCGCTATGTGGAATGGGGCGCCATCGACAATCCCCGCGTGTTGATCTGCGTGCACGGCCTCACCCGCAACGCGCGCGACTTCGACTTCATCGCTCGCGCCCTGGCTGCTGATTACCGAGTGGTCTGCCCCGACGTGGTAGGCCGTGGCCGTAGCGACTGGCTGCGGGACAAGGCGCTCTACGCGATTCCCCAATACGTGGCCGACATGGTGACCCTGATCGCACGGCTGGGCGTGGATCACGTGGATTGGGTCGGCACATCCATGGGCGGCCTGATCGGCATGACCCTGGCCTCCCAGCAGGACAGCCCCATCCGCCGCATGGTGCTCAACGACGTGGGCCCCGTGCTGGCCGCCAGCGCCCTGCGCCGCATCGCCACCTACGTGGGCAAGCAATTCCATTTCGCCACCCTGGCGGAGGCAGAGGAGCACATCCGCAAAGTGCACGCGCCCTTCGGCCTGCTCACGGACGAGCAGTGGCAGCACATGACGCGCTGGTCCATCAAACCCGCACCCAACGGCGGCAGCGGTTTCGTCTTCCATTACGACCCGGGCATCGGCGATGTCTTTCGCGGTGCGCCCATGTTGATGGACCTAAACCTGTGGGCCATCTACGAGAAGATCCAATGCCCGATACTTGCCCTGCGCGGCGCGGACTCGGACCTGCTCTCCAACGCCACCCTGGAAGAAATGAGCCAGCGCGGCCCTCGTGCGCAGATTCTGGAATTCCCCGGCGTGGGCCATGCGCCAACTTTGATGAGCGACGCCCAGATCACGCCGGTACGGGATTTTCTTCTGGCGACTTAAAGCAAGTCGGCGCCCTCTCCTCGCGAAAACGCACTGCTCTCCGGGATGTATATGGCAGCCCCGCGGAAACGCAGGCAGACACTGTGATTTGGACGTTGTAGTTGGAAACGGACTCAAAACTACGATGGCGTTCGATTTGAGCACTAACCACAAAGCTTCGTCATTCCGGCGGAAGCCGGAATCCAGGGGTTCTTGCTGCCTTTCCTGGATCCCGGCTTTCGCCCACTGCTGTCCGGGATAATTTTTGAAGCTCTCGGGGCTCTCGCTGCTGGCGTGTCATTGCAAGATTTCTCCCTTCCGATGACTCGAGACTCGGACGTGACGATTTGAACGCGGCCTACACCCCGCTCAACCGTTCGCCCTGAGGTATCGAAGGGCGAGTTACGGCACGGTGGCCCATTCATGGTTCGATACCTCACCACGAACGGGAAGACGAGCCATGCCATTTTTGCGAAAAGTCCTCCGTGCGACAT
>DASUJA010000094.1:0-18511 GCA_036279515.1 Rhodocyclaceae bacterium | reverse complement strand
TCGTTGTGCTTGCGTTGATTTTCCAGCTTGAGTGCCTGGCGCTTTTCCAGGTCGGTACGTTTCATGGTCATGGCTTCACTCCAAAGAGGCGGCGGGGGCGGAAGGATAGCCCATTCCCGCCGCTGTTGGCGCACTGTCCATGACTGCTAAAAGAACCAGCCGACGCCAGTGGTGAGGCGTCGGCCATGGGCGTCGCCGCTCTCGCCGCCCACCGCCAAATCCACCAGTACGCCACGGCCTACGATGCGGGCAACGCCGAACAGCCAATGATCGATGCGCTGGTCATTTGCAGCATTCACGTGGCGTGCTTCGCCAGCGAGGCCCCATTTTCCGTCTGTGCCCAGTCCCAGGCGGAATAGGTTGATGCCGATCTCCCTTCCGCCATGGTTGTCCGGCGGGGTGGGGCGATCCCAGCTTTGGCTGAAGCCCATATCTCCCCAAGCGGTGTCGAAAGTAACCGTGTAGCCGTGGGAGTCCATAGGAATGGCATCGTTGTTGCGCCGGGCACGGGCCGCCATTACTGCGAAGTGGATGCCGCGCCATTCGGGGAAGGCGTATTTGAGCAGCGTCTCGCGGCTGCCTTGGCTGCTTGTAGCGCCGTCGTTGAACAGCGTGCGTGCCGCGCCATCGAAGGCGAGTACGGCGACGAAGCCAGCAGGTAGGCCGACGGTGGCCTCCAGGGGCATGGTGAAGCGGTGTTGGATATTGGGCTCCGGTCGGCGTTCCAGGTCGAGGCCAGCCACGAGATGGCCTTGACCCCATTCCACCCGATCTCCTGGTTCGATCGCGAAGGGGCGGAAGTGCATGTCTGGGCGGTCTTCCTCGGCCCAAGCGCCGGGCGCGAGGAGTGTGCCGAGGCAGAGCGTGATCAGAAGACGTTTCATGTTCGGCCTTCCGGCATAACCGGGGCGGAAAGATAGGCGTGGTGCTCGGTCCGCATCCCGACCCATTTCCGTGACGCGGCGGATGAGAGCAGCTTGCCAAAGCGAAAGCTGGGAGGCCTGGAAGGGGGAAAACATCATCATGGTGCGACTCCAATTCACGGCATACTGGATGGAGTCGGCTGGGGGCGTAGCCCCGACAGGCCGGCTCCGCACCCCGCGGTATGCCAGTTGAAAATGCTTTCGCCTAGTGGCGAAAGCGTTAGACGACAGGCCGGTCTCCGGGCTTGAAAGTTTTGACGCTCCGCCTTCCCGGACTTGCGTCCAGTGGCTTGGCCCGATGGCCGTGGAGCGCCCGCACTTTCTTACCGTTGCGGGGGCAGCGCAGGTCTTTCACCTGCTTCCCGTTTCACCCACGACGCAAGTTCGTGGGCACCTGTTGCCAATCCCTGCCTCGATCAGGTCGAGGCAGGCAAACTCAAATTGCTTTCGATGCTCGCCACGTTGCCGACGATCAGCAACGCAGGCGGATGAATGGCTTCCCGTTCGATGTGTGCCGCCAAGTCGCCCAAGCATGTGCGACTCACCCGCTGACGCGGTGTAGTGCCCCGCTCTACAAGGGCCACGGGCGTATCGGCGGGCAGGCCGTTGGCTTGCAGTTGATGACTGATTTCTGCCGCATTGCTCACCCCCATGTAGAACACCAGGGTTTGGCCCCGGTGGGCGAGCATGGGCCAATCCAGATCGAGCCCCGGCTGTTTTTGATGGCCGGTGGCGAGGATTAACACTTGCGCATGATCGCGGTGGGTGAGGGGGATGCCCGCCGCAGCCGCGCAGCCAGCCGCAGCCGTGATGCCGGGAATTACCGTACAGGGAACGCCCGCCGCTTGCAGCTCTTCCATCTCTTCGCCGCCACGGCCAAAGATGAAGGGATCGCCGCCTTTGAGGCGCGCTACCTTGCGCCCTGCTTGGGCCAACTTCACCAGCAGTGCGTTGATCTCTTCCTGGGGCAGTGCGTGGTTGGAGGCCTTCTTGCCCACGTAGATTTTTTCCGCTGCGGCATCGGTGCAGGCCAGGATCTCGGCGCTGACCAGATTGTCGTAGACCACCACGTCCGCCGTCTCGATGGCGCGCAAGGCGCGTAGGGTCAGCAGATCCACGGCGCCGGGGCCGCAGCCCACCAGGGCCACGCTACCGGGGGCGATGTCGAAATTACTGAGCGTCATGATGGGGGCCTTGGTGGAAAACCAGTTCTTCCACGGGAGTCCCGTGGACCAGGTGCTGGTCGATGATGCGATCCATGTTTTCCGGGCTCACGTCGTAGTACCAGACGCCGTCAGGTTGCACGCACATCACCGGCCCGCCCTTGCATGCAGCGAAGCAATTGACGCGAGTGCGCTTCACGCGCAGGTCGCCGCTGTCGAGGCCGGCGGCCTTGAATTTCTCGCCCAGACTGTCGAACAGGGTTTGCGATTCACCATCCTGGGTGCAGCGGGGACCGGTACAGACCAGCAGGTGGCGACGATAGCCGCCGATCTTGGGCTTTACCTTTTCACTCACGCGGCTTCTCCTGTCTCGTTCTCGGCGCCTGCATCTTCCGCATCCAAAGGCTCGGCGAGCAGGGCTTCGATGTAGTCCTGAGGCAGCTTCCAAACCTGGGCCAAAACCTCGGCGGAATCGCCGCTCTCCAGGATGGCTTGGTGCCACCCCAGCAAGCCCGTGGATAAGGAGCGCCCGGCCTTTTCGCCGTCCTTGGCGCCACCCGAGGCGTCGTACTTGTTGGCGTAGCCCCGTGGCGTGACCATGCGGCCGGCGCGGATGAAGGTGTTGCTGTTGCCGATCAGCACCGTCGAGAGCATGCCGATGTCTTGATCGGTCATGTGTGCCAGGGTGGTGAATTCGACTCGCTGTTTGGGACGGTAGGCCGACTTGACGATGGCCACCGGCGTGTCGGGGCTGCGGTGGCGCAGGAACAGGCGCTGGGCTTCCACGATCTGCCGCGTGCGGCGTCCGCTCTTGGGGTTGTAGAGGGCCACCACGAAATCCGCGAAGGCAGCCGCTTCCAGGCGGCGGGCGATCACGGGCCAGGGCGTCAACAGATCGGAGAGGGAGATGGCGCAGAAGTCGTGGGTGAGCGGCGCACCCACCAGGGCCGCGCAGCTGTTGAGCGCGGAGGTGCCGGGCACGATTTCCACCTCGATGCCGCTCTCTGGGGTCCAGCCCGCTTGGAACAGCACTTCGTAGGTGGGGCCGGCCATGCCGTAGACGCCCGCATCGCCTGAGGAAACCAGGGCCACCTTCTTGCCGGCCTTGGCCCGATCCAGGGCTTCGATGGCCCGATCCAGTTCCTCGGTCATGGATTTCTTGACGATCTCCTTGCCTTCGCATAGGTCCGCCACTAGGCGGATGTAGGTGACGTAGCCGATCACCGTGTCGGCTTCGGCAATGGCGTCGCGAGCGCGCTGGGTCATGTGTTCGACGGCGCCGGGGCCGATGCCCACCAGCATGATCTTGCCCAGGGGGCGGGTAGCGGAAGGTGTATTCATGGCAGTAAAAGAGTGAGTTCAGTGTTTGTGTCTATATCGAACGAAGTGAGCCAATTAATCGCCTCCCCCGCGAGGGGGAGGTAGGGAGGGGGCGGGGCGAATTGCCTTTTCCCGGCAAACATCCTTATTCATCACCGGAGCCGCTTCTGTTCGTATCCAGTTCGGCCGGGTTGCGGACCCGCGCTAGGGAAATAGTGGCATTGCGGCCGTCGGGGCCGCGCAATTTGTGTTTTTCGACGATCAGCGCGTCGGCGTCGACACCGATGCTGGTATTCGCGGCCAACAGCGCCGCTGCTTCGGAAACGGAAGGCGTGCCCATGTAGCGGCGTACCGTCTCCGATGGATTGGGGACTTCTACGGCTGCCAATTGTGCCGCGCTATAGAAACGTAGGGGCAGACCGCGTGTGTCGGCCAGTTCGAGGAATGCGGCCTCGTCGGCCTTGGCCTCGATGGTGGCAAGCACCGCCAGTTGCGACGGCTCCACACCGGCGAGCGAGAGGGCTTCATCGAGCACCTGGTTCACCGTGGCGAAGGGCGTGCCCCGGTCGCAGCCGAGACCGACGGCGAGGGCCACGGCCCTCGCCGTCGGTGCGGCACAGGAGACGGCCCGCCCCCCATCCCCCTCCCCGGGGGAGGGGGCGATTGTTTTGTCCCCGTTGCTAGCAACGGGGAAGACGGGTTTGGTCGACGTCATCGCGCCTGTTCCGCAGGAGGACGATAGATCACCAGGCGCTCTTTCAGTTGTTCCCAAGTCGCTGCGTCAATGTCGCGCGAGGTGATCCACAGGACGGCGGCAAAGCGGGACAGGTCCACGTCCTCGAAGCGCTCAAAGCGATGAATGTTGGCGGGCAGGGGCGTGGGGCGCGTCCACCAATGGCGGCTGCCGGCCTCTTCCACCACGGCGATGGGCTCGCCGTTCACCACGTGGGCGGAGACGCGGGTGATGTTGATCTTGGGCGCTTCCACGCGCCAACCCAGCTCGCGGCCGAGGATGTCCACCGGGATGGTCTTGCCCACGTCGGAGGCGGTCGTCACCACCGGCGTGGCGCCGATCAGCGCGGCGATGCGCTCGGCCCAGGCATTGGCGCCGCCCACGTGGCCCGAGAGTACGGGAATGGCGAACTGGCCCGCGTCGTCCACCACGATGACGCCGGGATCTTCGTCCTTGGACTTCAAGTGGGGCGCGATCAACCGCACCACTGCGCCGAGAGAAACGAAGAACACGATCTGATCGCTCTCGGTGAACAGGGGCTCGATCTCATCGCGCAGAGCGCCGCTATAGAGGCGCAGGGGATTGCTCAAGCCCTTGAACGCATCGGCGAATTTCTCGGCGCTGCAAATGGCGGCCTGGGGTAGGCGCCGAGCAAGATCCGCCGCTTGTCCTGCACCGTGTTTGGTGATGGCGACGATGGTGACGCGCACTTGATCATCGCTCATCACGCGGCCTCCGTGACTTCGGGCATGGGGCTGCTCTTTTTCAGGCAACCGCGAATCCGCTCGCCGCGAATGCGATGGGGATTCTTCAGGATCATCAGGGACAAGTAGCTGACCTTCTCGCCGCGCAGGCTGCGCACGTCGCGCACGATGCGCTCGTCCGGCGAACCGCAGCGTTCGATGAACACGCACTGGTCGATCAGGCCGCGCTCTTCCATCCAGGCGATCAGGTCGTCCAGCAGGGGTTTCACCTTGAGCAGCACGAGGGTGTCGAAGTCCCGCAGCAGGCGATCCACCGCTGCCACGCCGTAGGCGGCGGGCACCAGGGCCACCGTGTCGTCCTGCTCGGAAAGGGGCTGGCCCGTGGCGGCACAGGCGGCATTGAAGGCATTGACGCCGGGAATCACTTCCACCTCCACGCGCTCATTCAGGGCGCGCACGGTGCGGGCCAGGTGGCCGAAGGTGGCGTAGGTGGAGGCATCGCCTTCCACCAGGAACAACACGTCATGGCCCGCTTGCAGGCGCGGTAGCACGGTCTCGGCGGCTTTGAGCCAATGGCGGGTGAGCTTTTCCTCGTCGTGAGTCATGGGGAAAAGCAGGGCCTCGTGGTCTTCGGTTGGCGTGAGGCCGGCACGCAGGGCGATGTCGAGGGCGTAGCTCTCGGGCTTCTTCGCGCTGCGGATGGGATAGGTCCACACCATGTCGCGGCGCTCCAGCAGCGACCAGGCGCGGCGGGTGATGAGGCCGGGATCGCCGGGGCCGAGGGAGACGCCGTAGAGCTTGCCCAGGCGTGCGTTGTTGGCGGAATCAGTCATGGGCGTTTCCTTCGGTGTTGTCGGTGGCATGGGTCGCGCAGACGATCCAGACCGGGTTCTCGGCGGCCATGCGGTGCATGTGGAGGATGGGTTTGCTGCGGGCGGCCTGGAGTTGCAGCACGTCCCAGGCGGCGCCGATCTTTTCTAGCGCAGCAGTGGCGGCGGCCAGGTTTTCCAGGGTGACGAAGTTCATCACCAGCCAGCCGCCGGGCTTGAGACGGCCGAGGATGAGCGCGATCAGTTCTTCCAACTCACCGCCGGAACCGCCGATGAACACGGCATTTGGATCAGGCCATTGATCGAGACCCGCAGGCGCCTTGCCGCGGAGCAGGCTGTGATTGGAGACACCGAAGGCAGCGCGATTGCGTCCGGCGATGGCGAAGTCGTCTTCGTTCTTTTCGATGGCGTAGACGTGGCCGCGATCGCAAAGGCGGGCCGCTTCCAGGCCCACGGAACCGGAGCCGGCGCCGATGTCCCAGACGACGCTGTCGCGGCGCAGTTGCATGCGCGCCAGGGAAACGGCGCGAACTTCGCACTTGGTGATGAGTCCTTTGTCCGGGTGGCGCTGTTCGTAGCGGCTGTCGGCAAGGCCCATGACCACCGGGTTTGCGCGGGGTGTCACGCGCCACAGAAGCAGCACGTTGAGGTCGGCAAAGTGCATCTCTGCCGCTTGGGCGACGGTGAGGTTGGCGTGAATGTGCTCGTCGGCTTGGCAGAGATTTTCCGCCACGGCGATTTGGAAATCCTCGCCCAGGCCTTCGGCCAACAGCATGCGGGCCACGCGATCCGGTGTGTTGTCGGGGCTGGTGAGCACCGCCAGCCGATCATGGCCGCGGATGTCCTGAAGCAACGCGTAGAGGCCATGGCGGGCGTCGGCGCCCACGGTCCATTCGCCTGCGTCCTTGGCGTGCACCGAGGCGAGCTTCATGTCTTGCCAAGCCAAGCTCAGCCGTGCGCAGGCCACCTGGATGGTGGAAAGATTGGGCAGCACCTCGATGGCCTCCACGCACAAGCGCGAGGCCAGATAGGCGGCAACGCCGTAGCAGAGCGGATCGCCGGTGGCGAGTACCACGGCGCGCTTGCCCGCGTCCTGGGTGGCGCGCACCCACTCGGGCACATTGGAGAGAGCGCCGGTCAGGTCGTGCTGTTCCGCTTCGGGATTGATCTGGTCCGCCAGCAGGCGCAGCGTACGGCTGCCGCCCACCACGCAATCCGCTTCGCGCAGATGCTTGAGGGAAGCGGCGGAAAGGCTGGCGGCGCCGTCATCCAGTACGCCGATGATGCGGCAGGGGATGCCGTCGAAGCCGCCTTTGGGTTGGGATGGGATCGTTTGTTCTTTGATCGCGGCTTGGGTTGCTGTCGTCATGGGTACTCCACAATTTTCTGGCCCTCAAAATCGCAGACCAGAACTTTTAAATCGAACTTGCCGGGATAGCGTTCGCTGAGCGTGCTCACCACCTTGGCGGCCAAGGCGCGGTGGAAGGCTTCCTTGAGGCCGAGGGCTTCCATGCGCTCGCCGGCGTAGCGGGCGGTTTCGTTGGCGCGGATGTCGTCGCACACGTCCTTCGTTACGCCCAGCTCCGCAGCCAGATCGGCCAGCAGGTCCGTGTCCACCTCTGCGCGATTGGCGTGGGTGATGGTTTCGCCCTGGGCGATCTTGGTCAGCTTGCCGATCATGCCGCCGATCACCACGTGCTTGATGCCTTGCGCCACGGTGGTGTCCAGGGCGTAGCGGAGGAAGTCGCCCATCTGCACGAAAGCGGCAGGAGGCAGGTGAGGCAATTCGCTCATGACGAATTTTTCCGTGCGTCCGCCCGTGGTGAAGACGATGGTGTCGGTACCTTGGGCCACGGCCACCTCCACGCCCTGCACCACGCTGGCCCGGTAGGCGGCGGTGGAATATGGCCGCACGATGCCCGTGGTGCCGAGGATGGAAATGCCGCCGATGATGCCCAGGCGCGCGTTGTGGGTCTTCTTCGCCATCTCCACGCCCTGGGGCAGGGAGATGGTGACTTCGATGCCTGTTGTTTGCAGCAACTCGCCCGCGACAGCGCGCACGTTTTCTTCGATGTTGCGGCGGGGTACAGGGTTGATGGCGGGGCCGCCCACTTCGAGGCCGAGGCCCGGCATGGTGACGGTGCCGACGCCGTGGCCGCCCTTCAACACGACTTGGCCGGGTTGATCCGGCAGCAGGCGCAGGTCGGCGGTGAGATGGGCGCCGTCGGTGCAATCGGGGTCGTCGCCGGCGAACTTGATGACCATGGCGTGGGCTGTGGCACCGTCGCATTTGCCGTCATGAACGACGAAGCTCACTACTTGGCCGTTGGGCAGGGTGCAGTTCACTGTGTCTGGCACTGCGCCCTGCGCTAGGCCGATGGCAGCTGCGCGGGCGGCCGCGGCAGAGTTGGCGCCGGTGGTGAAGCCGGTGCGAGTGCCGCGCTTGGTGGTTTTTTCCATCATGGGTACTGGGCCTCGCGACGAGTTACAGGGAGCGCATTGCTTTGCGCAGGCCGTTGCCGGGAGTTCGCCCCGGCGCGGACGTTGTTATGCGAATAGAGTTGGAACGCGAAGCGCGGATACCCCTCACCCTGTCCCTCTCCCGCAAGGGGCGAGGGAACCTGCTAAAGCTGACGTCAACATTCTGGAACGCCATCCGCATTGCCTTATTTCCGTTGCTCCGCTTCCGCCAACGCCAATAACGCATGAATCGCCGCCACCACCAAGGTCGAACCACCCTTGCGTCCGCGAATCACGATCCAAGGCACTTCCTTCACTTCCGCCATCAAGTCCTTTGACTCAGCAGCAGAGACAAAACCCACCGGCATGCCCACCACCAAGGCAGGACGCGCGCCTTCTTCGCGGATCAAGCGCACTAATTCAATCAAAGCCGTCGGAGCGTTACCGATGCCGACGATGGCACCGTCCAGCAATCCCAACCGATGGGCCTTGCGCATGGCCTGCACCGCACGCGTGGTGTTCTCTGCTCTTGCTTGCTCGATAACATCAGCGTCGGAGATGAATTGATGGGTGCCCATGCCGAAGTGCTTGAGGCGCGGCGCCGAGAGGCCGACGCAGATCATCTCCACGTCGGCCACGATGCGGGCCTTGCCGCCGAGGATGGCGGCAAGGCCCGCGCTCACGGCATTCGGGTGAAAGTCGGTGAGACCGTTGAAATCGAAGTCGGCATTGGCGTGGATCATGCGGCGCACGATGGGCCACTGGTCGGCGCGGTAAGCGTGGCTGCCGACTTCGCTATCGATGATGGCGAAGGAGTCGTGCTCAATGGCCTGACCGGCGGCGGTGAGTTGTTCGGTGACGGTGTTCGTTGTGACTGGCGTGCTCATGTCGGTTCAGGCTGGCAGAGGTTCGTGGTGGTGATGGTCGTGCTCGTGACCGCACTGGGTATGGCTGTGGTCGTGCAGATGCTCGGCTTCCGCCTGCACGCGGTATTTGCAACCGTCGCATTCGAGCAGGGCGCCTTCGGGCAATTCGTGGCCGCCGACCTTGGTGTCGAGCAGATCGAAGATGCCCTTGTCGAAACCGAAATGCGAGCCGAGGGCGAAGGCGATGTGGGGGTACTGGCCACGCAGTCGTTCCACTTGCCCCTTGATGCGGTCCATCAGCACGCCGGTGAAGAGATAAACCGGGACGATGCAGATCTGCGTCATGCCCAGCTTGGCCTGGCGTTGCACCACGCTTTCGATGCGCGGCCACGTGACGCCGGTGAAGGCCAGGTCCACCAGCTCGTGATCGTTGTCTTCAAAAATCCAGCGGGCCATCTTGGCCAATTCGCCGTTGGCGCCCGCATCGGAAGAGCCGCGTCCGAGCAGGATCACGCCGGTGGTCTGGGGATCGGGCACGTCCAGTTCCTTCATCAGCCGGTCGAGCTGACCTTGCAAGACGGCGAGGATTTCGCGGCCCATGCCCAGGTGGCGGGTGCAATCGAAGCGCACGGTGGGGAAACGGGTGCGGGCTTCTTCGATGGCGGCGGGCAGTTCCATCTTCACGTGGCCAGCAGCGTTGAGGATGAAGGGAATCACCACTACGCGCTTGGCGTTGTGGGCTGCCCGGTCGAGGCCTTCGTCGAGCAGCACGTCCGCATGCTCGATGAAGCAGACCTCGATGCGCCAGGTGGGATGCCGCTCGCGCCATTGGGCGGCGAAGTGGAGGATTTCTTTGTTGCCGTCGCGATTGCGAGAGCCGTGGCCGACGAGCAGCAGGGTGGTGGATGCGTCCATGGGGTTACTCCGAGACAGAAGCACGACGGAAACGATGGGAGAAGGAAGGATCGTAGAGCTTGGAGCGGGCGAGGGTTTCCCAGTCGGCGGCACCCAAGGCAGGGCTGGCGATGATCATGGCTTGGGCACCGACCTTTTGCTCTTGGCACTTCTTCTTGATGTCGGACAGGGTGCCGCGAATGATTTTTTCCTCGCCGGGCCAACTGGCCTTTTGCACCACGACGATGGGCGCATCCTCGGCCCAACCTGCGGCGCGCAGGGCTCGCTGCACTTCGTGGAGCAGGGTGATGGAAAGGAAGATGCACAAGGTGGTGCGATGGGCTGCGAGGGATTCCAGGTCTTCGCCCTCGGGCATGGGGGTGCGTCCAGCCACGCGGGTGAGGATCACCGTTTGCGTGACTTCGGGCAGTGTGAGGGTTTCACCTGCGGCTGCGGCAGACGCGAAGGCGGAGGAGACGCCGGGCACCACGCTCCACTCGATGCCGGCAGCGGTGAGGGGCCGGGTCATTTCGATCAGCGCACCGTAGAGGCCGGGGTCGCCGGTTTGCAGACGGACCACGGTGCCGTGGCGGGCGGTTTGGTCAACGAGCCAAGCGGTCATTTCCTCCAGGGTCATGTCCTTGGAGTCGCGAATCTCGCAGCCTTCCGGCGCGAACAACGTGGCGGCCTGATCCACCAGGGAGCCGGCGTAGAGGATGGCGCCTGCTTGTTCGAGCAGCTTGCGGCCCTTGACGGTGATCAGGTCAGGGTCTCCGGGACCAGCACCGACGAACCAAACTTTACCGGCCATGGGCGCGGCTCCTGTGCTGTTGCTGAAACATGAGGCTTTCCTTGGAGGTCAGTTGTTCTAGGTGGGCAAGCAATGCTTCGCTGCTGCGAAAGGGTGGCAGGTCGTCAAGCATGCCGTTCGCGGCGAGGGCCTGTTGTAGACCGATGACCGCTGGCAGCGACAGGCTTGCATCGGCCAGCGTGCGGCCATGTTTGGCGAGGTCGTTGCCCGGGAAGGAGGCTACGCAGGCACCCTCTTTCATCACATGGATGGCATCGGCCCAGCGATAGGCGAATTCGATGTCGTGGGTGGCGAGCAGGATGGTCATGCCATTTGCGTGCAAGCGCTCCAGTACCGCGAGCAGTTCCGCCTGCATGGATGGGTCGAGGCCGGCCATGGGTTCGTCCAGCACCAGGAGTTCCGGTTCCATGGCCAGCACGCCGGCGATGCAGACGCGCTTTTTCTGGCCGAAGCTCAGGTTCTGCACGGGCTTGTGGGCAAGGTCTTCCATGCCGACGGCGGCCAGGGCTGCATCGACGCGGCGGGCGGCTTCCTGTTCGGAGAGACCCTGATTGAGGGGGCCGAAGGACACGTCCTCGCGCACGCTGGCGGAGAAGAGTTGCCGATCTGGATTCTGGAAAACGAGCCCCACCTTGCCGCGCAACTGGCGCAGGCCGTGGCGCTTGTAGTCCATCGCTTGGCCTGCGTAGCGGAGTTCTCCCCGGTTCGGTTGCAGCAGGCCGTTGGTGTGGAGAAACAGGGTGGTCTTGCCGGAGCCGTTGGCGCCGATGAGCGCATTGCGGCTGCCCTGGCGGATGGCGAGGGAGCAATCGCGCAGACCCGTGCTGCCGTCGGGATAGGTGAAGCTCACCTGCGCGAGTTCCAGCAGCATGTCGGTCACGTGGCACCCCTCAAGCCAAAGGCCGTAGCAACGAGGGCGGCGGCAGCGATGGCGGAAAGAGCCGTGTCGCGCCCTGCGTGAGCATAGGCGGGGGCGAGGAAACGCAGGGGGCCGTCGTTGTTGCGGGCGAGGGCGGCTTGATGAAGGCCCCGACTGCGCTGCCACACCTGAGCCAACAGGTTGGCGGCGAGGCTGCCGAGGGAATGGAGCGAACGGCGCGTGTCGGCATAGCCGAGGCGGGCGGCCTGGGCGGTTTGCATGTCGTGTACCGCTTCGGAAAAAACGAACAGCACCCGATAGCAGAGCACCATGATGTCCAGCAGCAACT
Organism: Rhodocyclaceae bacterium; assembly: GCA_036279515.1. GTDB lineage: Bacteria > Pseudomonadota > Gammaproteobacteria > Burkholderiales > Rhodocyclaceae > AWTP1-18. The sequence goes on along the minus strand of DASUJA010000094.1, from coordinate 6,599 downwards.
CCGGTGTCTTCAGCCGGCGCAGCAGGGCGATGAGATCGGTGAGGGGCGTGGTCGTTACCAGGAACAGCAAGGCCGCCAAGGCGCCGCAGGAGCGGGCAATGACGACGTAAGCCTCGTGCTGGAGTTGCAGATGCAGACCGATGCTATTGCCGTGAAGATCCAGGGCGACCAGCATTGACAGGCTACCCACCAGCAGAAAGGAGAGGGGCGGCCAGGCGATGCGGGCGTAATGGGCGGCGCGCACGCCGGCGCCGAAGAGCGTGGCGGCGACGACCAACGTTGCCAGGAGCAATCCCGCTGTCGGGTGCGGTGCGGCGACAAAGGCCGCTACCAGGGCGCCCAGGGCGAACAGTCCCTTGGCGGCTGGCGTTACGGCACGCCAGCGGTTGGCGTAGGCAGATTGCTCAATCAGCATGGCGATCCTGTTCCTGCTGCATCTTCTGCCGGGTGCGAATCACGCCCAGGTAGTAGCCGATGAATCCCGCGCCGATGGCGGCTTGAAGCGCGAAGAGCAGGGAGGCGATCTCGTCGCTGGCGGGTTGCAGCAAGGGGTGGAACCAGGGACGGTAGTCGGGGTTGATCTTGGCGATCATGTCCCTGGCATGGTCATCGGCGCCGCCGAAGATTTCCGTCGGTTTACCGTCTGGCCCGATGGGCGCCTGCACCAGCCACAGGGGGAGGGCGGCGAGCAGCACCACGGCGATTAGCAGCAGGAGGTTGGCGTGGCGCTTAATCATTTCGCTGCACCGCCCGTGAAGATGGGCAGCCCCTGGAGTTCAGGCGCGTCGAAGCGGCGCAGGGCGTTGAGGACGATCACGGTGAGCAGACCTTCGCTGACGGCCAGCGGAATCTGTGTGACGGCAAAGATGCCGGCGAATTTGAGAAAGGATGCGGTGAAGCCGCCCACCGGATCGGGGAAGGCCCAGGCCAGTTGAAAGGAAGTGGTGACGTAGGTGAGCAGGTCGGAAAGGCTGGCAGCGAGGAAGATGCTGAGGGCCAGGGAGCCGCGCATCCGTCGCGCCAGATGGAAGATGCCGTAGGCGGCGTAAGGGCCGACCACGGCCATGGAGAAGACGTTGGCGCCCAGAGTGGTGATGCCGCCGTGGGCCAGCAGCAGGGCCTGGAATAGCAGTACCACCAGGCCGATGGGTGCCATGGCGGCGGGGCCGAAGAGCACGGCGCCGAATCCGGTGCCCGTGGGGTGGGAGCAACTGCCCGTGACCGAGGGCAGCTTGAGGGCGGAGAGGACGAAGGTGAAGGCGGCGGCGACACCCACCAACATGCGCTGCTCGGGATTTTCGCGGATGCGCTGGTTGAGACGATGGATGCCGAGGGCGACAAAGGGCGCTGCGGCCAGGGTCCAGCCCAGGGCGTGGCTCGCCGGCAAAAAGCCTTCCATGATGTGCATGATTCCTCTCCAACCCACCGTTGGTGAATTTCAAAAAACCGGGGAGAAAATCGCTGGTGATGGAACGGGTGCTGGCACTGGATGCGGCAACCGATTCATCTGGTAGCGGTTCCATCACCCCGATGGATAACAACGACTACATCTGGAATCGGGCCGGTCTTCTGGCTTGCCTTCTTTCTCCTTTGCCGGCCTTCCCGTGGGTGAGCACAGTGGCGCGTTTGGCAAAGTCGTCAGGCTTACAGCAGCGGGGGCTGCGCCGGGTTTGCTGGTTGCTTCCAACTCACCGGACTTCCCGTTTCACATGCCGCCAAGAGAATGGCGGCATGAACCTGATTCCAATTATTTCTTTGGGCTCCTACGCGGAGCCGCGTACCGATAGTAGCAGCAAATCTTTATATTTCATTGGTGCTGTCAATACGCTGTCGGCGTGGGTTTGGCATTCGCCGGCCAGGTATTCTCGAACACCACTTGTTCCATGGGCAGACGCTGGCCCCAGCCCAGAGTTTCGAGCAAGGGCTTGTCAGGGAAGTTCGCCACGGGGCCGATGCAGAGGATGGCGATGGGCTGGGCGCCTTCGGGCATCTTGAGCAATTCGGCGAGTGCTGCGGGCTCGAAGAATGAGACCCAACCGAGGCCGATGCCTTCGGCGCGGGCGGCGAGCCACATGTTCTGAATGGCGCAGGCGGCGGAGGCCAGGGCCATCTCGGGCATGGTGCGCTTGCCGAAGATGTGTTTGTCGCAGCCGTCCATGAGGGCGACGACGAGAATCTCGGCGCAGCTCTTGAGGCCTTCCACTTTCAATTTGAGGAATTCCGCCGTGCGACTGGGCAGGGCGTCCGCCGTGCGCAGACGTTCCGCGTCGACGATCTCCACCATGCGTGCCTTGATGGTCACGTCGCTGATGTGGAGCAGACGCCAGGGCTGCATGTAGCCAACCGAGGGCGACAGGTGGGCGGCGCGATAAAGGCGATCCATCAGTCCCTCCGGCAGCGGTCCGGGCGCGAACTCGCGGATGTCGCGGCGGCTCTCGATGGCGCGGTAGACCGCTTGCACATCCGCTTCGTCGAATCGATGGCTCATAGGAATAGTCCTGCGGCGGCTTCCGGATTGGATGGGAAATAGACGTGCATGTAGGAGGCGGTGAGGCGCTGCACGCGATAGATGTCCTCGCCGCCCTTGCCGTGATGCTTGATGGCCTGGGCGATGGGTGCGAGGGGCGTGGTGCTGGTGGAGTAGTGGAAGGTGTGGCCTTGCAGATGGCCTTCCGGCAGTTCGCAAGCGACCATGCCGAGGCCTGCCAGCCGGCGCTGCATCCGGGTTTCGCCGGGGAGGATGCCGAAGGTTTTGTGTTCGACGCAGTCCACCGTGTGCAGGGTTTCAAAGCAGGCCATCATGCCGCCGCATTCGGCCAGCAGGGGTTTGCCCGCTTCCACGTGGGCCTTGAGGGATGCGGCCATGGCGGTGTTGGCGGCGATGACCTCGCCGTGCAATTCGGGATAGCCGCCGGGTAGCCACACGGCATCGCATTCGGGAAGCAGGGCATCGTGCAGCGGCGAGAAGAAGACGAGGGCCGCGCCCAGTTGTGCCAGACATTCCAGATTGGCCGGATAGGCGAAACAGAAGGCGGCGTCTTTCGCTACGGCGATGGTACGGCCCGCAAGACGTTGCGGTAGCGGCGGCGCGGCGGCCTCGGCGAATTCCACCGGGGAGGGCAATTGCGCTGCGGGCGTGTTCAGCAGCGCGTCGGCCATGGCGTCGAGACTGGCTTCCAGTCCGGCAATTTCGGCGGCGGGCAGCAGGCCCAGGTGACGCTCGGGCATGGCCGCTTCGCTGTTGCGCGGCAGGGCGCCGTACCAGGCGATGTCGTCGGGCAGCGTGTCGCGGCATAGTTGTGCGTGATAGTCGCTGCCTACGCGATTGGCGAGTACGGCGCTGATGGGGGCGCCGTCCTTGTAATGCTTGAGGCCCCAGGCCACGGCGCCGAAGCTGCCGGCCATGGCGGAGGCGTCGAGCACCAGCAATACGGGCAAGCCCAGTTGCCGCGCCAGTTGGGCGGCGGAGGGTTCGCCGTCGTGGATGCCCATGACGCCTTCCACCAGAATCAGGTCCGCATCCTCCGCGGCACGGGCCAGGCGCCAGCGGGCATCGTCTTCGCCGCACATGCGGAAGTCGATGTTCTCGCAGGGGGTGCCGCTGGCGACTTGATGAATCTGCGGATCGAGAAAGTCAGGCCCGCACTTGAAGACGCGGACGCGGCGACCCAGGCGTGTGTGCAACCGAGCGAGGGCCGCCACCACGGTGGTCTTGCCTTGGCCTGAGGCGGGGGCGGCGACGAGAAGGGCGGGGCAGCGCGACATCAAAAATCCAATCCCGGCATAGCCTTCACGCCTGCTTGAAAGGCGTGTTTGACCACGTTCATTTCGGTCACTGTGTCGGCGGCTTCGATCAAGGCTTGAGGTGCGCCGCGTCCGGTGATGATTACGTGCTGCATGGGTGTGCGGGCCTTGAGCGCGGCGAGCACTTCGTCAATGTCGAGCCAGCTGTACTTGAAGGCGTAGGTCATTTCGTCGAGGACCAGCAGGGAAACATTGGCATCTTGCAAATACTTCCGCGCCAAGTCCCAGGCCGCACGGGCGGCCACGGTATCGCGATGGCGATCTTGCGATTCCCAGGTGAAACCTTCGCCCATCACATGCCAACGCACGCCGGGCTGTTTGGAGAGTAGGGCCTCTTCGCCAGTGTCGGTGCGGCTTTTGACGAACTGGATTACGGCGACTTGCTGGCGATGGCCGAGGGCACGCGCCACCACACCGAAGGCGGCGGAGGATTTGCCCTTGCCGTTGCCGGTGTTCACCAGCAGCACGCCGCGCTCGGTTTGAGCGGCGGCGATCTTGTCGTCCACCACGGCCTTCTTGCGCTCCATGCGCGTCTTGTGGCGTTCGTCTTTGTCGTTGTTCGTATCGGTCATCTCAGGCGGGGACGAACCAGCGTTGGCCGTCCTGGTCGGTAAGTTCGTGGAGCGTGTGGCCGTAGAGGCAGGAAAGGTTCTGGGCCGTGAGCACTTCGTCCGCAGGTCCGGCAAGCCAGGTTCCGGTGCCGAACAGCAGCAGGGCGTGGTCGCAGTAGCGAGCGGCGAAGCCGGGGTCGTGGAGCACCGACACCACGGCGGCGCCGGCGGCGACTTGCTGCTTCATCAACTCCATCACAGCGACCTGATAGTTGAGATCCAGGTGGGTGAGGGGTTCATCCAGCAGCATCAAGCGTGGCTGTTGGGTGAGCAGTTGGGCGATGGCGAGGCGCTGACGTTCGCCGCCGGAGAGGGTGAGCACGTCGCGCTGGGAAAAGTCCAGGAGCCCCACTTGCTCCAAGGCGTTGAGGGCGATGCGGCGATCCTCGGCAGATTCCCAGTCCCAGCGATCCAGATGCGGATGGCGGCCCACCAGTACGGTCTCCAATACGGTGGATGCGAAGGGGTCCAGCTGGCGCTGAGGCAGGATGCCGCGCACTTTCGCCAGTACTTTGGGGGAAGTCAGATTTGCAGAGTGACCGTCTATGGCGATGGTGCCGCTTCGGCTTTCGTGAAGGCCAGCGAGGGTGTGCAACAGCGTGGACTTTCCCGCGCCGTTGCGACCGAGAATGGCCCAATGCTGGCCCGCACTCACAGACCAATCGAGGCCTTCACACACGGTGTGGCCGCCGATGGAAACGGTCAGTGCCTTCGTGGTGAGCAGGGCACTCATGAGCGCCCTCCCGGTTGGCGACCTAGGAGGAAGAGGAACACCGGTACGCCGAGCACAGCGGTGAGCACGCCCACGGGCAACTGTTGAGGCGCAACGACGGTGCGGGCCAGGGTGTCGGCGAGCACCAGCAAGCTGGCACCGGCCAGGGCCGAGGCAGGCAGTAGCAGGCGCTGATCGTTGCCGATGGCCATCCGCATCAGATGCGGCACGATGAGCCCGATGAAACCGATGCTGCCGGCAGTCGTGACGGCAACGGCGGTGAAGAGCGAGGCAAGCCCGTAGACCACGCGCTTGATGCGCGGCACGGAAACGCCTAGGGAATGGGCCAGTACGTCGCCGCGAGTGAGCAGGTTCAATTCCCGCGCGAAGGGCAGGGCAGCGGCAACGCCGATGGCGAGCAGGGCCAGGGCAGGCCAGGGATTGACCACATGGCCCGCATCGCCCATGAGCCAGAACAACATGCTGCGCAGCTTGGCTTCCGGCGCGACGGAGAGAATCAGCGCCACCACCGCGCCGCAACCGGCGGCAACGATGACGCCGGTGAGCAGCAACCGCGTGCGCGTCCAACTGCTATCGCCGTGAGCAAGTCCGAAGACCAGTGCCATGGCAGCGAAGGCACCGGCAAAGGCGGAGAGATTGATCAGCGCCAACCCGAACCCCGCCAGCATGGCGCCCAATGCACCCACCGATGCACCGCCGGAAATGCCCAACACATAAGGATCGGCGAGGGGATTGCGCAACAGCACCTGCATCAACGTGCCGGCCAGCGCAAGCAAACCGCCGCAGGCAAAGGCGCCCATGGCGCGGGGCAGGCGCAGGCCGCGGATCACTTCACCGGCCAACCCCGCCTCGCCGCCCGTGAGTACCGCCCATAAATCCGCCGCGCTCACCGGAATGCTCCCGGCCGACAAAGCCACGGCGAAGCTCGCCAGGGCGATGAGGGTGAGAACGATCAGGACGAGAGCGGCGCGGCGACGGGTGGGCATGGAGGCAGGATTATTTCATCTGGTAGCGCAGGCCGACGAAGTAGTTGGCGCCGGGGGTGTTGTAGTCGTAGAGGCTATTGGCGCGGGCAGTTGTGTACTGCTTGTCGGTGATGTTGTTGGCCGATAGCTCCAGCGCCCATTCTTGCGCAAGGGTGTAGCGAGCGGAAAGATTGATCAGGGTGTATCCGCCCATGGGCAGGACGGCGACATTGTTGGTCGTCGTGCTGTAGCGCCGGCCGACGCTGATCAATTCGATGCCTGTATTCCAGAGGCCCCAATCCCGATTTGCCGATACGCTGAGTTTTTCTTTCGCACGTCGCTCCAGGGGCTGATGGGTCGTGGCGTTTTTCGCATCCAGGGTATCCAGGGTGGCGGAGGTGCGCCAGTCGGAAAGAGTCGTGCTCCAGGTCAGCGTTGCACCTTCAAGCGTGGCCTTGCTGATGTTTTGGTATTGGCGGGCGCTAC
>DASUJA010000093.1:0-2357 GCA_036279515.1 Rhodocyclaceae bacterium | reverse complement strand
TCGCCCAAGAGGCTGCGGCCCACGCTGGGAATGTTGAGACAGGCGAAGTAGGCGTCTACGAATTGGCCGTCGGGTTCGCTGCGCGCCTGATCGTCCAGGCCTTCACCTTCGGTCCCTGCGAAAAGTTTTTCCACTTGCGCGTTGGTGAGGGTAGCGCGGCGGATGAGCCCTTTGTCGATCAACTGCGCAATGGAGAGCTGTTCGCTCACATCGCTGCGTATGGCGGCGACGGCTTTCTTCTGCCCGCCGGCGAAGCCCAGCTTGGCGCGGGCCACGGCCAGGGCGGCGCCGAGCACGCTTTGATTGACGATGCGCACCGACGCCGTTGCCTTGGTGATGCCATCCAGCACCACGCGATTGCCTTCGCTCTTGCCGCCGCCGTAGGCCGTGGACACGGAGATGTCCTGCCGCAGGCTCTTGTCCCGGTACTGGCGGACGAACTCCCTCAGCGGTTCTTCGCCCAGGCCGCCGAGGAAGACCGGCTCATGTTGGTGTATCACTTCCACGTCCATGAAGTTGCCCTTGCGGTCGATGCTCACCAGCAGGTCGATGGGCGTGCCTTCAAAGCCGGGGATGGGGGCCAGATCGACGGACTCGAAAACGTAGCCCACCGGTTCGCCGCTGGTATCCAGTTCAGAGGTGATGGGCCACGCGGGAATCTCGCGCAGCTTTTCGCCCACGCGTAGCGGCGGCTGGATGCGCCGCTCGATGTCGGCCCGCTGCAATTCGCCTGAGAACGCGTTGCTTCCAGTGATGGAAAGCAGAAGGGCGGCGAGGCAAGTGGATGCCAAGTGGAGTAGGGGCGTGTGGCGTTGCAGCATGTGGGGCATCGAAATATCCAGGGTGGGAAAGCTGCAATCAAAGAGCAGGTTCGATGCCATTGGGGTGGTGAGGCGGTGAGTTTTGCGTGTCGTGTGTTCGTTGCAATAGGGAAGCGGTCATTCATTGCGACGTACCTCGCACCCGTCATTCCCGCCCTTCGGCAGGCTCAGGACAGGCCGGGCTTCGCCCGAGCGGGAATCCAGATTTTTGCGGAGGCCCATGGATTCCCGCCTGCGCGGGAATGACGGCACTGGTGCCACCTTGGGACACCAGCGGAATTTCTCAGGCGGACGTGAGCAAACAGGACACGGAAACTTCTGAGCCGCATTCGCTAATACCTTCTCGCAGCCAGTTTCATCGCCGACCTTCAACCGGGTTTGGCCAAATTTTGTGTTGCGTCACGTGGCAACTGTTCATGTTTGAAACAAGTTGCGATGCTCCACGCGTGACGGCCTGGGAGCGAACCGCGTGGTTGAGGCACGTTAACGCGTGCTTTACCCGTCTGTGCGTATTGGCACGCTTGCTGCGTATAGGAATTCAGACGCTGAGAAAACTGCGTTGGCAACTTAATTCCGAACTCTCTAGGAGGAGAAGAACATGCTGTACGAACTGCCTAACAAACCCGGTTCCAAAGTCCAATACAAGGCCAAGTACGACAACTTCATCGGCGGCAAGTGGGTTGCCCCGGTCAAGGGCGAGTACTTCGACGTCATCACCCCCATCACCGGCAAGCCCTACACCAAGGCTGCCCGCTCCTCCGCAGAAGACGTGGAACTGGCCCTGGATGCCGCCCACGCCGCCGCCGACAAGTGGGGCAAGACTTCCGCCACTGAGCGTTCCAACATTCTGTTGAAAATCGCCGACCGCATCGACGCCAACCTGGAAGTGCTGGCTTATGCCGAAACCGTGGATAACGGCAAGCCCATCCGCGAAACCCTGAACGCCGACGTTCCCCTGTCCTCCGACCACTTCCGCTACTTCGCAGGCTGCCTGCGTTCGCAAGAAGGCTCCCTGTCCGAGATCGACGAGAACACCGTTGCCTATCACTTCCATGAGCCCCTGGGCGTCGTGGGTCAGATCATCCCCTGGAACTTCCCCCTGCTGATGGCCGCCTGGAAGCTGGCTCCCGCTCTGGGCGCCGGTAACTGCGTGGTGTTGAAGCCCGCTGAATCCACACCTATCAGCATCCTGGTGCTGATGGAATTGATCGCCGACCTGCTGCCTCCCGGCGTGCTGAACATCGTGAATGGCTATGGCCGCGAAGCCGGCATGCCGCTCGCCACCAGCAAGCGCATCGCCAAGATCGCGTTCACCGGCTCCACCGCCACCGGCCGCGTCATTGCTCAAGCCGCTGCTACCAACCTGATTCCCGCTACCCTGGAATTGGGCGGCAAGTCCCCCAACGTCTTCTTTGAAGACGTGATGGCTCGTGACGACGACTTCCTCGACAAGGCCATCGAAGGCATGGTGCTGTTCGCCTTCAACCAAGGCGAAGTCTGCACCTGCCCCTCCCGCGCCCTGATTCAGGAATCCAT
>DASUJA010000092.1:0-3962 GCA_036279515.1 Rhodocyclaceae bacterium | reverse complement strand
GGACCTGGCAAAGCGAATTAGATATCGATAGAGGTTGCATATGTGCGGGATTCTTGGGGTAGTGGCGACCACGCCAGTCAATCAGCTGCTTTATGACGGGCTGCAGGTCCTGCAACACCGGGGCCAGGACGCAGCGGGCATTGCCACGGCGGAAGGTGGTCGGTTCCATATGCACAAGGGCCCCGGCCTAGTGCGCGACGTTTTCCGCACGCGCAATATGCGTAACCTGGTGGGTAACTGGGGTATCGGCCACTGCCGCTATCCGACGGCGGGTTCCGCCTACAACGCCGCCGAGGCGCAGCCGTTCTACGTGAATTCTCCCTTCGGTCTGATGCTGGCCCACAACGGCAACCTGACCAATGCGGAGCAGCTCAAGCGGGACATGTTCCTCCAGGATCTGCGCCACATGAACACCAACTCCGATTCGGAGGTGCTGCTCAACGTGCTGGCTCACGAACTGCAAGTGGCTTCCCAAAACCGCTACCAAGTGGACCCGGAAACGATCTTCAAGGCAGTGGCCGGCGTGCATAAGCGCGTGAAGGGCGCCTACGCCGTGGTTGCCATGATCTCCGGTTACGGCCTGTTGGCTTTCCGCGACCCCTACGGCATTCGCCCCTTGGTGATTGGTCGCAATGAAACGCCGAACGGTTCTGAATATCTGGTTTCTTCCGAGAGCGTGGCGTTGGATACCCTGGGTTTCGAGATGCTGCGCGACGTGGAGCCGGGCGAGGCCATCCTGATCGACACGCAGGGCCACTTTGTGAGCCGCCAGTGCGCCGAGCGCACGGTGCATGCACCTTGTATGTTCGAGTACGTTTATCTGGCTCGTCCCGATTCCCTGATGGATGGCGTCTCCGTGTACGAGACCCGCGTGAAGATGGGGGAACTGCTGGCGAAGAAGATTCGTCACACCATGCCTCACCTGGATATCGATGCGGTGATCCCGATTCCCGACTCTTCCCGGCCCTCAGCCATGGAACTGGCGAACGCCCTGAACATTCCTTATCGGGAAGGCTTCGTTAAGAACCGCTACATTGGCCGGACGTTCATCATGCCTGGGCAAGCGACCCGTCGTAAGTCCGTGCGCCAGAAGTTGAACGCCATTTGCCAGGAGTTCAAAGGCAAGAACGTGATGCTGGTGGACGACTCCATCGTGCGCGGCACCACGAGCCGCGAAATCATCATGATGGCCCGCGAAGCCGGCGCCAAGAAGGTGTACTTCGCCTCCGCATCGCCACCCGTGCGTCACGCAAATGTTTACGGCATCGACATGCCGACGCGCAGCGAGTTGATCGCCGCGTTCCGTAACGATGAGGAAATCTGCCAGGAGATCGGTGCGGATGGCTTGGTGTATCAAGATCTGGAAGCCCTCAAGGAAGCCGTGCGTCTGGTGAATCCTTCCCTGACCCACTTCGAAACTTCCTGTTTCGACGGCCACTACGTCACCGGCGATGTAACGCCCGCCTATTTGGAAGGTATGGAAGCCGCGCGCTCCTTGCCCAGCAAGGGTGGTAGTGACGACGATGGCGGTCAGATGGATCTGAATCTGGTGGCGTCTGAGTCCTAAAGGCCTTGAGGTTTCGACATGGAAGAGTTTGATTTCGACACGCTGGCTGTTCGGGCCGGCCAGGAGCGGAGCCAGTTCGGCGAGCATTCCGAGGCGCTGTACCTGACCTCCAGCTTCGTCTTCCAGAGTGCCGCCCAGGCGGCAGCCCGGTTCTCCGGTGCGGAAGAGGGCAACGTCTACGCCCGCTTCACCAATCCCACGGTGACGATGTTCCAAACTCGCCTCGCCGCGCTGGAAGGCGCCGAGGCTTGCGTGGCCACGGCGAGCGGCATGTCTGCGATTCTTTCGACTTGCATGGCGCTGCTGAAGGCAGGCGATCACGTCGTCTCTTCCCAGAGCGTGTTTGGTTCGACTCAGCAACTGTTTTCCAACATCCTGACCCGCTTCGGGATCGAGACCACTTTCGTGCCTGCGACCGACGTGGCCGCGTACCGTGCTGCCCTGCGTCCGCAGACCAAGATGGTGTTTTTGGAAAGCCCATCCAATCCGCTGACTGAAGTGGCGGACATTGCTGCCGTGGCGGCTGTTGCCCATGAGGGCGGCGCCCTGCTGGTGGTGGACAACTGCTTCTGCTCGCCCGCCTTGCAAAAGCCGTTGGCGCTGGGGGCTGACTTGGTGGTCCATTCCGCGACCAAGTATTTGGACGGCCAAGGCCGTGTGCTAGGTGGCGCGGTTTGTGGCCGCAAGGCGCTTACCGAAGAAGTCTTCAAGTTTCTGCGTACCGCTGGCCCCACCCTGTCGCCGTTCAATGCTTGGGTGATTCTCAAAGGCCTGGAAACGCTAAAGCTGCGCATGGACGCGCAATCTGCCAATGCGCTTGAGCTGGCTCGCCGCCTGGAAAACCACCCCATGGTGGAGCGCGTTTTTTATCCTGGGCTGCCGTCCCATCCGCAACACGAACTCGCCATGCGCCAGCAGTCGAGTGGCGGTGCCATCGTTGCCTTTGAGGTGAAGGGTGGCCGCGAACGTGCCTGGAGCGTGGTGGATAACTGCCATCTGCTCTCCATTACCGCCAACCTGGGCGACACCAAGACCACCATTACCCATCCTGCGACGACCACCCATGGCCGCATTTCGCCGGAAGCCCGCGAAGCTGCCGGCATCCGCGAAGGTCTGCTGCGAGTGGCTGTTGGTTTGGAATCGGTGGACGACATCTTTGCCGACATCTCCCGCGGCTTGATCTGACGGACGCTGGGAGCGATGGATCGCACCGAGCGTTTCTATAAGATCGACCAACTCCTAAGCGAACAGCGAGTCGTTCCTTTCTCAGCATTTGAGGAACGGTTGGGAGTTTCTCGCGCCACCATCAAGCGCGATCTGGAATATATGCGTAACCGCCTCCATGCTCCCATTGTTTGGGATCGTGAGCGCGGCGGATATTGCCTCGAGCAAACGCAGCGCGGCGCAGCTCAATACGAGTTGCCCGGCCTCTGGTTTAGTCCCACCGAAATCCACGCGCTGCTAACCATGCAGCACCTGCTGTCGGGCATCGATACCGGCGGCTTGCTGTCGCCCCATGTGTCGCCCCTTCAAGAGCGGCTGCAGTCTCTACTTGATAGCGGCGATGGGGAGCTGGGCGAGATTCAAAAGCGTATCCGCATCCTTGGCATGGCTGGTCGCCCCATGGGCTTGGATCACTTTGCAGTGGTCGCCTCCGCGCTACTGCGCAGAAAGCGTCTATTGATTGGCTATTACGCACGTAGCCGAAACGCCACGACCGAGCGCGAAGTGTCCCCGCAACGGTTGGTCCATTACCGAGAGAACTGGTACCTGGATGCTTTCTGCCATCTGCGAAATGAACTGCGCAGCTTTTCAATAGACAGCATCCGGCGGGCGGAGATCGTTGATAGTCCGGTGCGTAACGTTCCTGAGCGGACATTGGACGAGGTTCTTGGTGCTGGCTACGGAATCTTTTCCGGCAAGAAGGTCCAATGGGCAACGCTGCGATTTTCTTCGGAGCGGGCGCGATGGGTTTCCTCCGAGAGATGGCACCCGCGCCAGAAGGCACGCTTCGAAGAAGACGGTAGCTACGTTCTCGAGTTGCCGTACTCCGATAGCAAAGAATTGATGATGGATATTTTGAAGTACGGTCCCGACGTCGAGGTGCTTGATCCAAAAGAACTTAGGGATGCCGTTGTATGTCAAATAGCTAAATCAATGGGAAGATATAGCGAAAAAAATTCCAAAAAGCGTTGACGTGAAGAATAAACACCCTATAATTGCATCTCTCTGCTGCTGACGCGAAACAAACAGCGCGACGCAGCAAGTTCTTTAAAAATTCGGAACAGTCGATAGGTGTAGGCACTTACGAGCTGTTGAGCAGCGATTTGCAATTGGTCGAAATCGAAGATTGATTGCTAATCGAAAGATTGGGCGCAAGCTAGGTCGTTGCTCT
>DASUJA010000091.1:0-43197 GCA_036279515.1 Rhodocyclaceae bacterium | reverse complement strand
GTGGGAGATGCCTTCCATCAGGCAGCCGTCGCCCATGAACACGTAGGTGTTGTGGTCCACGATGTCGTGGCCGGGGCGGTTGAATTCGTTAGCCAGCAGCTTTTCGGCCAGGGCCATGCCCACGGCGTTGCTGATGCCCTGGCCCAGGGGGCCGGTGGTGGTTTCCACGCCGGGGGCGTAGCCGTACTCGGGGTGGCCGGGGGTCTTGGAGTGGAGCTGGCGGAAGTTCTTCAGATCCTCGATGGAGAGGTCGTAGCCAGTCAGGTGCAGCAGCGAATACAGCAGCATGGAGCCGTGGCCGTTGGACAGCACGAAGCGGTCCCGGTTGGCCCAATGGGGATTGGCTGGGTTGTGACGCAGGTGGTTGATCCAGAGGACTTGGGCGATCTCGGCCATCCCCATGGGGGCGCCAGGGTGGCCGGAGTTGGCCTTTTGGACGGCGTCCATGGCCAGGGCGCGGATGGCGCCGGTGATTTGATTGAACACGGGGCGGCTTTCGGCTGTTGGTTCGGGGAAACTGGCTTCCGCAGGCGGAAGGAAAGCCCGCAATTATCGGCGAAATGTGCCCTAGTTGCTAGGGTCTGCGCTATTTGCTGTAAGGATTGCCTTAATATCGAGGACGGGGGCAGCGGTGCCGAACAGAGGCGCTTCGTCATAGAGAAGCGGCTTGCCGCCAGTGTTTGCGCTGTTCGATGAAGCAGGCATAAGGCTTCATATAAGGGCTTCATGTTGTACCCTGTCCGAAAGAAGGGTTATTTAAACCCTCATGTCGTCTAGGGCTGATCTTTTTTCCGTACTGCCCATTTTTGCTTGTTCTAACCCGGAGATCCGGTTTGAGATTACGCACCTTCATCCTTGCAGCTTCCGCTGTCGTGTCCGTCCTGTTTTTTGGCGGCACCTATCTGGTTCTCGATCGATTATTTGAAAAGGCCATTCAGGACGAGGCCCTGCAAAGCTCCCGCAGCATTGCCAAATTGTCGTTCAACAATATGTACGAGCTGATGAGCACAGGCTGGAGCCGGGCTCAGTTGGAATCTTTCATCAAGGCCACGCACGAAGCCACCAAGGAAGCTCCTTTCGAGCTGCGCATTTTCCGCGGCCCTGTCGTTGAGGCCCGCTTCGGCCCCATCAACCAGCCGCCCCTGGATGAATCCCTGCGCCAGACCCTGGCGGACGGGCTGCCCCGCCAAGCCGCCGTCGGCAACCACATCCGCTATGTGTTCCCCCTCCGGGCCGAGGAACGCTGTCTGCGCTGCCACGTGAATGCCCAGGTGGGCAACGTGCTGGGCGTGATCGACGTGGAGCAGGACATTGGTTCCCGACTCCAGGCCAGCCGCCGCGAGTTCATCCGCCTTGCCGCCTTTGTCCTGCCTATTGCCCTGATGTTGGCGATGCTGGCGGTCTGGCGTGTGCGTCGCAAGGTGGAAGGCCCCCTTAGGCGGCTCCAGACTTCCGTCGAGCAAATCAACACCCTGACCGACCTGCGCAAGCTGTCCCCCGGATACGAGCCCATGGGCATCGTCGAATTCGACCAGGCCTTCGCCGCCCTGGAAAAGCTGCGGGACCGGGTGCGCAACATTGCCGTGGACAAGGACATCCTCCAGTTCGAAATCGGCCTGCTGGAAAAATTCGTCATCACCTCCGACGTGGTGCGCGACTGGCGCGAATACGTGGGCCAGTTGCTGGTGGACATCAACCAAGTGGTAACGGCCCACCTGCTGTTCTCCATCTTCAAGATCGACGAAGAGTTGTTCGATCTGGAAGTGTTCTGGCGCCATGCGCCCGAGGACGAATCCCGTGCCATGGTGGAGCGTTTCATCAACGCCGAGATCGCCGCCCATCCTCATTTTGCCGGCAGCACCGAGATTCGCATTCACCACCACATCGCCGACGGTGATGGCAAACGCACGGCGCTGACCCAGGAAGAGCTGCGGCTCCAGGTTAAGGCCTTCTTTGTGGATACGCCCAAGATCGGCGGCATCGTCGGTATCGGTGTCCATTCCGACGCCATCGCCGATTCGACCCTGCGCCTGGTCATGGACAGCGTGCTCTCCACGCTCATGAACGTGGTGGGCTCCGTCAAAGCCATCTACAAATACACCCGCGACCTGGAGTACTACGCCACTCGCGATCCCCTGACCGACCTGTTCAACCAGCGCGTGTTCTGGGAAATGATGGGCTACGAAGTGGGCCGCGCCCAGCGCCACGACTACTCCTTCTCCGTGCTGCTGATCGACCTGGACAACTTCAAGCTGGTGAACGACGGCTACGGCCACGCCTTTGGCGACAAGTTCCTGGTGGCTTTTGCAGATGCCATTCGCAACGCCTTGCGTCTGGGCGATGTGTTCGCCCGTTACGGCGGCGACGAGTTCGTGGTGATCCTGCCGGAAACCGACTTGACCGGCGCCGGCGAAACCGCCGCCCGCATCCTGGAAGCCGCAACCCAGATGGAAGTGGAAGCTCCCGACGGAAGCATCGTGCGCGGCGCCATCTCCATCGGCGTTGCCACCTACCCGGACCACGCCACCGAAGGCAAGGACCTGTTCCTCTTCGCCGACAACATGATGTACAAGGCCAAGGCCGAGGGCAAAGGCCGCGTGGTGCTGCCCACTGCCGAGGACGTGGTGGAAGTGTTCAAGGGCATCACCCAGCAGAGCGTGCTCATCATCAAGGCCCTGGAAGAAAAGCGCGTGGTGCCCTTCTTCCAGCCCATCGTCAACACCAAGAGCTACGAGGTGGAGGCTTACGAGGTCCTCAGCCGTATCGATCTGGATGGCCGCATCGTCGGCGCCAACGAGTTCGTGGAAATCGCCGAGCGCATCGGCGTCATCCATCGGGTGGATACGCTGGTCATCGAGCGGGCACTGGAAGTCATGGCGTCCCAGAAACATCAGGGCAAGATCTTCCTCAACCTGTCGCCCCGTGCCCTGGTGCTCAACGAGTTCGGCAAGAGCCTGCTGTCGGTCGTGGCCAACAGCGGCATTCCCCCGGATCGCATCGTCTTTGAAATCACCGAGCGCGACACGATCAAGAACCTGGGCATGCTGGAGCGCCTGCTCAACGATCTGCGTTTCGAGGGCTTCGGTCTGGCTATCGACGATTTCGGCTCGGGCTTCTCTTCTTTCCACTACCTGCGCCACTTCCCCATCGACTATCTGAAGATCGAAGGGGACTTCATCGTCAACATGATGAACAGCGCCAAGGACCGGGCCTTCGTCCAGTCCATGCAGTCCCTGGCGGCAGAGCTGGGCATTCGCACCATCGCCGAGTTCGTGGAAGGCCACGAGGTGCTGGACGAAGTGGCGGGGCTCAACATCGATCTGGCTCAGGGCTATTACCTGGGTCGTCCGTCGCGGGAGTTGCTGCCTTCGGGGATTTGGGTGCCGCCGAGTGTGAGGGATACGGCGGCCTGAATTCCGTCATTCCCGCGAAGGCGGGGATCCAGGTTTAGGGCTTTTCGAGTTTCCCTCAAGGCGTCATGCCATAACAACCCTGCCGGGACCCGCCCCGGCGGGCGTGTGACTTTCTTGCTGCGCGGCAAGAAAGTCACCAAAGAAACGCGCCCCGCCACCTCGGCCCTTCGGGCTACCCGCTGCTGCGAAGCGAGAAATGGCCGGTCCCGCAAACTCGCCTGCGGCTCAGACACGCGGTCCCGGACTTCCCCATTTCCCGCATCGCATCAGCGGCTCGGCGGAAGGGGAGGGAGCTCCGTAGCAAGTGCGAGATGTAGCGAAGGATGCTCGTCACCCGATCCCCGTCACACCGGCGAAAGCCGGTGTCCAGGCGGACGCCCCCTGGATTCCGGCTTTCGCCGGAATGACGTTGATCGCTATGTGAGCTTTTCAAATCCCATCAGAGCCGCCGAGTGAGGAAGTCTCGACGGGGGCCTTCCGGGTGAGCTGTCTGAGCGGCATGGCCGCGAGTTTACGATCCCGGCCCGGCGAGGCTTTCGCAGCGAGGGAAGCCCGTAGGGCCGGCGAAGCTGGGGCTGCGGCTGCTCTCGCCGCAGCAAGCTGAAAGAATGTGCCCACCTCCCTTCCTCCGCCCCGAGGGCGGAGGTGACTAGTTACCTCCCCCGCTCGGCGGGGGAGGGTAGGTGGGGGTGCTGTCGTAGGCCATGGGAGAGGGCTTTGCCCTCGCCCGCCGGGGCGAACACCCGGCGCGGACTTCGCTACAGCAAAGCATCCTCAATTGCAGGCCGTGCTACTAAGGCTATGGAATAATCCCCCGATGCCTCGCTTCTACTGCCCCACGCCCCTCAACCCAGGGGCCGTCATCGATCTCCCTGAACAAGTCGCCCACCATGCCGTGCGCGTGTTGCGCATGAAGGAGGGCGACGAACTCGTGCTCTTCGACGGCAACGGCGGCGAGTGGACTGCCCGCATCGTCCGTCTGAAACCTGTGCCCCAGGTGGCATTGGACGCCTTCGATCCGCGCGATCCCGAATCTCCCTTATCCCTCACCCTGGTGCAAAGCCTGCCCTCCGGCGACAAGATGGACTGGGTGGTGCAAAAGGCCGTCGAACTCGGCGTTGCCCACATTCGTCCCGTGGCCGCCCGCCGTAGCGTGGTGCGCCTCTCGGGCGAAAAGGCTGAAAAGCGCACTCGTCACTGGCAGAGCGTGGCCGAGTCCGCTTGCGAGCAATCAGGCCGCACCCGTTTGCCACTCGTTGCCGATGTGCTTGATCTGCCGCAATACCTGGCAACGCCCGCTCAGGACAATGAGTTGCGCTTGATTCTGGCGCCGGGCGCCCAAGTGCGCTTGCGCGATATGCCGCTCCCTTCGGGGGCTGTGACTTTGCTGGTGGGGCCGGAAGGCGGCTTTGAAGAAACTGAGTTGCAGATGGCGCAAAGCGCGGGCTTCCAGCTCATGGGGCTGGGGCCGCGGGTGCTGCGTACCGAAACCGCAGGGCTCGCCGCGTTGGCGGCCATCATGGCCCTCTGGGGCGACGGTTAAGTAGGAAAACCAAAAAGGAGAAACGGGGAATGTTTGAGTCTGCTGAGTTGGGTCACACGATTACCAAAGAGGCCTACCGCAAGGAAGAGCCCAAGCTGCGCGCCGATCTGCTCGACGTGCAGTTCGATTTGAAGCAGTCGAGTCGCTTCCCCGTCGTCGTTCTCATCAACGGCCTTGACGGCGCCGGCAAGGGCGAGATGGTGAATCTGCTCAACGCCTGGATGGACCCGCGTCACATCGAGACCCAAGCCTTCCCCGCGCCTTCCGAAGAGGAGCGCGAGCGGCCGCCCATGTGGCGCTTCTGGCGCGCGCTGCCGCCTCGCGGAAAGATCGGCATCTTCGTCGGCAACTGGTACACCGATCCCATCGTCGCCAAGGTGCGCAGCGCCCTCAAGCGCAGCGAGCTTGAGCAATCGGTGGACGACATCCTGCGTCTGGAAAAAATGCTCACAGACGAAGGCGCCCTGGTGCTCAAGTATTGGTTCCATCTTTCCAAGAAGGGCCAGCAGGCCCGCCTGGAAAAGCTCGAAGCCAATCCCCGTACCCGCTGGCGCGTCACCAAGCACGACTGGGAACTCTTCGGCCAGTACGACAAGTACGTGAAGACGGCCCGCCATGTGCTGCGCCTCACCAGCACTGGCAACGCGCCCTGGATCGTGGTGGACGGCAGCGACGAACGTTTTCGCGCCATCACCGTGGGGCGTCACATGTTGGCGGCGATTCGCAACCGGCTGGACTTGGAGAAGGAAAACGGCAAGGCCAAAGCCAAGTCCGTCAGTGCTGCGCCCCTGGTCCATGCCCTCGATGGCCGCGATCTCATCAACACCCTGGACCTCAGCCAGAAGATTGCCAAGGTCAAGTATGAGAAGGAGCTGGAAAAGTGGCAGGGACGGCTTAACGTCCTCTCCCGCGATCCCCGCTTCCGCGAGCGTTCCGTGATCCTGGTGTTCGAGGGTAACGATGCCGCCGGCAAGGGCGGCACCGTTCGCCGCGTCACCTCGGCCCTGGATGCCCGTAACTACAAGATCGTGCCCATCGCCGCACCGACGGAAGAAGAGCGCGCCCAGCCCTACATGTGGCGTTTCTGGCGTCACGTGCCGCGCACGGGCCGCATGGTGATCTTCGACCGTTCCTGGTACGGCCGCGTGCTGGTGGAACGGGTCGAAGGCTTCTGCGCCGAGGCGGACTGGATGCGGGCCTACGCCGAGATCAACGATTTCGAGGATCAACTGGCCCGTCGCGGTGCCATCATCCTCAAGTTCTGGCTCGCCATTTCGGCCGAAGAACAGCTCAAGCGCTTCAAGGAACGGGAGAAGACCCGCTTCAAGCGCTTCAAGATCACCGAAGAGGATTGGCGCAACCGGGACAAATGGGACGCCTACGAAACGGCAGTATGCGATATGGTGGACCGTACCTCCACGGGCCACGCCCCTTGGACCCTGGTGGAAGCCAACGACAAGAACTTCGCCCGCATCAAGGTGCTGCGCACCCTGTGCGAGCGGATCGAATTGGAACTGAAAAAGTAATCAGAAAGGAAATCGCCGCAGTGGAAGACAGCAACGCCAAACTCGTCGCCTGGGTGCGTCAAGCCGCGCCCTACATCCATGCCTTTCGGGGTAAGACCTTCGTCATCGCCTTTGGCGGCGAAGTTCTGACGGACGAAGATGGCCGACGAGCCCAGGCGCTGATCCACGACATCGCTCTCCTCGACGCCATGGGCATCAAGCTGGTGCTGGTTCATGGCGCTCGTCCCCAGATCGATGCGGAAATGCGCTCTCGCGGGCTGGAGCCGCGCTTTCACAAAGGTCTGCGCGTCACCGACGGCGAGGCTCTGGAATGCGTCAAGCGCGCCATGGGCGTCACCCGCATCGAAATCGAGGCGCTGCTTTCCCAAGGCCTGCCCAACACGCCCATGGCCGGCGCCTTCCTGCGCGTCACCGGCGGGAACTTCATCACCTCCCGCCCCGTGGGCGTGGTGGAGGGCGTCGATTACCAATACACCGGCGCCGTGCGCAAGGTGATCGCCGAGGAAATTCGCGGCGATCTGGATCAGGAAAACGTGGTCCTCATTACCCCCATCGGCACCTCGCCCACGGGTGAAATCTTCAACCTCGCCTGGGAAGAAGTGGCCGAAGCCGTGGCCGTGGCGGTGAAGGCCGACAAACTGATCTACATGGGTGACGGCCCCGGCGTGATGGACAAGAAGGGCGAACTGATCGATGCCCTCACCGCCCAGGAAGCGGAAGTGCTTCTGACCAAGAAGGTGGCCCAGGCCCCTGAAGTCGCCCGGGTGTTACCCGGCGCCGTGCGCGCCTGTCAGGCCGGCGTGGGCCGGGTGCACTTCCTCAGCCGCCACGACGACGGCGCCATGCTCATGGAGTTCTTTACCCAGGCTGGCGTCGGCACCGTCATGACTCAGGCGCCCTTGGCCATGTTCCGCGAAGCCACCACCGACGACGTGGCCGGCGTGCTGGCCGTGATCGCTCCCCTGGAGGCGGACGGCACCCTGGTGCGTCGCGGCCGCGAGCTGCTGGAAATGGAAATCCAGAACTTCAGCGTGGTGGAGCACGACGGCGTGATCGTCGGCTGCGCCGCACTGTATCCCTTCTCCAAGGAGAAAGCGGCGGAACTGGCCTGCCTCGCCGTGATGCCCGAGTTCCGCCGGGCCGGCTACGGCGACCAGTTGCGCAAGCACATCGAAGGCCGCGCCAAGAAGCTGAAACTCAAGCGCCTCTTCGTGCTTACCACCCGCACCGCCCACTGGTTCATCGAGCGCAATTTCGTCGAAGCCGGCGTGGACGAACTGCCGAGCCAGAAGCGGGAACTGTATAACCTGCAACGCCGCTCGAAAGTGTTCGTCAAAACCCTTTGAGCAAGCGCTTCAAAAAATTTGTGACCGGCGGACTTCGCTAGAATCCCGCCTCCCCTCCAGAACCCCGCATTAGAAAGGAAGCCCCATGGCACGCATGGTTAAGTGCATCAAACTCGGCACCGAATCCGAAGGTCTCGACTTCCCCCCCCTGCCCGGCGAACTGGGCAAGAAGATTTACGAGAACGTCTCCAAGGAGGCTTGGCAGCAATGGATCAAGATCCAGACCATGCTGATCAACGAAAACCGTCTCTCCCTAGTTGATCCCCGCGCCCGTCAGTACCTGCAAGAGCAGGTCACCAAGCACTTCTTCGGCGAAGGCTCCGATCAGGTCTCCGGCTTCGTGCCGCCTCAAGCCTAGTTGCCTCGGTATGGGGCGCCATCATTTTCGCGAAGGTGTCTTCGGGCTGGAACAGAAGGCAGGTACAGCGATTGGGGCCTCTCGGGAACAGATTCAGAACTATGACGGCGCTCGATTTGGACGCCTGTTGCTAAAACTTCGTCATTCCGGCGGAAGCCGGAATCCAGGGGTTCTTGCGGCCCGTCCTGGATCCCGGCTTCCGCCGGGATGACGACCTTCTAGATTTCTAGTCTCTCTCCGCCCATGAACCCCGTCGCCGGTTGCGCTGAAGTGCTGCTCCATGTGACGTGGCGCAGCGGCCAATTGGCGCGGCCCCAACTGCGGGTTTATCTCCTGCGCCAAGTCAGCGCCGCCGGCATCGACGTGATGCCGCTGCTGGCGCTGCTTGCCGTGATCGGCGGCACTGGCGTTCTTGTCGGCACGGCCCAGCTTCTGGGGCTCGACAATCAGCTTGGTCTGCAAGCAAGCCTCATCTTTCTCTGGCTCGAATTCGCCCCCTTGCTCGCGGCCCTGGTGCTGGTGGCCCGTAGCAGCGGGCTCATGGCGGCCGAGGTGGCGCTGATGCGGCTCCACAACGAGTTTGAATCCCTGGAGCGGCTGCACATTCCGCCCCGCGACTTTGTGCTGCTGCCCCGTGTGTTGGGCGCTGGCGTGGCGGCTGCCGTCACTACCGCCTGGATGCAAGTCTTGTCCCTGGGCGGCGGGCTGGTCCTGGGCTCCGCCCTGCATGGGTTTAGCGCGGCCGAACAGGGCGACCGCATCCTCGATCTGGCTCAGCCCTGGTTCATCGCCGCCGGCGTTGCCAAGGCTTTCGCCTTCGGCCTGCTCTCCGCCGCCGTGGCTTGCCATCAGGGGCTCCACGCGCCACGGGTTCCC
The DNA here is from genome assembly GCA_036279515.1 of Rhodocyclaceae bacterium. GTDB lineage: Bacteria > Pseudomonadota > Gammaproteobacteria > Burkholderiales > Rhodocyclaceae > AWTP1-18. The sequence goes on along the minus strand of DASUJA010000091.1, from coordinate 34,135 downwards.
GGTGCAGGCCCTAATGCCGCCATGGTTGCTGTCGGGCAGGGGGTTGCCGCGGTGTTCCTCTTCGATGCCTTTTGCGGCGTCGTCACCTATCTACTTATGCGGTCGTCAGGCTGACGACAGGGATGAAGCTGAGATAATCCCTACACCCGCTCAGCGTGGTGATCCACCATAAGTGCGTCGGCTCCTCGCCGACCAAGAACAAGGAGCCGCCGCGCCGTGTGCCGAAAAAAAGTCATCGTTGCCTGTGTCCTTGCGCTCCTTGCGGGGGCCGCCCTCGCACAAACCGGCACACCCGATAGCGCGGCAGCTCCTGTTCCTGCCGTCGTTGCCCCGCCGCCGCCCACGATTGCCGATCTGGTGCTGCTGCTCAAAAGCTACAAGCCCAATCCCGACAAAGTGCGTCAATTGCGCGACGCCATGGACAAGCCCATCGCCGCCGACGGCGATGGAGCCAGCTTGGCCCTGGCCTGGCACCAGCGCGCCATGGCAGCCGAAGAGCTGGGTGAGAGCGCCGTCTGGCTAGCGTCCCTGGAGAAGGGCCTCGCCTACGCACGTCAAAGCAACGCCTCGGGCGACCCCAACGAAGCCGGCTCCTATCGCCGCCTGCGCAACGATTACGCTCTGGCCCTGCGTAGTGTTCGCGGTCTGGGTGCCGGCCTCGACAGCTATGAGGGCTTTGTCAAAGAAATGGACCGGGGCGGCTGGCTGATTCCGCCTTACCACCACATTGCCATGTTCTATACGGCCCTGGGCGACATGGACAACGCCAAGGCGGCCATCGACAAGGCCGAGGAACTGGCGCGCAATCTCAACGGCCGCAACGTCGGCTATTTCCGCGCCAATTGGATGTGCTTCGTCGAACGAGCACGGGGGCACTGGTACTACCGTCAGGGCAACTTCGATGAAGCCGAGCGCGCTTTCCTTGCCTCCATCCGCATGGGCCAGGAAGAGGTGCGCAACAACGAGCTGCGTCGTAAGGTCGGCCTCTATGCCCAACCGAAGGAACGGGTCGAGAACTCGGTAGACGTCTCCCGTCATTGGTTGGGTCTCACCTACATTTCCCTGCAACGTCTGGACGAAGCCGAAGTGCTGCTGAGGGAAGTGCTCAAAGCCTCCCTCGCGCGCAATGGCCTCGATGCGCGAGTCACTGGCATTACGCTGACCGATCTGAGCCTAGTCTTTACCAACCGTGGACGCTTCGCTGAAGCCCTGGTGCTGTCCGAGTGGTCGGACAAAGCCCTCGCCGCAGCGGGCCTGTCGCCCATTAGCATGGAGCGGCTCCATGCCCGCAAGGTGCTCGCCAACGCCTATGTGGCAGCGGGTCGCCCCGCCGACGCCGTCACTCTGTTCGACGACATCCGCAAGACTGCCGCCACTGACCAGCGTCTGGAAGAGGACGACTACTCCGGCGCCACCCTCAACTCCGTGCGCGCCTACATGGCCGTGGGGCGCCTCGCCGACGCCCAGCGCGATGCGGATGCCCTGCTCAAGGACGAGACGCGCCTCTACGGTCCCGATCACTACTACACCGCCGAGGTCCGGGCCTACCGGGCTGCCGTGCTCCATCGCCGGGCGCAGTTGCCTGAAGCCCGCAAGGAATTCGAGCGGGCCGTGGCCGTGCTGGTGGACCCTTCCAAAGTGGTCGGCAAACAGCAGACCAGCATGGCCCGTACTACCCGTCTGCGCCTGATTCTCGGCGAATATCTCAACGTCCTGGTGGGTGGTGCCCATGTCAATGCCGACACGGAGGAAGCCTTCCGCGTGGCCGACGTGGCCCGCTGGCAGAGCGTGCAGAAAGCCGTGGCCGGTTCGGCCCTGCGTGCCGCCGCCGGCACGCCGGAACTGGGCGTCAAGATCAAGCAGGTGCAGGACGCCGACGAGGAGCTGGAAGCCGTCTACAAAAACCTCATCGCCCAGCGCTCCGCTCCGCCGGAGAAGCAGTTGCCCAAGGTCATCGCCGCCATGGAGTCGCGCATCACCACCCTCAAGCAACAGCAGCAGCGCGACCTTACCGACATTCGCCGCCAGTTCCCCCAATACGACGATCTGGTGAATCCCCGTCCCGCCAGCATCGCCACGGCGCGCAAGGCGCTCCGTTCCAATGAAGCGCTGCTCTCGGTCTACGTAACGCCCGCTGGCACGTACTCCTGGGCCACGGCAAGCAATGGAGAACTCCAGTTCCATTACTCGCCCAAGGGCAAGGCCTGGGTGGCGGAGCAGGTCAAGCGCCTGCGCGCAGCTGTCGATCTTGCCAGTGCGCCGGAAGTCAATGCCATGCACTTCGACCTGGAGGCCGCCTCGGCCCTGTATCAGGAACTGCTCTCTCCCGTAGATAGCGCCTGGGCCAACGCCGACACCTTGCTGGTGGTCGCCAACGAATCTCTCGGTCAGATTCCCTTCTCCCTGCTGCCCACGGCACCCACGCCAGAAGGCAAGCCCGAGAACGGCGTTGCCCTATCCCAATACCGCGCCACGCCCTGGCTCGCACGCAAGGTGGCAGTGGCCTACCTGCCTTCCGTCAGCGCCCTGGTGACGCTGCGCGCGCTGCCCTTCGGCCATGCAGAGCGCGCGCCCTTCCTCGGCTTTGGCGATCCTGATTTCGGCAGTCATGCCGCCGGCGCCTCGTCCCGAGGCATCAAGCTCGCTGCACGCGGCACGCGCAATCTGGTGGTGAGTCATGCGCTCACCTGGGACGAGAACGCCACCAATGCCGATGCGCCGCCGCCCACCTCCGCCACCGGCTGGCCCGACGTGCAACTGGCATCGCTGCCCGACACCCGCGACGAGATCATCGCCATTGCCACCGCCCTCGCCGCCGATCCCAAGAAGGACGCTTACTTCGGCACCCAAGCCAACGTGCAAAACGTGATGAGCGCCGATCTCAAGCACCGTCGCATCGTCGCCTTCGCCACCCACGGCCTTGTTGCCGGCGATCTGCCCGGCCTCGATCAACCCGCCCTGGCCCTCTCGCCGCGCCCCGGCAAGGATTTGGGCGACGGCCTGCTCAAACTGGACGACGTGCTCAAACTCTCCATGGATGCGGATTTGGTGGTGCTCTCCGCCTGTAATACCGCCGCCGCCGATGGCAGCGGATCGGAAGCCGTCTCCGGCCTTGGGCGCGGCTTTTTCTACGCCGGCGCACGGGCCGTGCTTGCCACTCACTGGCCGGTGGAAACCGTCTCGGCACGGCAACTGGTCAGCCATCTGTTCGAGCATTTCTCCCAGGACGGAAAGCTCACCCGCGCCCAGGCCTTGCGCCAAGCCATGCTGCAACTCATCGACAAGGAAGTCGCGGTGGATGCCAAGGGCCGGCCGGTGATGGCCTATGCCCACCCGGCTTTCTGGGCGCCTTATGCCCTTTATGGAGACCCCGGCCGCTAAATGAAGACCACTGTCGATCGTCTGAAAAACCGCGCCACCCAGGCCGGCGCCCGCCTCGTCCGCCGCCTCGGTCCCAAGGCTTATCTCTGGCTCGCCGCCGTCTTTTCCCTTTTCATCGTCGCCGACTTCAGCGCGCTCCATCTGGTGGGCACCATGGAGCGGCGCATTTTCGATCAGCTCATTTCCAAACGCCTGCACAGCGCCAAGCCCGATGCCGACATCGTCATCGTAGACATCGACGAAGCCAGCCTCGCCGCCATGGCAAAGGATCACGGTCGCTGGCCTTGGCCCAATCAGGTATTCGGCGAGTTCGTCGCCGGGGTGGAAAAACAGAAGCCCAAGGCCATCGTCTTCGACATCCTCTTTTCCGACCCGGACGTATCCCGGCCCGAGAGCGATGCCTATTTCAATCAGGTCGTCGCCGGCAGCGAACACACCTACTTCCCCATGCTGCGCCTGGCTCCGGACAACGACCACCTGAGCCAGATCCGCCCCTCCATGCTCCCCGGCATCACGCCCTTGCCCGGCGTCAAGACCGAGGACAAGCCCATTGCCGTGGTGCTGCCCCAGGTGCCTGCCGCCATTGCCAACGGCCGCCTCGCCACCCACAACGTGGACCCGGACAAGGATTCCGTGATTCGCCGCTATCCCTTCTACTTGGAACACGGCGGCTATCGCATCCCCTCCATGCCCAGCCGCGTGGCCGAGGGCCTGGGCCGCGCCCCCATGACGGCGCAGCAAGACTTCCTCATCAACTGGCGCGGCGGCCCCTTCACCTACCACTACGTTTCCTTCGCCGACGTGTACCGTGACCTGCTGCGCCAGCATCCCGAACACCCGGACCAGTTCGCCGGCAAGATCGTCGTGATCGGCTCCACCGCGCCCAGCCTGTTCGACATCAAGGCCTCGCCCATGGCCAAGATTCATCCGGGCGTGGAAGTTCTCGCCACCGTCATCGACAACGTGAAGAACGACGACTGGCTGCGGGAGCAGCCCATGATCGTCACCCTGGGCATGAGCCTGCTCTTCATCTGGGGCATGGCCATCGCCCTGGCCAAGCAGACCCGGGTGGAAATTTTCGACAGCGTATTCACGGCGGTGCAGGCCAGCTTCGTCGCCATCTCCTACGCCACCCTCAATTTCTCCAACGAGTATCTGGACATGTCCGCGCCCATCACCCTGGGCCTCGGCTATTTCTCCCTGGCGCGTATCTACGCAGGCCTGAGCCAGAACTGGCTTGCCAACGGACAACGTCATCGGCTCGAAGGCCGCGATGAAGGCAGCTGCCGCATGACCGTGCTCAGCGTGCGGCTCGATGCCCCGCACCGGGGGGAGCAACGACGGCTTAAGGAGGAGGTGAATCGTCTGGTCGCCGCCTCGCCCCTCCAGGCCAGCCGCATCACTCAATTGATCGCCGACCCCGGTCTGGTCCATGGCCTCTTTGAAAACCTGACCCTGATCTACTGGCTCACCGATCCAGGCGAGGACTGCACCGCCGACGGGGATCACATGCAAGCGGAACTGAGCCGCGCCCTGGCCCATGCCGCCAAAGAGGGCCGCCTGTCCTTCGCTCGCCACAGCGGCGACCTGCGCTGGACCGAGCGGCGGGGCTGGCATAAATCGGCATATCAAATTATCGTGACGGCCCTGGCGCAAGGCGAGCCGGCGGACGCCAAGCGGCTTGCCGCGTAAAAAGGGTCGTCGTAGGAATTGGGTACGTTGCAAAAACGAAGTCCCCGTCATTCCGGCGAAAGCCGGAATCCAGGGGTTTTTCGGCCCGCACTGGATTCCGGCTTTCGCCGGAATGACGGGTGCCGATATGGGTTCGTGTAGCTTCTTGGGATGTTCAGCCCGTCCCACCGCTCGTTGAAGAGGATCATTCCATGCAAAAGAACAAACGCAATCTCCTGGCAACCCTGATCCCCACCTTGATCCTCTCGTCGGCGCTGATGGCCGGTGCCCACGCCGAAACCCAGGCGCTGCGCCAAAAGGCCGAACTCAAGGCCGACCACTACACCGATGCCGCCACCATCGCCACCCTGGACAAGAACGCCTCGGTAGACGTGATCCGCCGCGACGGCGGCTGGGTGCTGGTGAAGGCAGGCGGTCGCCAGGGCTGGCTGCGCAGCGAAGCCTTCACCGCCAGCGCTTCCGCCGACGCATCAACCCCAAGCGCCGCCAACGATCTACTCGCCCTCTCCAGTGGACGCAGCGGCGGCGCGGGGCGCAATGGCCTTATCGCCACCACCGGGATTCGCGGTATCGGCAAGCCCAAGGACGCAGCGACCGAGGGCTACAGCAAGCCGCCTTCCGCCCAGGTGCACGCCCTCATCATGACCATCGGCGCCTATCAAGCGCCCTACCAGCTCGACGGCGTGGCCAAGGATGCCGATACCGCCAAGGAAATCGCCCACCGTATGGGCGTCACCGACGCCAATCTGCACATGCTGAAAGACGGCGACCTGACCCTGGACGGCATCGGTCGCGCCTTCGACGACCTGGAAGCCCAGGTGCAGAACAACGACCAAGTCTTCATCTACTACTCCGGCCACGGCGGACGCCAGCTGGTGCAGGAAGAGGGCGTCGAGCGTTGCGCCGAATCCCTCATCAGCGTGGACGGCTACGGCTTCATCGACGCCGAGCTGGAAGCCCGCCTCAAACGACTTTCCGCCAAGGCCCAGAAAGTCATCGTCTTCATCGACGCTTGCCACTCCGGTGGCGTCACCACCCGCGCCGTCAAAGCCACCAGCGGCGCGTTCAAGGCCAAGAACTGGAACGGCAAAGGCATGAGCGAACAGTCCTGTGCCAAGCCGGTGAACGTGCTCACGCGCGGCATCAATCTCGCCGCCAAATCCCCCGGTAGCGGCGGCGCCAACTACGTCTACATCGCCGCCGCCCGTGACAATGAAATCTCTCTGGATCAGCCCGGTAAGGGCGGCGTCGCCTCCCAAGCCTGGCTCGCCTGCATGGCCGGCGCCGCCAAGGATACGGACGGCAGCGGCGGCCTTTCCGCCGACGAAATCCGCGCCTGCGCCCAGGACCGCATTGACCAGAAACTCGCCAACGCCACCGGCTACCTGCCTCACCACGTCACCATCACCGGCAATCCCAATGTCGTGTTGAGCTATGCCACCAAGGCGGCAGAAGTGCCCAGCGTACCGGCACCCGCTGCGGAGCCAGCCGCGCCGGCCAAGCCCGTAGCCCAACCCGTCGCCCTGAAGCCGGAGCCCGCTCCTGCTCCGGTTGCCGTCGCCGTGAAGCCGCGGCCCATGGCTACCCTCAACGACATCTACAACAACCGCGACGACCGCCGTCTCGTGACCCTCAGCTCCGCCCGTTCCAAGCTGCGCATCGGCAAGGACGCCCTGGACCTGACCCTCACCTCCCGTGAAGCGGGCTACGTCTATTTGGTCATGGTTGGTTCCGACGGCGAAACCTTCGACCTGCTGTTCCCCAACCAGCTCGACCGCAACAACCAAATCCAAGCCGGCGAAACCTTGAAGCTGCCCCGCTCCAGCTGGCAGCTCACCGCCCAGGGCCCCGCTGGCCGCGACACCCTGGTCGCCATCGTCAGCGACGCCCCGCGCGATTTCGCCAAGGCCGGCCTCAAACCCGCAGGCCCCTTCTCGTCAGTGGAAGCTGTTGCCAGCAAGGACATTCAGTTGGTCACTGCCACATCGTCAGAGGCCAACAGCAACGAATGCAGCGCCGAAGGCCGCCAGCAAACGCGGAACATCGCTATTCAGAAGCGTTGCTCGAATGCTTATGGGGCTGCGTTGCTGACGATTGATGAGGCGCAGTGAGTCAGAGTGGGTTACAGGGGTTAAGCAATGAAACGTATCGTGGCTTGGATGAAAAAGGATGTTGTTGAGAAGGTAAATACCTCAAGATTATTTAAGGACGAAACGGTAAAACTAATCTTCGACAACATCAGAAATACAAGCCTTGCTGGACTGGTTTATTGGGCGGGGTTAGTCCTATACATGCATCCTGCTGAGTCATTTCCGCAAGTGGAGTTGTTTGTTGGTGGGCTGCTTATTTTGTCCGCACTTGGACTGTTCGTAATTAATGTGATTCATGGAATTAAGAAAATTCTGGAACTGTCCATCCACAAGGTGGTTGCGGTAATTGTGTCTGTTGCGTTCTATTTTGCTGTGTGCGGTTACATGTCTGCATTGGCAAGAACGAAGCAACAGGAGGTAGGTCGTGTCGCTCAGCCTAGCCAAGCGACACGACTCGAAACTGGTGGGTTTAAATGATCAGGCGTCGCCCAGATGACGCGAAGTGGAATCCGAGGCGGTTGCTGAATGAATAGTCACTGTCTTCCCAATAGGCTCCGTCATTCCCGCGAAAGCGGGAATCCAGCGACTTTCCATCGAAGCACCGACCGTGGATCCCCGCTTTCGCGGGGATGACGAAGCGCCGACTGGCCGCTCTTCCCATTTCTCATGGACTTCTCCCTCCACGACCGCACCCTGCACCTGACCGATGCTCAGCATCAGCGCCATGTCATCGCGCTGGATGCCGGCGGCTGTCATCAATTGGTGTTGTCGAAGCGGGAGGATGCGAAGCGGCTTGTCTCAACCCTGGCTCAGTTGCGGGATGCGTTGGTGCTGCCCAGTGAGGGCGGGCTGTTGGGGCTGTTGTCGATCCGTGACAATCTGGCGCTCGGTCTGCGTTACCAAGGCCGCAAGCATCCGGCCAATGAGGCCTTGGTGGCCGATGCTTTCGAGCGTTGCGGCTACAACGCCGAAAAGGTGGCGCGGCTGGCAGATCAGCAGCCGGTGCATCTGCCGCGCATCGAATGTTGGCTGGTGGGCTTCGTCCGCGCCTTGGCCCTGGAGCCGGCGTTGCTAGTGATCGACAACGCCTTCGTCGGTCTTGCCAGTCGTGAGGACGCCGACAAGGTGGTGCGCTGGTCGGGGCTCTTCACTCATTACTATCCGCAGCGGCCTTTGTTGTTCGTGGATGTGGATTCCCATGCGGTGCCGGTAGTGGATGGCTGTCCGAGGATCGTGGGGTGATGAATGTTTGCACACGGCACGTCGAAGGCTCCGTCATTCCGGCGAACGCCGGAATCCAGTTGGAGTCCGAACGACCCCTGGATCCCGGCGTTCGCCGGGATGACGATGAGCGACGGCCTGTGCTGTCTCCCAATTTCTGGTGAATCGCGTTTGACCCTATGAACATCCTCCAACAACACGATGCGGAAGTGCGCGCCCTGCGGCGCCGGGCCTGGTGGTTCATTGCCGGGGGCTTGCTGCTGGCGGCGGCCATGCTGGGCGGGTTGGCGGCGCGGCAGGGGTTCTTCGTGAAAACGGTGCCTCTCTACTTCGTGGCCCATAGCGCAGCGGACATGAACAAGGGGATGCCAGTGAAGGTGTTCGGCTTCCGCATCGGTCGCGTGGGCGAGATCCGCTTGCAGCCCGATGCCACGGTGAAGGTGCGCATGGATGTGGAGGAGAGCTATCGCCGCTTCATCACCCGCGATGCGGTGGCCCTGGTGCACAAGGAAGGTTTCGTCGGCGGCGGCACCATCGACATTGTTCCGGGCAAGGACAAGGACATCCCCGCCGAGCCGGAGGCCATGCTGAAGTACGAGCCCTCCGTGACCCTGACCGAAATCGCCAATCAACTGCACGACGAAATCGTGCCCATCCTGCGCGACGTAAAGACGATCACCGGCACCCTGGCCGACCCGGATCACGGCATCGCCCGCACAGTGCATAGCGTCAATGAAACCGTCGCCAATCTGCAAGCGGTGACAGCCAATCTCAAGAGCATCGCCCAGCACGGCGACCAGCAGTTGCAGACCCTCGGCGGCAAGACCGCCGCCACGTTGGATCAGGCGGAAGCGGATCTGGCCGAAGCGGGCCGCACCATGAAGACCATCAATACCAAGCTCGGCCCCATGCTGCAAAAGGTGGATGGTCTGGTGAGCGAAGTGGCGGAGCAAGCCCCCGCCGCGATTCGCGATGGCCGCGCCGCCGTGACCGACACCCGCGAAATTCTCGACGGCGCCAAGAAGTCCTGGCCTGTGCGAAATCTGGTGGCGCCGCCCAAGACCGGGCCGCTGCCTGCGGATAGCTATGCGCCCTATATGCCCTCGGTGCCCATGGTGTCCCCGGCGCCCGCCGCTGCCCCATCGACCTCGATGGGAGGCCAGTGATGGTGCGGCTTTCCTCTCGGCTGCTTGCCCTTTGCATCGTTGCCTCCCTCGCAGCCTGCGGTGGAGCGCCCTCGCAAGCCGACAACCCCGTGCTCGCCCAAGCGCGGGACGAACACACGGACGGTCAAAGCGCTTTCGCTCGCCATGATTTCGACAACGCTCGCCGTCACTTTGAGCGGGCATTGCGTCTGCATCAAAGCATCGACGATGGCGCAGGCATTGCCCTCAACCGTCTCGACCTGGCTCGTAGTCGTGCCGCCTTGGGCGACACAGCCGGTGCCGATGGCGACTTGGATGCGCTGCTTTCTTCCGTCGCCGCCTCGCCCTTACGCGCCGAGGCGGCAAGGCAAAAGGCCGTGCTGGCCCTGGCCGCCAATCGACTCGACGATGCCCTGCGCTGGCAGAGCGAAGCTGCGGCTCAATGCGGCACCGGCTGCTCCCTCACCTCCAGCCTCGCGCTAATCCGCGCCCAGGTGGCCTTGCGACGCGGTGTCTTGGATCAGGCCGCCACCGAGTGCAACGTCGCTCGTGCTGCGCTACCTGCCGTTGCTGATGCTGAGCGACCCACGCCCGAGCACGCCAACGTTTGGCGCCTGGGCGGCGAGATCGCGCTTCAGCGCAAGGACTACGCCGTAGCCAGCGCCCACCTGGAGCAGGCCCTCGCCGCCGACCGGGGCAATGGCCTTCCCGAGCGCGTCCTCATCGATCTGCGCCTGCTGGCCGAAACCAGCGAGTCCGCCGCCGACAACATCACCGCCCGTGATTACTACCGCCGTCTGCTGGACGCCGCCCTGGCCAGCCAGCGCGATCCGAACGCGCCTTCCGAATTCACCCTCCGCGCCCGTGCCGGGCTGCAACGTCTCGACGCCACCCTTAAAAAGGAACGCCCATGAACACGCCCGACACTCAGTCTGCAAAGATCGCTGCCCGCTCCCCTTTGCGTACCTCGGCTCGCGTCATCGCATTAGCGGTGGCTTGCTGCTTCAGCGTTCAGGTGTTGGGTCAGCCCGCGCCTCAAGTGGCGGTGGCATCGGATGAGGAGTACCAGCCAAAATTCATCTGGGGCATCCTCATCAACATCGCGGTGAAGTACGCGATCACGGCCTTCACCAGCTACATGATCGGCAAGCTCACGGACAAGCTGACGCCCGACGCCGTGGCCGGCATGGTGGATAGGAGCAAGCTGTCGGCGCGGATCAAACCCCTGGCCGAAGCGGTGGCGAGCGGCATCATCACCCTCGCCATGAAAGAAGGCCCCGTACCCGAGAACACCGTGGCCGGCGTGCCCACCACGCCCATCAAGGTGGAGAACGGCCGTGAAAACTATCAGGCGGTACACGTGGCGCTGCTTAACTTCGACCGCCAAGGCAACGCGCTGAGCTTCCATCCCGTGACCGACGGCTTCACTACCGGCCAGCGTTTCAAGCTGCGCGTGCTGCCCACCTTCGACGGGCTGCTGACCATCGACAACATCAACCCCCGTAGCGAGCGTAAGCAGATCTATCCGCCCGCAGCCAGCGACGTGGTGCAGATCAAGGCCGGACAAGAAATTCTGCTGCCCCTGGGCAAGGACGATTACTTCGAGTTCGCCGGCGCCACCGGCGACGATCAGCTCGTCGTGACGGTGCGCGATCCCCGCGCCTTTGGAGCGGCTGCGTCGACCAAAGTGGTGACGCGCAAGGATGAAAACAACGGTTCCAACTTCATGCAGGAACTGGATCCCAACACCTATCCGGTGATTTCGCAGTCGCTGCATTTCCAGCATAGGGCGGGGCAGTAGGGGCAACGTTTGTTATTTGCCCGGAGGGTGCATTTGGTGAGCCGTTTCTGGATTCCGGCACCCCAAGGGCACTTCCTGCGGGGCGCGTTCGCCGGAATGACGTGCCTTAGTAGTCATCCTGGCTGTCATGAAGGTACCACTACTTGATTGTCATTCCGGCGAACGCCGGAATCCAGGTGTGCAGCCGTGAAGCAACCGTGCGTCTATATCCTCTCCAGCTGTAAAAACGGCACCCTTTACGTGGGCGTCACCTCCGACCTCGTTCAGCGAGTCTGGCAGCACAAGAACGATCTAGCCGAAGGCTTTACGAAGAAGTATGGTGTCCATACGCTGGTCTGGTACGAACAGCACGAGATCATGGAATCGGCCATCGCGCGTGAGAAAGCGATCAAGGAATGGAAGCGGGCATGGAAGCTCGAGTTGATCGAGAGGAACAATCCGCAGTGGGTGGATTTGTATGAGGGCGTTCTTTGAGGTGTGCCAGTTGGTTTGGTGCATGCACGGGAACGAGGGCTTGGGTTGATCGCCTGCCGTAAAACTTCGTCATTCCGGCGAAGGCCGGAATCCAGGGGTTCTTGCGGCCCTTCCTGGATCCCGGCTTCCGCCGGGATGACGACGTTGCTTCGATTTTTCCGTCGCAGCCATCCCGGACAGAAGTGTGCTTCCGCCGGGACGACGACTTCGTTTCAGTGTTGCAGAGGAAATATCTATTTCGGAAGTCACCAAGGCAACGCCGCCATCTCCCCCTCCGCCCGATAGGCGGCGAAGCGTTCGGTGAGGAAGTCGAGAAAGGCTTTCACCTTCGCCGATAGATGCAGGCGTTGCGGATAGAGCGCAAAGATGTCCGCCGGGACGCCGGACCAGTCGGTCAGGACTGGCACCAATCGCCCTGTACGTAGGTCGGGGGCGATGTCCCAGATCGAACGCAGCAGAATGCCGTGTCCCTCCAAGGCCCAATCCACGGCCACCTCGCCGTGGTTGGTGGACAAGGCGCCGCCCACTTTCACGTTGCGACTCTGCTTGCCGCTGACCAGCGCCCAGGTGCCGTAGGCCCGTTCCCCTTCGCGGATCACGAGACAGCTATGACTCGCCAAATCCTCTGGCGATGCGGGAGTGCCATGGCTTGCGATGTAGCCGGGCGAGGCCACCAGAATGCGGCGATTGGAGGCGATCTTGCGCGCCAGGATGCGGGCATCGGGTGGTTCGCCAAATCGGATGCCGATGTCGTAGCCCTGGGCATCCGGGTTGATCGGGTTGTCGGAGAGGGTCAGTTGCACCGACACCTGCGGATGGCGCCGGACAAAATCGGAAATGGCGGGTGCCAACTGGCGGCGACCGAAACCGAGCGTGGCATTGATCCGTAGCAGCCCTCGCGGCTCGGCCTGGGCGCGGGTCAGCGATTGCTCCAGGGCGTCGATGTCGCCCAAGATGCGGCGACCTTCGTTGAGATAGAACTCGCCCTCCGGTGTCAGGCTCATGCGCCGCGTGGTCCGGTGCAGCAGGCGGATGCCCAGGCGTTGTTCAAGCTGGCTCAGTCGCTTGCTCACGGCGGGGCCTGTGAGGCCCAGTTCCTGCGCGGCTCGCGCCAAGCTGCCCGCCTGCACCACCAGGGCGAAAAAGCCCAAATCCGAAGACGCATCGGTTGCCATGGATTGATGAATTGAAGTAACGAATGGAGTGAATCTAACCTGATTCAATCCGGTGGGCCAAGTCCGTAGCATGGGGGCTCCTTTCACGGAGCTGTTTCCATGGTTACTCCTCTCGTCCTCGGTGTTCCCCTGCTGCTCGGCGGCGCCCTCGGCTTTTCTGGCGGCATGTTCGGCATTGGCGGCGGCATCGTCGCCGTGCCAGTGCTCACCACGTTTTTCGGCATGGATCAGAAGATGGCCCAGGGTACGGCCCTGGTCATGATGGTGCCGAATCTGGTGATCGCCCTTTGGCGCTATCACCAGCGCCAACCGCTGCCCTTGCGCCACACCTTGCCCGTTGCCCTGTGCGCCATGGTGACCACGGCCATCACCGCGCATTTCGCCAGCGGTTTGGATTCGGCCTTCCTGCGCCGTTGCTTCGGTCTCTTTCTGCTCTGGCTGGCCTGCTACAGCGGCTGGCGCCTGTACGCCCAATCCCGTCCGGCCCAAACGGAGGCGCCTTCCCGTTGGCACGTCGTGCTGCCGGAACGGCTGCTGCCCCTGGTGGGCATCCTTGGCGGCGCGTGCTCGGGGCTGCTGGGCATCGGCGGCGGCATCATCGCCACGCCCATCTTCGCCGGCTGGTTCCGCCAGCGTCAGGTGATTGCGCAAGGCTTTGCGCTAGCTCTGGTGACGCCCAGTACCGGCGTGGCGCTGGCGACCTACGCCCATGTGGGCTACGTGAGTTGGGGGATAGGCCTCGCCCTGGCCGTGGGCGGCATGGGCCTCGTTTCATCCGGTGTACGTTTGGCCCACCGCCTGCCCGAAACCCGCTTGCGGTCTGCCTTTGCGGCACTGCTCGGAGTGACGGCGGTGTGGATGGTTGCAGGGCACTGATCCTTCCGCAAATAGAAAGGCCGCCCTGCGGGGCGGCCTCATTGGCCTAAAGGAACAGCTCAGAAATCAGCGCCGATATTCCTTCACGCCGTCAGCCGTTGCCAGCAGCAGCAAGTCTGCACCCCGTTGGGCGAAGAGGCCGTTGGTGACGACGCCGACGATCTGGTTGATGCGTTCTTCCAGCGCCTTGGCTTCGGTGATGGATAGGCCATGCACGTCGATGATCACGTTGCCGTTGTCGGTGATGCAGCCTTCCCGCAGCTTGGGCTGGCCGCCGAGTTCAGCCAGGGCCTTGGCGACTTGGGCGCGGGCCATGGGGATCACTTCCACGGGCAGGGGGAACTTGCCCAGGGTGGGCACCAGCTTGGTCTGGTCGCAGACGCAGATGAAGGTTTCCGCTACGGCGGCCACGATCTTTTCGCGGGTTAGGGCCGCGCCGCCGCCCTTGATCATTTCCAGCTTGGCGTTGATCTCGTCGGCGCCGTCCACGTAGAAGGGGATGGCTTTGCCGGCGTCCACCACGTCGTTCAGTTCCAGCACGGCAATGCCGTGGCCGCGCAGGCGGGCCTTGGAGGCTTCGGAGCTGGAGACGGTACCGCCGATGCGATCCTTCACCGCAGCCAAAGCGTCGATGAAGAAATTGGCGGTGGAGCCGGTGCCCACGCCGATGATGGCGCCGGGTTGGATCTTCGGGAGCAGGTGTTGCAGGGCTGCTTGGGCGGAGGCTTGTTTGAGTTCGTCCTGGGTCATGGCGGCGATGATGAAACGAGGCGGTGAAAAGGGGGTGAAGGGTATCAGGCCGGGCGGCGCAGGGGGAAGGTCGCCCGGTCGTCGGGTCAGGCAGCGGCGGGGTTGCCCAGATACTGGGAAAGCTCGTGGATTTCCTTGGCGCCGTCACGCAGGTCGGTCAGGCGCTGCGCCAGCAGCACTTCGGCGTTGCTACCCTGGATCGACGCAGGGCTGGCGGCAGGGACTGGGGCCGCAAGCATCGTCTGATTCGGTAGTAGCACCTCTTCGATGGCGGTGGCGGCGGAGGTCAGCCGTGCCGGCAATGTCTTGCGATCTAGCTCCGCTCCCCGCTGTTGCAGCAGCAGTCGGGTAGATGCCAGCTGGGCCACGAGCAGATAGCTGGCGCTGATGAAAGCGTTGAGAGGGCCGACGGCGTGGCGGCGGCTTTCCGGGTCGTCCAACATGCGGCGGCTGGCGGCGCCGAGGGCGGCGATGGCGTCGATCATCTGCTT
Organism: Rhodocyclaceae bacterium; assembly: GCA_036279515.1. Lineage (GTDB taxonomy): Bacteria > Pseudomonadota > Gammaproteobacteria > Burkholderiales > Rhodocyclaceae > AWTP1-18. The sequence continues at coordinate 19,039 of DASUJA010000091.1, read as the reverse complement.
GCGGGCCAGCCGGTAGCGCAGGTCGTCCGGTTCCATGTCCAGGCTGAGACGGGTGTAGGCAGCGCAGGCCTTGAGCACTTTGGCGGTGAGGCCGGGAATGCCCTTGTATTCCCAATTGGGCAGGACAAAGCTGAAGCTCCAGGCGATCAACGCGCCGACGCCGGTGTCGAGCAGACGCTCGGCGATCAGGAAGCGCACGTCGGGTTCGATGAACTGGGTGGGCAGCAAGCCCATCAGACAGGCGGCGATGGCTGTGTAGCGGTAGTTCTGGTTGGTTTGGGCATGGGCGATGCCCACGGCGAGGAACACCACCGCCATCAACACCACAGGGTTCTTGGTGGTCCAGAGCAGAAAGGCGGCAAACACGCAGCCGATCACGTTGCCGGAAATACGATCCCACTGGCGCTTGCGCGTCTGGCTGTAGCTGGACCGCATGATCACGGCGATGGTGAGCAGAATCCAGTAGCCGTGGGCCGTATAGGGCAGCACCAGGTCGATCCAGTAACCGCAGGCCATGGCCAACACCACCCGCAGGGAGTAGCGGAACACCGGCGAATCGAGGGTCAGGTTGTTGAGCAGGCCCTTGAGGCTCAGGCGTGGCCGGCTGAGAAAGTGCTCCACCGGCACGCCTTCCACCGCCTCATTCACCGGCACCGGAGTGTGGGAGGCTCGGCGTACTTGGGCGATCAGCTCCAGGCCCTGCAAGGTGCGGTCATAGACATTGATCACCTGGGCCGTGGATTCTCCGTCGCTCGACTGACGGGCCTGTTGGCGCAGGCGGCTCATCTCGTATTCGATGGCGTACATCTCGGCCTTGTAGCTCACGCCAGAATCCTCGGGCTTGCCCTGGAGCAGCGTGAGGCCCACGTGTTCCAGATCGTCGGCGGCCTTGCGTGCCAAGTCGCGGAAGAACAGCAGCAGGTCTGACCCGGCGTAATGGCCGCGCAGACCGGCGTAGTCCACGTGGCGGGAGAGCAGATGCTCGAACAGTTCCAGGGACTTGACCAGGGTGGCGGCCAGCATGCCGTCCTTGTCGCTCTTCAACTGGCGGAACAACAGGTCGCGGGCGTTCTGGAGTTTTTCCGCCACCACCGCCTGCTGATCGATCAGGCTCTGGTGGCAGTTTTCCATGGGCACCGCGTTGTCGAAAAAATTGCCCTGGATGCGCAGGTAGTTGGCCAGTTCGTGAATGCACTCGCCTAGCGCTTGCTGGCGGGTGCGGAAGCTTAAGAATCGGGAAACCGCCACCGCATAGCCGAGATAGAGGCTGCCACCGAGGACGAATATGCCGACCAGATAGTGGTGCTGCTCCCGGTGAATGGGGCTGCCCAGAGATAGGACCATGGTGAAGAAGAGGGCGAAGGACAAAGGCATGGCCTTGCGCCCGTAGGCCGTCACCATGGCGGCGGCGAAGCTGACGCCGAGTACCGAGGCGCCCAGCAGCCAAGGGTTATTGCGGTTGTAGCCGATGAGAGCCACCACCAAGGTGCCCAATACCAGGCCTAGTGAGGTCTCCAGTAGCTTGTGCCGCGCCGGAGTCGGCACGTCGCAGATGCTCACGCAGATGGCACCCATGGCCAGCCCTGCCGCCACTTCCATGCTGGCGAACAGATAGCCGATCAGAGTGATGGCGAGCACGCCGATGGATACGGTGAAACCGCTGTAGGCGTAGTGATTGAGGATGTAGCGTTGAGTCATGAGCGGGGCTGGGATACGGGAATCTGCTGGCGAAAATCGCAGGGGCGATGATAACGGGACATCCTCAACTGGAAATCTTTTTCCATCGGGTTAGGGGAAACGGTGCGCTTCGTGCAGCCTACCGCCCCGTCCACCGTGCTCAACCGGGTGACGGGCGGCGACCCATCCTGTGTCCGTGAATTCGGTATCGCGGTCTGCATGCCCCAGACCCACAACGGCGCCGTTACCGCGTCGCGCGCTGAATAAATTGAGTTTCTCGAACAGGGCGAAGCTTTGCGGGGCGAGAGAAACCCCATGGTGCCGAGCCCAACAAGACGCCGGCTTCTTGCACATCCATGGTATTACTCGTTGTTCGCTGGCCGCTATGGCCTATAAATAGACGAGATAGCGAAAACGGCTTACGGGGAGATGGCGGCTATGAAATATCGTGCATGGGAGCTTGGGGGCAGGGGAGTATTTAGCGGGGCGGTGAGGGCGGTGCTGTTCTCGTTCGCATTGGTCGCGTCACTTGTTGCCCAGGCCGCCGAAAGCTACAGCTTCGCGGTGGTTCCCCAATACGAGCAACGCAAGCTGTTCCAGATATGGAAGCCCATCGTGAACGAGCTATCCAAACGGACGGGGCTGGAACTGCGCTTGGTGACGCCCTTGACGGTGGCGGAGTACGAGCGGGATCTGGTCAAAGGCACGTTTGATTTCATCTACGTGAATCCTTACCAGATCGTCTATCTGAACCAACGCCCACGGTACATCCCCCTAGTACATGACAAGTTGCCTTTGCGGGGTATCGTCGTCGTGAGTAAGGATTCGCCCTTCAAATCCCCGGCCGACCTTAATGGCAAGACCTTGGCGATCCCCTCCTACAACGCCCTTGGCGCCAGCCTTATGGCGCGTGCGGATTTGGAGCGCCTGTTCAAAGCCAAGATGACGCCGGTGGTGGTCAAGACTCACAGTTCGGTCTATCTGAGCGTGGCCAATGGTCTGACCGCAGCGGGCGGTGGCGTGGAAAAGACGCTCCAGCAGCAGGAGCCGGAAGTGCGCGACATGCTGCGTGTTCTCTACACCACCCGCGATATGCCTTCCCATCCTGTGGCAGCCCACCAACGGATTCCGGCGGAAGCGCGCGAAAAGGTGAAACGAGCTTTTCTCGATCTCGCCACCACCAATGCAGGCCGTGCAATGTTGGCCGAGGTGCCCATGACGGAAGTGGTGCCTACCTCCATTGCCGAATTCCTGCCCTTGCGGAAATGGGGACTTGACGCCTACTGGGTCGATTGAGGTCCGGCCGGTGAATTTGCGCTTCAAGCTTCTGGTGCCGCTGCTGCTGGTCAGCGCGGTGATGTCGACTTACTTGTACGCCTTCTGGATTCCCGCATCGCTGCAGCGGGCCGAGGATGTCCAGATGAAGCTGATCGAGCACCATCTGGAAAGCGTGGTGGAGGGCCTGATTCCGCCTATCCTCAGCGGTCAGTTGGCCATGATTCACGACAACTTGGCCGTGCTGCAGCGGAAGAACAGCGAGTGGGTCAGCGTGCGCCTGATCGATGCCGCAGGACACCAGCTCTATCCCCTGCTCACCGCCAAGGAAGCGCCGAATATAGGGGGCGCCGACGGTAGGACTTTGTCCATGCCCGTCGTGTTGGCGAACACCAAACTCGCCATGCTCACCGTGGTGGTGGACATAGGGGCCTTTCTGGCCGGTGAGCGTGCCCGGCATTGGCATCTGCTGCTGCTGCAATTGGGCATCGTGTTTGCGATTACCCTGACCACGGGCGTGGTGCTGGAAGCCACAGTCATACGCCCCGCAAGTCGATTGGCCGAGGCATCGCGGCAACTGGCCGCCAGAAATTTCGACGCACCCTTGCCCGATGCCAGCGACGACGAAATTGGCGGCTTGGTACAGAGCTTCGCCGCCATGCGCCACGATCTCCAAGGCCACCACGACGACTTGCTGCGTGAGATCGATGAACGTAAGCAGGCCCAGGAGCTATTGCGGCAACAGCAGGATCACCTGGAAGACTTGGTCCGAATGCGCACGGCGGAGGCAGAGCAGGCGCGGGATGCAGCTCAAGCCGCCAGCCGCGCCAAGAGCATCTTCCTCGCCAACATGAGCCACGAACTGCGCACGCCGCTCAACGCGGTGCTGGGGTTTTCTGAACTGATGGCGCGGGATGCGGAGGCAACGCCTGTACAACGCAAGAATCTGGACGTGATCAATCGCAGCGGCCGTCATCTGCTTGCCATGATCAACGACGTGCTCGATCTCTCCAAGATTGAGGCAGGCCGTGTCGAACTGAAACTGGAAGCCCTCGATCTGCATGAGATGTTGAACGACATCGCCACCATGTTTCGTGTTCGCACCGATGACAAGGGCCTTAAGTTCGTGCTCGACCGCCAAGCCAGCGTACCGCGCTACGTCCGGGCCGATCAGGGCAAGTTGCGGCAGGTGCTCATCAACCTGCTCGGCAACTCGGTGAAGTTCACCTCCGAAGGCGGCCTCACCCTCCATGTAGCAGCCAAGGGGCAAGGCGATGACTTGAAGTTGGCGTTTGAAGTGCATGACAGCGGCTGCGGCATCCCCGCCGATCACCTGGCTTCAATCTTCGATCCCTTCGTGCAGACGTCGCAACAGGAAGCGGAGCAAGTGGGTACGGGCCTCGGTCTCACCATCTCCCAGCAACTCGTACGCATCATGGGGGGCGAAATCACTGTATCTAGCGAAGTGGGCCACGGCTCCAGCTTTCGTTTCGACATTCCCGCGGCTGAGAGTGGCGCACCCACCATCGAAGGAAATCAGGACAAGCCGCCGGTGCGTTCCCTTGTTGCGGGGGAAACGCGGCGCAATGTGCTGGTGGTGGACGACAAGGAGGAGAACCGCTTGCTGATGCGGCGGCTATTGGAGTCGGTGGGCTTCATCGTTCGCGAGGCGGAAAACGGCAAAGAGTGCCTGCGTGTATTCGAGAAGTGGCATCCGGATGTGATCTGGATGGACATGCGCATGCCCGAGATGGACGGCTACGAAGCCAGCCGTCGCCTGCGTGCCATGCCTGGCGGCGATAGCGTGAAGATTCTTGCTGTCACCGCCAGCGCCTTCGACGAACAGCGCGGCGCCATTCTGGCTGCCGGCTGCGACGACGTGCTGCACAAGCCCTACCGCGCCAATGAGTTGTTCGACGCCATGGAAAAGCACTTGAACGTACGTTACGAGTACGGCAAGAGGCAGGAACGTCCTGTCGAAGCTTCAGTGGCGGTTGATTTCAGCGTGCTGCCGCCTAGCATTGCAGACAGCCTGCGGCAGGCTGCAGAAATGTTGGACATTCAAGCCGTGCTGGCATTGGCGACCCAGATCGAAGCCCAATTCCCCGAGATCGCCAATCGGATTCGCACCTTGGCGCATGCCTACGAGTTCGAGGCGCTGACGGAGGCGCTCAGGTCTTCCGTTTGATTCGGGGCGCAAGTATTGCGTTGCAGTCCGGCCATCCACGCGAAAGCGCACTGCTGTCCGGGATAAATGGCGCGACGGCGAAACCGAAGTGACCTCGTCATCCCGGCGGTGGGGATTGGGGGGCTTGGTGCTGCAATGCATGTCACCGCTTCCCTCCGAAATGGGGGGGGATTCGCGTTACATATCTATTCGGGACAGTAGGGGGTGAAAGCCGGGATTCAGGAATGGCCGCAAAGACCTCTGGATGCCGGTGCCCATGGCCCGAGGCCACGTCGAAGGTACTTCCTGCGGGACGCTTTCGCCGGAGCGACGACTTCAAATACTTGCGGGCCGAGTTAATTGCGCATTCTTAAGGTTTTCTTAAGGCAATACCTACAAATAAATCAGGCTATGGACTATTGAGGTATTAGGTAATTGACGACAAATTCGCGTACGTAAAAGAAGACGATAGATAAGGAAACGCTGATTAAGTCAATGCCGTTCGGGCTGAGCCCTTCGGCGAGCTCAGGACAGGCTTGTCGAAGCCCTTGTGCCACCAGGCTTGCACTGCGACAAACAAAGTGTGAACGGACTCGTTCAGTGCTTCCACAACAACATTAGGAGCCAGCGTGCGAATCAACTTACCCGTTACCAACCGGGAGTACGACTACGAAGGTGGCCGCTTCATCATTACGAAGACGGACGTCAAGGGACGTATCACCTATGCCAATACCGCCTTCATCGAAATTAGCGGCTTTGCCGCTGATGAGCTCGTTGGTGCGCCCCACAACCTCGTACGCCATCCGGACATGCCGCCGGCCGCTTTCGAGGATCTTTGGAACACGCTAAAGAAGGGCCGTCCCTGGCGCGGGCTGGTCAAGAACCGACGCAAGAACGGCGACCACTATTGGGTTGAAGCCAACGTCAATCCGATATGGGAGAACGACCGGATCGTCGGCTACGTATCCCTCAGAACCAAGCCGTCGCGAGCCCAGGTGGAAGTGGCGGAAGATCTTTATCGGCGCATGCGTGAAGGGCAGGCAAAGGGCATCGCTCTCAAGCAAGGGCTCATCGTGCGTACGGGGCTTGTTGGCTGGATCAGCGGTCTAGGTCGCATGAATCTTCGTAACCGTTTGAGTGTCGGGTGCTTCTTTGCCATGGCCGGCGTCGCGGGGCTAGGGGGCGGACTGGTTTCGCAATCGATCCGGGCAGGCTCCGACGCGAGCGTTTGGTACACAGCCCTGACCGCCGCCACGCTGGCGCTCATGGGATGGAGTCATTGGTTCGTCTCCCGGCGAATTCTGGGAAGCATGAGGCAAGCGGTACGTGCCTGCCATTCGATCTCCGGCGGCAACGTGGGCTTTACGCGGATCGAGGGCTACCACGACGAAATCAGTCGCCTGATGCACTCCATACATACCATGTCGGGGAATATCGCCAGCGTCATCAACAATATCCAGGATGCAATGGAAGTCATGACCCAGGCTTCCGATCAAGTGGCAGCCACGGCCCAGAGCTTGTCCCATGCCTCGTCCGAGCAGGCTGCTGGCGTCGAGGAGACCTCCGCCTCCGTCGAGGAAATGACGGCTTCCATCGCGCTGACCTCCAGCAACGCCAAGGCGGCTGACGCCAAGGCGGAACAAGCCGCCAAGGAAGCCATGGCGGGCGGCAAGGCCGTGAATGAAACGGTGGCGGCCATGAGGCAGATTGCCGAGAAGGTCGGCATCGTGGATGACATCGCCTATCAGACCAACCTCTTGGCCCTCAATGCTGCCATTGAGGCGGCGCGGGCAGGGGAGTATGGACTGGGCTTTGCCGTGGTTGCAGCGGAGGTACGCAAGCTCGCCGAGCGAAGCCAGATCTCCGCAAAGGAAATCGAGCAGTTGGCTTCATCCTCCGTCGAACAGGCGGGGCGGGCAGAGCGCATGCTGGACGATATGCTGCCTTCGATCAAGCACGCATCCGATTTGGTGCAGGAAATTGCCTTGGCTTCCGCTGATCAAACCTGCGGCGCAGACCAGATCAACATGGCAATGGCGCAGCTCAACCAGACCACCCAGCAGAACGCCGCCGCGTCTGAAGAGTTGGCGGCTACCGCTGAATCCATGGGTAGCCAAGCCCGCGAACTGGACCAGTTGCTGCGCTTCTTTTCTGCCTGAGTTTCGACGCTTGGGATGGGCGGCCTTCGTCTCGGACTGCCGCCAGCTTTCCCGCGTATACGCACAAGCGTTCATTGCTACGGCCGTCGGCCGCGAATGCGGGTGGAGTCTGGGCTTTTAGGTGGCGGCGGCGTCAATGAAAGTGCGCACCCGCACCCGCACCTGCATGGGTACATGCGGACAATCCCACCGAGGGGCTCCCCCGCGGATGGGGTACCCGTCGGCGCTACAGCGTTCAAGACAGCAGTGCGGGAAGGTGGAAGTCTGGGCGGTCTGCCTTTCGGCAGGCCATCCAATTCGCCTCACTTTTGGGGGCTGGAAAAACGTCTGGGCAGCAAGGCGAACTCGGCTTCTGGAACTGCCTTGCTGAACAGGAAGCCCTGTGCAGTCTGGCAGCCGTGGGCGGCCAGGAAGGCGGCTTGTTCGACGGTCTCGACGCCTTCGGCAACCACTTCTTGTCCGAGGCAGCGCGCAATGGACAGGATCGCTCGTACCAGTTCCGCCCGGTAGTGATCCGTCGTCACCGTGTTGATGAACGAGCGGTCGATCTTCAGAGTGTCGATGGGGAAGCGGGCGAGATAGCTGAGCGCGGAATAGCCCGTGCCGAAATCATCAATGGCAATTGAAATGTCCATGTCTCGGAGGGCTCGCAGGATGTCGAGAACTTGGCCGTCTTCGTCCAACAGCAGGCTCTCGGTAATTTCCAACTCGATCCATTCAGGACGGCAGGCCGTATCCGCCAAGGTGTGGCTTATCACCGCGACCAGATCCGGCGTTTGGAACTGCCGGGGCGATAGGTTGATCGCCACTTTGTGCTTCCGTTCTTCTGCGGCATTCCAGGCGGCGGCCATTTTGCACGCCTCACGCAGCACCCATTTTCCGATGTCGACGATCAGGCCCGTATCTTCCGCAACTTGGATGAACTCTCCGGGCGGGACCATGCCTTGCTGCGGGTGGTGCCATCGGAGCAAAGCTTCGGAGCCCGTTACCCAGCCGTTTTGCAGGGAAACCTTGGGTTGGTAATAGAGTTCGAGTTCGCCCCGTGCGATGGCGTGACGCAAGTCCGATTCCAGCGTCAGTCGGGACTGGGCGGTCGTCGTCAGATCCTTGGCGTAGAAACGGAAGTTGTTGCGCCCGGAACGCTTGGCGAAATACATGGCCGAATCGGCGAATTTCAAGAGGTCTTGCTCGTCAACGCTGTCGTCCGGATACAGGGCGATGCCAATGCTGCATGTAACGAAGACATCCTTGCCATCGAGCAGGAAGCTCTCGTCGAACTTGGCCAACATCTTGCTGGCAATGCGGCCAAGATCGGCTCCAGTACGAATGTCCGGCAGGATGACGGCGAATTCATCGCCGCCCAAACGCGCCACCGTGTCGTAGGAGCGGACGCAATCGGTCAGCCGCCGTGCGGCTTCGCGCAGCAACTCGTCTCCCACCATATGGCCCATGGTGTCATTCACCACCTTGAAACGGTCCAGATCGATCATCATCAGACCCGCTGACTGACTGTGCCAGGCGGCATCGGCAATCATTTGTGAGAGGCGGTCGTTGAACAACGCCCGGTTGGGCAGGCCGGTCAGTGTGTCGTAGAAGGCCATCTGGTGGATCTTGTACCGGAAGGCATTCATCTCGGTGATGTCGCGCCCCACCGACAGGACGCTTTCGACTTCACCGCTGTTGTTGAATTCCGGTGTCATTCTCACCAGGCTGCAAGTTTCTTCGCCGTGCTTGCTATGCCATATGTATTCAAATTCCATGGCCTGGCCGGTGGCGAATACCTCGATCAACTTCGCTTCCGCAAGGTCTCCCGATGGTCCCCCAGGAAACTCGGAAGTCTTCCTGCCCAGTAATTCCTCTGTACTCTTGCCCAAAAAGGCCGCCAATGCTGGGTTTACGAATTTTCGGCGTAGATCGGGCCCAAAACGGGCCACCGTGTCAGGGGTGTTCTCGACCAGGGTTCGGAACTCCCTCTCCCGCTTAGCCAGTGCTTCCTCGATACGCTTGCGTTCCGTGATATCGCGTGCCACGCCAAGTATGCCGGTGATGCTTCCGTCTGGTCCGTAAACAGGCACCTTCCGAGTCTCCAGTAAGCCACGTTCGCCGCTGTCGGCATACGTTACCCACTCTTCATTGATGCAAATGCAACCGGCAGCTATGGCCTCGCGATCCTTTTGTAGGAAGAAATCGGCCTGGTACTTGTCCACAAAATCGTAATCGGTTTTGCCGATGATCTCGGCTTCCGCTGCGCCAAAGAAGCGCTCGAAGGCGTGATTGCATGCGAGATACGCGCCATTGGTGTCTTTCATCCAGACTAGGTCGGGAATCGTTACTAACACGCTGCGCAAGCGCTGATAGGTGTCGGCAAAGCGGACCTCAGTTTCGTTGCGTTTCGTGATATCCCGCGCTACACCAAGCACGCCGAGGAACTTTCCATCGGCGCTCTTCACCGGCACTTTGCGGGTTTCCATCAACACGCGTTCGCCGTTGTCGCCAAAGGTCCACCATTCCTCGTTGATGCGGACCTGCCCCGCTTCCATGGCGGTGCGGTCCTTCTGGAGATAGAACTCCGCCAGTTCCGGATCGAAAAAGTCGTGATCCGTTTTGCCGATGATGTCTTCCACGGGGGTGTTGAAGAGGCGTCCGACGCCAGGGTTGCAAACCAGGAATACGCCGTTGGCATCCTTCATCCAAACCGGGTCGGGAATGCCCTGCAGCACGCTGTGCAGCAGCCAATGCGTTTCTTCCAGGCGAAGCTCGATTTCCTTGCGCTCGGTGATGTCTCGGAAGAAGCCCACCGTACCGAGGGTCTGCCCATCCACAATCAACGGCGACTTCCAGGTTTCGATCCAAAGATGATTGCCGAGAGCATCGACGAAGGGTTCTTCGAGGTGCTTCGGCTTACCGCTATCCATAACCTCCTTGTCATCGACCACATATTGCGCGGCGAGATCGTGAGGGAATATCTCGAAGTCCGTCTTCCCCTCAAGTTCAAGGGCCGAAGCGACGCCTACGGCTCGCGCGAATTCCTCGTTGGCTGCCAGCAAGTGGCTCTGCTTGTCCTTGAGCCAAACCAGGAACGGGAAGTTGTCGAGCAAGGTCCGCAGGTACTGCTCGCGTCGGCGCAACTCTTCCGCCATCCGTCGGTGTCCTGAAATATCCAGGACGAAGCACGTCAAGCCGTTCACCTCGCCTGTTTCGCTACGGATCGGCGACCAAAAGATTTGCCAGTGCCTGCGAGCGAGTGCCTCGTCCCCGTAGGCTTCCTCTTCAACGAAGCTCTCACCGGACAAGGCGCGATCAAAACTGCGTCGGGACTTGGCCCTGTCCTCTTCGGTGCCGATCGCCTCCAGCATGTTCATGCCGGTTCGGATTTCCTTGCCCCAGATCGCTCGCATGGTCTGCAGGTGCTGGCGGTTGAAGGCGAGATATCGATAGTTTCTATCCAGCGCGAAAACGATGACGTCCGGCGAGCTGTCCAACACCGCGTTCAGTAGGTCGTTGTCGATGGGGGCTCTTGCTTCGCCGGCATTCATCGACGTAGCAGGGATTTTCCGTTGAACGGTAACGTCCTGCAGAAAGCCGTCCCATTCCATAACGCCCGCTTCCAGTTGCTCAGGAATGGCCCTGACTTCGAGAACGGTCCTTCCGTCAGGCCCATTGATGCAAAGCTCGGCTGTGAGGGGCGTCATCTCTTGGGCGGAGCGATCCAATTCGGTCAGCAGTTGCGACACGTCATTGGGGGCGCACAACGCCAGGAAGGGCGCGACGTCCTTTGCCAGTACGTCGGGTGTCAGACCCTGCAATAGCTCCAGGCGTCCCTCCACAAAGGGTAAGGACATTCGCCCTTCCGATTCGCGGCGCAATGTAAAGAGCAACCCGGGCGCGCATCGGGAAAAGTTCGACAACCGGCGGTCAGGTCTCTGCTGCAAGTGGTGGGGCATGGGGTATTTCTTGTTTTTGGACGAGTCCGCCAGCGGCTTGCTGAAAACCGTTTGGCATTTTCGTCATGAAATAAATTAGGGCGTTGATTGGGAAAGAGAAAACGCAATCATTCGTGTTCGCTAGGATTCCAGACGGGAAGGGGATTGCCTATCGGGGGAAGTCGGTTTTTTGGTAGGGAAATCCTTCTTGATATTCATCCCGAGCCTAGACGCGGAGCTCCAGCAGGGAGCCAGACAAGGGGCTGCCTCTTTTGCTGGTACGTGAATTGCGTAATGCCAAAAAGGTATGGAAATTCGGGGGTGTTTCGCGAACGCGGCGGCAATGGGTGCCTGGCTGGCGATTGCGGGCGCTGCTGAACCGGCAAGTTCTGCCGATATCTCTCGATTCCCGGCACCTTGTGCAGTCGCCGGTCTGCTCCTTCATCGCAATATTGGAGAACGTTCAATGCTGATCAACCAGTCAACACTTGCGCAATTTTTTTCCGGCGCCAACGCAAACTCCAATTCGACGAGCAGCAGTTCCGCCGAAATCCTGGCCAAGGTCAGCAAGACAATGGAAGCGAGGAACACGGTTGCCCCCAAGCTCAATGCCGCGTTGGCCAGCGACAACACCAAGCTTTCCGCACTCGGAAAACTCATGAGCGGCCTGACGACGCTTCAGACCTCGGCGCAGTCGCTTTCTGGATCGACGTCGTCGACAACCAAGCTGGACGCCGCCCAACTCAAGACCAAAGTGACCGGATTGGTCGATAGCTACAACGCGCTACGTACAACCATGAACGGGCTGCGTAAAGGAGACTTGAAGTCGGATGCGGCCCTGTCCGGCGTGAGCACCCAGCTTGCCGCCGTCTTCGGCGGAAGCAACGGGGGCGATGCCCTCATCAAGATCGGCATCACGACCCAGGCGGACGGAAGCTTGGCCGTTGATACAAAGAAGCTGCAAGCTGCCATCGACGCTGATCCTAGCGGCGTGAGCAATCTCTTCTCCAATGGCGCCAACGATGGCAAGGGGATTGCCGACAACCTGACGAGTTCGATCAAGACCCTGCTTTCCAGCACAGGGAGCATCGAAAAGGAAAGAACCGCGCTCAACAAGGATGTGGCCTCCCTGAACACGAAAAAGAGTGCCTTGGAAAAATCAATGACCGCCCAAGCCCAGGCGCTGGCGAAGATCTACTCGATGCAGAGCGGTTCCACCGGCGCTTCCAGCGGTCGCTCCTCGCTGCTGGACTTGCTCGGCTAGCCAGTTTCCCTGCCGGAGGGCGAGGGGCTGGCGATATTGGGATCAGCCAGCCCAGCCCGGGAATAACTTGATCAGACCATCAGACATGATCTCGACTGCGATAGCGGCGAGGATCAGCCCCATCAAGCGCGTCATCACATCGATACCGATCTGGCCGAGGAACTTGCCGATCCGGTCCGCCGCTGAGAACGCGGCATAGGTAGCAAGGGCGATCACCAAGCCGTAGATCACCAGTACGCCGAGATCCCAGGCGTGACGGCTCTTCTCCGCGTAGATCACCACGGTGGAAATGGAGGCCGGCCCGGTGAGCAGCGGAATCGTCAGCGGCACAACGGCAATGCTGGCGCCTTCATCGGCCCGGGTGGCGCCGGCATCCACGTCCTGCCAGCGCGCTTCCGCCGGCTGTGCATTCAGCATCTGCAAAGCGCTGATCACCAACAACAGCCCGCCGCCCACCTGGAACGAAGCCAGCGAAATACCGAAGAACTCCAACACCTTGAGACCAGCCAGCGCACTGATGGCGATGACGGCGAACGCCGTGAAGGCCGCGATGCGTATCGTCTTCCCGCGCTGAGCCGCATTGAAGCTGCGGGTGAAGTGGATGAAGAAGGGGATCACGCCAATCGGATTGACGATGGCGAGCAGGGTGATCAAGGGTTTGATCGGGAAGTCCATGGCGAGGGGCTGTGACTGGGGGAAGGCACAGTCTAATTGTTGGTGTGCGACTACAGCTTTTGTCGAACAGCAACGATGGCCATTTCCATCACCATGCACTTGAAGCGGGCGGTGTGCCAACCTAGCCCAAAGCGATTGGGTGGGGTTGAAAAAGGCAATGCGTTTGCATTACCATGGCGATTCCGTCCCTCTGTGCAGGAGCTTTCCATGGCTGCCACGCTTGAAGCCGAATCCACCTTGACCGACCGCTACCAGACCACCGTTCCCGATTCGGTGAGGCGAGCCCTGCGTTTGGGGAAGCGCGACAAACTTCACTACTCGGTCAGGAGCAATGGCGAAGTAGTGTTGTCCCGTGCCGATGATGGCGAGGGCAGCGATCCGGTCTTGGCGCAGTTCCTCGGCTTCCTGGCCCAGGACGTGGCGGCTCATCCCGAGCATCTACAGGCGGTGGACAAAAACCTCGTGAAGCGCCTCAAGTCTCTGGTGGGCAAGGTAGAGGTAGATCTGGATGCGCCCCTGTCGGCGGACGATGAATGAGCGGCGAGTCCGCGCCGCTCGTCGTCAACGGCTGGACGATCTTTGCTCACCCGTTGTTTCTCGCCCAGGTGGAAGCCCTGACTCAACAGGTTGAGGCACTCAAGAAAAGAGACCCGAAGGGCTACGCCAAGAAGAACGCCAGCAAGCGCCTAGCGGCGATTCTCAAACTTGCCTTCGATGTGATTCCCCAAGACCCGGCCCGGCCGGAATACCGGCAAGGCGGAACCGTGGGCGCGCGGCACAAGCACTGGTTTCGCGCCAAATTCTTCCAGCAGTACCGCCTGTTCTTCCGCTTTCACGCGGCAAGCAAGGTAATCGTGTACGCCTGGGTGAATGACAACGACAGCAAGCGGGCTTATGAGAGCGACGACGATGCATATCGGGTGTTTCGTCGGATGCTGGAGAGCGGCCACCCACCGGGGGATTGGGATGCGTTGTTGAAGGAGGCGAACGAAGTCAGGTGCTGACTTTCTCGCAACGCCACGAGGCACTCCTTTCTGGGGCGATAGATGCGGATGAAATGTGAAGTGAGGATCTGGACGGTTTTCGGTTTTCTTGACGCATTAAGAGCGGTAGCAAAAAGTCCAGACATAGACGACCTGTTGGAGTCGTTGGGGGCAAAGATAGAAAGCTAATATCGACCTGGGCATCGAGCAGTCCAACGGCAGATTCAACGATTGCCAGACGCAAATCGTTGCCGATATTCCCCCGGTGAGCATTGCACTTCACGTTTGAACAGGCGACGGAAGCTGCTCACGTCCTCGTATCCCACTTTTGCCACGATCTGTTCCAGCGAAAGCGCGCTTGATTCGAGGAGACGTCGCGCCGTGAATAGTCGCATTTGCTGCAAGTAATGGAGCGGGGTATCGCTCAAGGCCATGCGGAATCTGCGCATCAGGGTGCGCTCGCTGGTGCCGACGGCGGCGGATAGGGCTTCGAGGCTGAAGGGCTCGGCAAGCCGCTGTTGCAGCCATTCCTGGCAACGGGCAATCATGGGATCGTTGTGGCCGGTGTACTGCTGCAGCGTGGTGTAGGGCGCTTGAGAGGCGCGGTGCATGTCCACCAGCATCAGTTGCGCGCAGCGGAGGGCAATGTCACCGCCAGCGAAGCGCTCGATCAGGCGTAGCGCAAGGTTGAGGTAGGAGGTGGTCGCGCCGCTGCACATCAGATTGCCGCTTTCCACCAGCAGGGCATGGACCTGCAATTTCACCTTGGGATAACGGCACTGGAACCAGGTCGCCAGCCACCAACTGATGGTTGCCGTTTGGTCGTCAAGGATGCCGCTTTCGGCGGCGAAGGCCACGCCCGTACAGTTGGCAGCGATCAGGCGGCCGTCGGCATGCCATGTGCGCAGGCGCGAGGTCAGGGCGGTGTGGGCCGCCAGAAGTTTCTCGAAGCTCGGTACGTCGTCGTAGAGGATGCCTGGGACGATGATCACGTCGGCGCCGGCAGCTTGGTCATAGCTGCCATTCGCGGGTAAGACTAGGCCGGTGGACGAGGTGGTGGGGGCGCCGGTTTCGCTGTGCAGACGCCAGGAAAATACAGCGGCGCTCTCCTTGGCAAGCAAGCGATTTGCGATATTGAGAACGTCGAGGATGCCGGTGACGCCGCTGGTGAAAAATCGCTCCGGCATGAGGATGGCTACGGTTTTCATTGTTGGCGATATTGGCACTAAATATGTCAATCTTGCCACTTTTGCGCCCGGCTTTCCATTCCTAAACTGGCTTCCCCTGTCGCCAACTCGGCGATGGAGCATCGCTAAACTGGAGACAAGCATGAGCCGGAATACCCCAGCCGCCATTGAGCGCGGCGCGCATTTCACCGTTGCCCACGTCGGCCCCTGGTCCGAGTTGGATCAATACAGCTTCGACTTGCCGAAGCTCGGAAAGTCAGCGCAAGGCAAGCTCTTCCTCAAAGAGGCTCTGGAGCTGACTGGCGTCGAAATGTCGTGGAATTCGTTTCCGCCCAAGGCCGCCACGCCCTTCCTGCATGGGCACCACGAAAACGAAGAGGTCTATCTCTTCATTTCTGGGCAAGGCGAATTCATGGTCAACGACCGCATCTTCAAAATCGGTGAAGGGTCCGTCGTGCGAGTGTCCCCAGCCGGCCTACGTGCCTATCGCAACACCGGTAATGAACCCCTGAATTTCATCGTCCTCCAAGTGAAGGAGGGCAGCCTGCCGGTCAGCACGGTCGAAGACGGATTCAAGTCCGATCAGCCGCTGCATTGGCCGGAGAGCGCCTAGCTTCGGCCCAATCCTGCGCTCAAAAGCGAGAAGGCCGCCTCCGGGAGTCCGGGGCGGCCTTGCGCTTTGCTGCTGCTGTTCTCTTCTACTCGTTATTTCTTTTTCATCGGCGGCAGGTCGGTGCAACTGCCATGGGCCACTTCCGCCGCCATGCCGATGGATTCGCCCAGGGTCGGGTGGGGGTGGATGGTCTTGCCGATATCCACAGCGTCCGCGCCCATTTCGATGGCTAGGGCCACTTCGCCGATCATGTCGCCGGCGCCGGGGCCGACGATGCTGCCGCCGATGAGCCGGTGGGTCTCAGCGTCGAACACCAGCTTGGTGAAGCCGTATTCGGCGCCGTTGGCGATGGCGCGGCCGGAGGCGGCCCAGGGGAACTTGGAGGTGCTGATCTTGCGGCCAGCCCTTTTGGCTTCGTCCTCGCCGACGCCGACCCAAGCCACTTCAGGATGGGTGTAGGCGACGCCGGGGATCACGGTGGCGTCGAAGTAGCTCTTCTCGCCTGCCGCCACTTCGGCGGCCACGTGGGCTTCATGCACGGCCTTGTGGGCGAGCATGGGCTGGCCGACGATGTCGCCGATGGCGAAGATGTGGGGCACGTTGGTGCGCATCTGCTTGTCCACCGGGATGAAGCCGCGGTCGCCGACGATGACGCCCGCCTTCTCGGCGCCGATCTTCTTGCCGTTGGGCGCGCGGCCTGCGGCTTGCAGGATCAGGTCGTAGCGTTGCGCTTCAGCGGGGGCTTGCTCGCCTTCAAACTTGACCCAGAGGCCGTCGGGCTTGGCTTCCACGGAGACGGTCTTGGTCTTGAGCATCACCTTGTCGAAGCGGTGGGCGTTCTGCTTTTCCCACACCTTCACCAAGTCGCGGTCGGGGCCTTGCATCAGGCCGTCGAGCATTTCCACCACGTCGATGCGGGCGCCGAGAGTGGAGTACACCGTCGCCATTTCCAAGCCGATGATGCCGCCGCCGATGACCAGCATGCGCTGGGGCTTGCCGCGCAGTTCCAGGGCGCCGGTGGAGTCGACGATGCGGGGATCGTCAGGAAGGAAGGGCAGATGCACGGCCTGGGAGCCGGCGGCGATGATGCACTGCTTGAAGCGCAGCACCTTCTTTTCGCCGGTCTTGTCCTGGCCGGTGCCGGTGGTGACTTCCACTTCGATGTGGTTGGGATCGATGAAGTGGCCGAAGCCGCGCACCACGTCCACCTTGCGGGCCTTGGCCATGCCGGCGAGGCCGCCGGTGAGCTTCTTGATCACGCCATCCTTGTGGGCGCGCAGCTTGTCGATATCCACTTGAGGCGCAGCGAAAGTGACGCCGGCATCGCTGACGTGGGTGGCTTCTTCGATCACGGCAGCCACGTGGAGTAGGGCCTTGGAGGGAATGCAGCCCACGTTGAGGCAGACGCCGCCGAGGGTGGAGTAGCGCTCCACGACCACGGTCTTCAAGCCCAGGTCGGCAGCGCGGAAGGCGGCGGAGTAACCGCCAGGGCCGCCGCCGAGAACGAGCATGTCGTATTCCATCTCAGCTTTCCCGCCCCAAGCCGCAGGCGCCGGGGCGGCTGGAAGTTCCCCTCGCCCCTGCGTGGGAGAGGGGCTAGGGGTGAGGGGGGCGGACGTCGATGTGGGAACCACCCCCTCACCCCGTCCCTCTCCCGCGAGGGGAGAGGGGGCGCTGTTGGAAGCACCGGCTGCTTCCAACAGAACGATGAGAGAACCTTCGGAAACCTTGTCGCCGACCTTGACCTTGATTTCCTTCACCACGCCAGCGGCGGGTGCTGGAACGTCCATGGTGGCCTTGTCGGATTCCAGGGTGATGAGGCTGTCTTCGGGATTAACGCTGTCGCCGACTTTGACGGCGATTTCGATGATGGGTACATCGGAGAAACCGCCGATGTCGGGAACCTTCACTTCAAGTAATTGGCTCATGCTTGATGACCTTTCTTGATCTTTTTAGTGTGCGGCGAGTTTGACGGTGTGGGCAATGACGGGGCCGGCGGACGAGGTGTCGAACTCGATGCCGGCAGAAACGCCCAGACAGGCGATGCCGGCTGCATCGGCAACCGTGTCGTAGGCGGCGTGCATGGCGCCGAGCGCGTAGTTGCGCCCGGAACCGATGCCCCAGAAGCGGTCGAACTCGAACACTTCACGCAAGGAAAAAACGCCGTAGATACCACTGGCATTGGCGATGAGGGCCGTGATCTGGGACGACTCGTAAGGGTCGTCCTCATCTTCCTTCGGGTTCAGGTAGGCGTGTTCCTTGAGGATGGGATGGAGTCGGCGGAAGGTTTCAAACACTTCCGAGCGCGACCCCAGCTTTACCTCGCCGATCTGGGCCGCCAACTGGCCCAGGCTGGAAGCCAGGACCAGATGGTGGGCGGAACTGCCGCAGACGCCGATCCATGAATCACCGATGCGCAGGATCTTGTCGTGCTCGCCCTTATAGGAACGGCCCAGCCGTGTGTCGCCGAAGGTGGTCAGGGAATCCGCCGCGATGGCGACTTCCCCGCCCTTTTTGACCACGGCAATGGTGGTCACAGGGAGGCTCTCCTCAGGTCCACCAGCAGGCTCGCCAGATAGCTGGTGAAGCGCGCCGCCGATGCGCCGTCGATGACGCGATGGTCATAGGACAGAGACATAGGCAGCATCTGCTTGGGCACGAACTGCTTGCCGTCCCACACGGGCTTCACCTGGGTCTTGGAGACGCCGAGGATCGCCACTTCCGGTGCGTTGATGATGGGCGTGAAAGCCGTACCGCCAATGCCGCCGAGGCTGGAGATGGAGAAGCAGCCGCCGGTCATGTCGGCGGGGCCGAGCTTGCCGTCCCGTGCCTTCTTGGCCAGATCGCCCATTTCCTGAGCGATTTGCAGCAGGCCCTTCTTGTCGCAATCGCGGATCACGGGCACCACCAGGCCGTTGGGCGTGTCGGCAGCGAAGCCGATGTGGAAATACTGCTTGAGGACAAGGTTGTCTCCGTCGAGGGACGCATTGAACTCAGGGTATTTCTTAAGTGCGGCAACGCACGCCTTGATGAGGAAGGCGAGCATAGTCAGTTTGGCGCCGCCGCCCTTCTCGTTTTCCTTGTTGGTCTGAACGCGGAAGGCTTCCAGGTCGGTG
>DASUJA010000090.1:0-15952 GCA_036279515.1 Rhodocyclaceae bacterium | reverse complement strand
GACAGCAGCGCCGAGTTCACCTCGAAGGACGGGTTCTCAGTGGTGGCCCCGATGAAGGTGACGGTGCCCGATTCCACATAGGGCAGGAAGGCGTCCTGTTGGGCCTTGTTGAAGCGATGCACCTCGTCCACGAACAACAAGGTGCGACGGCCATGCTGGGCCAGGTTCAGCTCCGCCTGCTGCATGGCTTCGCGGATGTCCTTCACGCCGGAGAACACAGCGGAGAGGGCAATGAAGTCTGCATCAAAGGCGTCTGCGGTCAGTCGGGCCAGCGTGGTCTTGCCCACACCGGGCGGGCCCCAGAGGATCATGGAGTGCGGCGTGCGCGACTCGAAGGCCAGGCGCAGAGGCTTGCCGGCACCAAGCAGGTGTTGCTGGCCGATCACCTCGTCCAGGGTCTTGGGCCGCAGCAACTCCGCCAAAGGCGCGTGTGTGGACGGCCCCTGCGTTGCGAACAGATCACTCATGGAATTACTCGCCTTACTCGCCGACAACGTCAGCGCCCTTGGGCGGCACGAAGCGGAACTGGTCGGCGGGCACGTTGGCATTGGCCTGGAAGCGAGTAAAGACCAGCAGCGTAGTCTGGCCGAAGTTGTCCTTGATCTCCATGGATCGGGGCAGATTGCCAGCGAGGCCGATGCGCACGTGCTGGAAGGAGGCGTCCTGCACCTTGGGTGTGGCGTCCACGAACTCGACACCGCCTTCGCTGCCGGCGTCTTTCAACTCGAAATTGCGATCCAGGCCCTCGCCTGCCAATAGCGCTGCGGGGCTGGCGCCGAGCGCCTTGCCAAGCTTCTTGGTGGTGACTTGATTCAGGTCCGGGTCGTAGCTCCAAAACTTGTCGCCGTCGCTCACCAGTACTTGCGGGTAGGGCTTGTCGTAGACCCAGCGAAACTTGCCGGGGCGCTGCAAAGAGAAAGTGCCGGAAGACTGCAGGGGCTTGCGGCCCGACTTGGCGACCACGGTCTGATTGAAGGCGCCTTGGGCCGTGTGGGCATCGGCGAGGAAAGCCTTGAGCTGGGCAAGTCCGCCGGCCTGCGCCAAGCTGGGCAGGCAGAAAACGAAAGCAACGGTGGCGGAAACGGCGGCGCGGAAGGCGGGAGAAAGTTGAGCGTTCATGAGGCGAATTATCGCCGACCCACGGCCCTCCGACCACGGCTCATTCGGATGGGCGATGTAACACCCCTTCACTACTGCCGCCGCCCTCGCGTACACATGCAAGCATTCATGGCTGTTGCCATCGGCTGAAGATGAAGACTGCGTCCGGGTTTCCAGCCGGTGATTGCACCGATGAAGGCGCGCGTGCACATGTGCGTACTCGCGAGGAAAAACAAACCGGCCGGGCAAAGCCGGCCGTCGTTACCGCAAGAGCAAAGGCAGGCGCTGCGACGCTATTCCGCCTTCTCTGGCACCAGCACGTCACGGCCACCGGCGCCATTCATGGGCGAGACGATACCGGCGTGTTCCATGGCTTCCAGCATGCGCGCTGCCCGGTTGTAGCCGATGCGCAGATGCCGCTGTACCAGGGAAATGGAGGGACGGCGGGTCTTGAGCACGATCTCCACGGCTTGGTCGTACATGGGATCGGCCTCTGCGTCGCCGCTGGCCTCGCCGCCGGCACCGCCTTCGCCATCACCCGCCGGGGCGCTGAGGATGTCCTCGATGTAGTCTGGCTTGCCGGTTTTCTTCAGGTGATCCACCACGCGATGCACTTCATCGTCGGCCACGAAAGCGCCGTGAACCCGCGTGGGGAGGCCAGTGCCGGGGGCCAGGTAGAGCATGTCGCCCTGGCCCAGCAGGGCTTCGGCGCCCATCTGGTCGAGGATGGTGCGGGAGTCGATCTTGGACGACACCTGGAAGGCGATCCGGGTCGGGATGTTGGCCTTGATGAGGCCGGTAATCACGTCCACGCTGGGGCGCTGGGTGGCGAGGATCAGGTGGATGCCGGCAGCGCGGGCCTTCTGGGCCAGACGGGCGATCAGCTCTTCCACCTTCTTGCCCACCACCATCATCAGGTCGGCCAGTTCGTCGATCACCACCACCACGTAGGGCATCGTGGTGAGCGGCTCAGGCGATTCGGGCACCAAGGGGAAGGGATTGGAAATGTGCTCGCCGGCCTTTTCTGCGTCGCGGATCTTGGTGTTGTAGCCGGCCAGATTGCGCACGCCCAGGGCGGACATGAGCTTGTAGCGTTTTTCCATTTCGCCCACGCACCAGTGCAGCGCGTTGGCGGCCTTGTTCATGTCCGTCACCACCGGCGACAGCAGGTGCGGAATGCCCTCGTAAATGGACAGTTCCAGCATCTTGGGGTCCACCATGATGAGGCGCACGTCCTTGGGGTCAGACTTGTAGAGCAGCGACAGGATCATGGCGTTGATCCCCACCGACTTGCCGGAGCCGGTGGTACCGGCCACCAGCAGGTGGGGCATCTTGGCCAGATCGGTCACCGTGGGTTGGCCGGAGATGTCCTTGCCCAGGGCCATGGCAAGAGGAGAACTCATGCTGTGATAGGCCTTGGACCCGATGATCTCTTTGAGGCGCACGGTCTGCCGCTTGGCGTTGGGCAGCTCCAGGGCCATGCAAGATTTGCCCGGCACGGTTTCCACCACGCGGATGCTGACCAGAGACAGGGAGCGAGCCAAGTCCTTGGCGAGATTGACGATCTGGCTGCCCTTCACGCCGGTGGCCGGCTCAATTTCATAGCGGGTCACCACGGGGCCGGGATAGGCGGACAGCACCTTCACCACCACGCCGAAGTCGGCCAGCTTGCGTTCGATCAGGCGGGAGGTGAATTCCAGGGTCTCGGCGGCGGGCAGATCGTCCGGGTTGTGGGTGGGGTCGTCCAGCAGATGCAGCGGCGGCAGGGATTCGCCGGGGGCGTCGTAGAACAGGGGCGCCTGACGCTCCTTCTCGGCCCGGGCCACGGCCTTGGGCGCGGGCGGCACTTCGATTTCCACGGTCTTGATTTCGATGGGCGGCGGCGGATTCTCTTCGATCTTCTTCCGTTCCACTTTCACCACGGCCTCGCGCTTCTCGGCCACGACCTTGCCGTAACGTCGATCCTGCCAAGTCTTCAGGGCGTTGGCAGCACCGCTCCAGATCGCTTCCAGAATCAAGCCAACCCGTTCGCTAAGTTTCAGCCAGGACAGGCCGGTGAAGATGCTGAGACCGGCTGCCATGAGGGTCAGCAGAATCAGCGTGCCGCCGTGAAAACCCAGGTAGCGACTGACGACACGGGCCATTTCCTGACCCAGCAGGCCGCCGGCGTACTGAGGTAGCAGCGACTTGATGCTCCAGAAGCGCATGGCTTCGATGCCGGAACTCGCCAGGAGCAGCAAGGCAAAGCCCGCCGCAGCGATGAAGAAGGGACGGCGGTCGCCGCCCAGCAAGCCTTCCAGGCGCCGATAGCCCCAAGCCACCAGGAAGAATAGGAACAGAACGCCCCACCAAGCCGAAAGGCCGAAAAAGTAGAGCAGGCCGTCTGCCAGCCAAGCGCCCAGGCGCCCGCCGGGGTTGGCGATGTGCTCGACCTGGACGGCGTGGGACCAACCGGGATCGCCGTAATTGAAGCCCCACAGCACGAGGGCCAGATAGAGGCCGGCAGCGGCCAGCAAAAGCCAGCGCGCTTCATTGACCAAGGCGACGATTTTTTCAGGCAAGGGTTGCGCCGATTCCGGGCGCTCGGGCGTTGCAGCAGCCATAAGACGTACCAATCCACTGTGGGTTGGTGCCGATTATGTTGGGAAGCGCAGCCCCCTAAGGACGGAAACAAGGGGGGGATCGAAAGCCTGTTTCCCATTGCCTCCCGGAAGGAGGCGCGAAAGAAGTAAGCCGCTTACTGGCCGAAATCCCCGTGCAGGACGATGCCTTCAGGCATCTCGTCCAGCAGGCCCTGGCCGCGCAAGTCAGTCATGACGCGGCTCACCATTTCGCGGGAAGCGCCGATCATCTTGGCGATGTCCTGCTTGGTGAGCTTCTTGATCACGATGCGGCGGCCTTCCACCTCTTCGGACAGATCAATCAACAGTCGAGCGACGCGACCATAGACATCCATCAGGGCCAGGCTTTCGATCTTGCGATCTGCTTGGCGCAGGCGATGGGCCAAGTTGCGCATGATGAACAGGGAAACGTCGAAATTGTTCATCATGCATTGCTGAAAATCGGCCTTGGCGATAGTGACCAAGTCGGCGCTCTGGGTAGCCGTCACCGTTGCAGAACGCGGATTGTTGTCCACCACGCCCATTTCGCCGAAGAGATCACCCGTGCCGAGAATGGTCAGAATCACCTCACGGCCCTCATCGTCGGACACGGAAACTTTCAAGGTTCCATTGATGACGAAATAAACGCTGTCCGTTCGATCCCCTTCTCGTACCACCACAGTCCCTCGCGGCGCATTGCGCAAGGATGCGACCCGAGCGATGGGAGCAAGGCGAGTGTTATCCAAAGACTCGAAAATCGGGAGGGTGCGGAGTACGGTCGGCGAGACGGCCATGGTTTTTAATAGCCCGGATCAATGGAACGGTTTGGAATTGCTTATGGCAGGCGCCAGTATAATTTGTCTTTACCGTTAAATAACATGTGAGTATCGCTATGAGCGCAGCCGCCCGCCATACCCCTCTGATCATTCTCGGCTCCGGCCCCGCAGGCTATACAGCCGCTGTTTACGCGGCTCGCGCCAATTTGAACCCTGTGTTGATCACCGGATTGGCTCAGGGCGGTCAGCTAATGACTACCACCGAAGTAGACAACTGGCCCGCCGATGCCGACGGCGTACAAGGCCCGGAACTCATGTCGCGCTTCCAGCGTCATGCGGAACGCTTCAATACCGAGATCATCTTCGATCACATCCACACCGCCAAGCTGACCGAAAAGCCCTTCCGCCTGATTGGCGACGCAGGCGAGTACACCTGCGATGCGCTGATCATTGCCACTGGCGCCTCTGCTCAGTATCTGGGCCTGCCTTCCGAGGAGGCTTTTGCCGGCAAGGGTGTGTCCGCTTGCGCCACCTGCGACGGATTCTTCTACCGCAACCAACCCATCGCAGTGGTTGGCGGCGGCAACACTGCCGTTGAGGAAGCCCTGTACTTGGCGAACATCGCCAGCCACGTCACCGTGGTGCATCGCCGCGACAAGTTCCGCGCCGAGAAGATCATGCAGGACAAGCTGTTCGAGAAGGAAAAGGCCGGCAAGGTCACCATCAAGTGGAACCACACCCTGGACGAAGTGCTGGGCGACAAGAGCGGCGTCACCGGCATGCGCATCAAGAGCACCGAAACCGGCGCCACTGAGGACGTGCAGTTGCAAGGCGTGTTCATCGCCATCGGCCACAAGCCCAATACCGATCTCTTCGTCGGTCAGCTGGAACTGAACAACGGCTATATCGTGACCAAGAGCGGCATCACCGGCAACGCCACGGCAACCAGCATCCCCGGCGTGTTTGCAGCCGGCGACGTGCAGGACCAGATCTACAAGCAGGCCGTCACGTCCGCCGCGTCCGGCTGCATGGCGGCGCTGGACGCTGAACGCTACCTGGACGCGCTGGGCCACTAAGCCCGCGAACACCGGAAGCATCAAGGTGTGACATGAGCAAACGGCGCGCGCCCACGGTGGATGCCGAGGACCGCGCGCTGTTCCGCGCTGCGGTAGCCGATGCCACGCCGATCACCACCGATCGGGTTCATCACGAGCCCGACCCGACGCCTGCCTATCCGCGCCAACGGGAGTTGGATGAATCGGCGGCGCTCAAAGAATCTCTCTACGGATCGGACCTCCTCGACCTTCACCTGGAAGGCGGCGACGAGGCGGCATGGCTGCGCGCCGGCATCGCACGCAGCGTGTTGCGCGACCTGCGCCGCGGACGCTGGGTGGTGCAGGACCACTTGGACCTGCACGGCCACAATCGGGATGAAGCTCGAATTGCCTTTGGCGAATTTCTGGCGGAAGCCCAACGCCGGGACAAACGATGCGTACGCATCGTTCATGGCAAAGGCTTGGGCTCCCCTGGACGAGAGCCGGTGTTGAAGCGGTTGGTGCAGGGCTGGCTCAGTCAGCGCAACGAAGTCTTGGCCTTCTGCCAGGCGCGGGCAGCTGAAGGCGGTGCAGGCGCGGTAATTGTGCTGCTCAAGGCACCGAAGTAAGGTCTCTGTACTCACCAACAAAAACGGCGCCAGTGGCGCCGTTTTTGTTGGTGGAGCGAGTCCGAATCAGATGGCGGATTCGTTGGTCTCGCCAGTGCGGATGCGCACCACTTGCTCCACATTCAGCACGAAGATCTTGCCGTCGCCGATCTTGCCGGTGCGAGAAGCCTTGACGATGGCTTCGATGGCGGGCTCCACGGATTCGTCGGCCACGACCACGTCCAGCTTCAGCTTGGGCAGGAAGTCGACCACGTATTCGGCGCCGCGATACAGCTCGGTATGGCCCTTCTGGCGACCGAAGCCTTTGACTTCGGTGACGGTCAGGCCGGTGACGCCCACTTCCGACAGCGCTTCACGCACTTCGTCGAGTTTGAAAGGCTTGATGATGGCTTCGATTTTTTTCACGTCTGGTCCTTTCTGATCTTGCGGCGTTTCAGTATTCGTCCGGATAGCGGGATGTTATCGGATAACGCCAATCCTTGCCGAACCCCCTGCGGGAAATGCGGATACCGACGGGCGACTGGCGGCGCTTGTATTCGTTGCGTTTGAGCATACCCACCACGCGGCGCACGGTGGCTTCGTCGTAGCCCTGAGCAATGATCTGACGCGGGCTCAGGTCCTGTTCCATGTAGCCGAGGATGATGGCGTCCAGCACCTCGTAGGGCGGCAGGCTGTCCTGGTCGGTTTGATCGGGCTTCAGCTCGGCGGATGGCGGACGGGTGATGATGTTCTCTGGAATCACCGGGCTCACGCTGTTGCGGTATTCGCAGAGGCGATAGACGAAGGTCTTGAACACGTCCTTGATCACCGCGAAACCGCCCGCCATGTCGCCGTAGAGAGTGGCGTAACCGACGGCCATTTCGCTCTTGTTGCCGGTAGTCAGCACGATGGCGCCGGTGCGGTTGGAAAGGGCCATCAGCATCATGCCGCGGATGCGGGCCTGGATGTTTTCCGGCGTGGTGTCGGCCCAGGCCGTGGGCGGCAGATCGGCGAACAGAGGCGCCAGCATGGTGGCGTAGGTTTCCATAGCCGGTTCGATGGGCACTTCGTCGTAGCGCACGCCCAGGGCTTCCACCAGGGCGCGGGAGTCGTCCAGACTCATCTGGGCCGTGTAGGGGGACGGCATCATCACCGCTCGCACTTTGTCAGCCCCCAGTGCATCCACGGCAATGCAGAGTGTGAGGGCGGAATCGACGCCGCCGGACAAGCCGATCACCGCTCCGGGAAAGCCGTTCTTGCCCAGATAGTCCCGAACGCCAAGGGTGAGGGCGGCATAGACCTGGGCTTCGATGCTTTCTTCCACCGTAACAGTGCCGGGGAGAAGCCGACCATCGCGGTATTCGACGATCTCCATTGCCTCTTTGAAGAGGGGCAGTTGATGGGTCAGACGCATCTGGGCATCAAAGGCACAGGACGCGCCATCGAACACCAGTTCGTCCTGGCCACCAACCAGATTGGCGTAGATGACGGGAATCCCCGTGGCCCGAATGCGCTGGTGAATCACCCCATAGCGCTCTTCCTGCTTGTTCATGTGAAACGGGGAGGCATTGAGGGCAAGCAGCAGTTGAGCGCCAGCCTGATGGGAAGCCTCAGCAGCCCCTGATTCCCAGACGTCCGCACAGATATTGATGCCGCAGGCAACGCCGTTCACATCCACCACGCAGGGCGTATCGCCCGCGTCGAAATAGCGCTCTTCGTCGAAGACTTCGTAGTTGGGCAGGCGGAACTTGCGATAAGTGACTTCGATACGTCCATTGCGCAGCAGCGAGGCGCAGTTGTAGCGCTTGCCGTCGAACTCCGCCGGATGACCGACGATGGTGGGGATCGCCAAGGTCTCGGCCAACAGTTCCAGTTCCCGCTGGCAAAGGCGATAGAAATCCGGTCGCAGCAGCAAATCTTCCGGGGGATAGCCGCACAGGGCCAGTTCCGGCGTCAGAAGCAGGTTTGCCCCAAGGGCCTTCGCTTGTGCAGCGGCTTGTGCAATCCGACGACTATTGGCGGCTAAGTCGCCCACGACGCAGTTAATTTGAGCGATGGCGATTTTGAGGCTGGGCATTGCGGAACGTTGGGCGAACGAAAGAAGTGAAGGATAACGGGCCAGCGAGGTAAGCGCACGTTTGGCGAGCAAACGACGGAATCGTTTGAGCCCTTTGAACCTCGAAGGCCAAGCAAAACCGCTAAAGCAAAAGGGACAGCCCCGCCGCACAAGGCGGCTCGCTGTCCCCTCTGATGACCGATGTCGGAATCAGAACGCGGGCTTGTCCTGAGACTTGGCGTAAGCAGCCACGCCGTTAGTGATTTCAGTCTTGGCGTCTTCGATATCGCCCCAGCCTTGCACCTTCACGAACTTGCCGGGCTCCAGATCCTTGTAGTGCTCGAAGAAATGGGAAATCTGATCCAGCACGATCTGGGGCAGGT
This sequence comes from Rhodocyclaceae bacterium, assembly GCA_036279515.1. Taxonomy (GTDB): domain Bacteria; phylum Pseudomonadota; class Gammaproteobacteria; order Burkholderiales; family Rhodocyclaceae; genus AWTP1-18. The sequence goes on along the minus strand of DASUJA010000090.1, from coordinate 7,397 downwards.
CGGAAGTGCTCTTCACGTTGCGGTACATGGGCGTCAGCTTGTCCACGGGCACAGCCAGCAGCTTGGCGTCTTCACCGGCCTCGTCGACCATCTTCAGCATGCCGATGGGACGGCAGCGCACCACAACACCAGGGGGCAGCGCGAATTGGCTCACCACCAACACGTCCACCGGGTCGCCATCGCCGGCGATGGTATGGGGGATGTAGCCGTAGTTGCACGGATAGTGCATCGCGGTCGACATGAAACGGTCCACGAAGATGGCGCCGGAATCCTTGTCCACTTCGTACTTGATCGGAGCCGAGTTCATGGAAATCTCAATGATTACATTGAAATCATTGGGCAAATCCTTGCCGGACGGCACTTTTCCGAGACCCACGGTTCTTCTCCTCAATTAAAAACATTAATTATAAAGGAGTGCCCCTTACCGTGACATGACATCCCACACGCAACCGCGCCGCGCTTACCTCACACGAAACCTTGACACGTGCCGCCTTCTATTTGAGAATAGTTCTCATCTAAAAACACCTCATGGAAGGAATACCAATGGACGCCTCGACGGAAACTCGGATGCCGATGCCGACTTCGGCTCCATTTGCTCGCTCAAATAACGCGCTCCTGACCAGCGAGCAGATTCTTCGCGGCAGCAACGAGGTGCGGATCGTCCATGGCGGCTGCGTGTATTCCTTGCGACTGACCCGCCAAGGCAAGCTGATCCTGACCAAGTAGGGGAACCGGCAACGTATGGCTGCCGGAGACGAACAAGGCGTCGCCGCGCTAGCCCAGGTGTAACCCATCACAATTGATTTGATCGCTGTTCATCTGCGGTGCAATTGCTGCCCTTGTCGCACCGGCTCGCCATCGAACAAGCTCACTGCGCCCCCCCCCCCCGCCGATGAGCGCAAACTGCCAAGACGCGGTACGCTTCGCGCCCCCGCTTTTACCACCAGACGAGCTCTTGGGTCGGCCCCCCTCATGCCCCCTTTTGCCCCCCCATCCAGTACCGAAAATCGCGTTGCCAGATCCACTGCGACCATATGTCGCACATGGCTCGGCTGGGTGTTGGTCGCACTTATTTTCCATGGCGCAATTTTGACGATTTTGGTCCGCATGCCTTCGACTGAGATCGAAGCCCCGACATCCATCTCCGTCGAAATTCTGGCGCCGGATTCAGCTCCTGAGCAGGCGACAAGCAAGCCTACAAAGCCAGAACCGGCGCGGGTTTCCCCGCCTCGCACAACGCAATCTCCACCGCCCCCGGTGAAGCGAGAACCACCTCCGCCCCCGCCTCTGCCACCTTCCTCACCCACGGCATTCTCGGCGCCCTCGGCACCGACAGCGACACCTCAACCAAGCATTCCGTCGCCGGCCTCGTCCCCTGTTTCCGCCCCTGCCCAAGCGGCCGAGCCAGGGTCGAGCCCATCGCAATTACGAACAGATGCCGCATACTTGGCCCCGCCGGCGCCGGTGTATCCAGCCTTGTCCAAGCGCATGGGCGAAACCGGCAAGGTCTTCCTGCGTGTCCATGTGCTCCCCAGCGGCCACCCGGACCAAGTGGAAATCCGCACCAGCTCTGGCTCTACAAGGCTCGATAACGCAGCAGCAGAGGCTGTTCGGCGTACCCGCTTCGTCCCCCGCCGCATTGGTGGAGAAGCGATGGACCAGTGGGTTCTGGTTCCGATCTCATTCAATCTGGAGAATTGAAAATGTCATACAGCTTTGACTTCGGCAGTTTCTGGGCCCAAGGCGATTTCGTGGCCCATGCCGTTGCACTGCTCCTAGCCACGCTTTCTGTGGCGAGCTGGTCCGTCATCCTCGCCAAGGGCTGGCAGGTGCTCCGCCTGCGCCGCATGAGCGGCCCTGTGCAAGAAGCCTTCTGGGCGGCGCGTTCCATTGATGAGGCCATTGTCCGCGCTGAATCAGCCCCTCCTTTCGCCCTGCTCGCCAAGCGCGGCAGCCAGGCCGTCGCGGATTACAGCGAACAAGCTCGCGGCGATGCGCCCCTGGACGCGAATCTCTCCGTCAGCGAACTGGTGACCCGCGCCCTGCGCCAAGGAATCAATCAAGCAGGCAGCCATATGGAAAGCGGTCTCACCTTCCTCGCGTCCGTGGGCTCCACCGCACCGTTCATCGGCCTCTTCGGCACCGTATGGGGCATCTACCATGCCCTCGCCCGCATCGGCGCCACCGGCCAAGCCAGCCTGGACAAAGTGGCCGGCCCCGTGGGCGAAGCCCTGATCATGACCGCCGCCGGCCTCTTCGTCGCCATCCCCGCCGTGCTGGCCTACAACGCCTTCGCCCGCGCCCTGCGCGTGATCAGCGCCGACCTGGACGGCTTTGCCCACGACCTGCACACCTACTTCACCATGGGCCGCAACCGCTCCGCCGCCGCCGCCGCCGCGAACAAGGAGACCGTGTAATGGCCTTCGGTAGCTTTGGCTCGGGCAACAATCAACCCATGGCGGAAATCAACATGACGCCCCTGGTGGATGTGATGCTGGTGCTGCTGATCATCTTCATCGTCACCGCGCCGCTCATGAGCCAATCCCTCAAGGTGGACCTGCCCCAGGTGAAAGCCCAGCCCAATGAGATGAAGCCCGACGTGATCCGACTGACCTTGGACGCCAAGGGCACGCTCTTCTGGAACGACAGCCCCGTGGCCGAAGGTTCGCTTCCCGCGCGTCTTGCGGAAGCCGCCGTCCACACGCCGCCGCCCGAGGTGCACTTGTCCGCCGACAAGGACACCCGCTATCAGCGCGTAGCAGAAGTCATGTCTGCCACACGAGAAGCCGGCATTCAGAAGCTCGGCTTCATCACCCTGCCACCCAAATAGCCGTCACCATCCGCCAAAACAAAAAAGCCCCGCGAATCGCTTCGCGGGGCTTTTTGTTTTGGGGCACTGAGCCCGATTACATCTCGATCTGCGTCCCCAGTTCCACCACGCGGTTGGTGGGGATCTTGAAGAAGGCCGTGGCGCTGTCGGCATTACGGAACATCCACATAAACAGGACTTCGCGCCAAAGCGCCATGCCCGGCACGGCGGCGCTGGGCACGATGGTTTCACGGCCAAGGAAGAACGAGGTCTCCATCACATCGTAGGTGAAACCCTGAGCCTGGGCCCGTTCCAAGGCGAGGGGGATGTCCGGATCGTCCTTGAAACCATAGCGCACCTTGATCTGATAGAAGCCCTGCTCCAGGGCCTGAGTCGTCACCTGCTCGGCCACGGGCACATGAGGAACATCCTCCATGCTCACGTTGAGCAGCACCACGCGCTTGTGCAGCACCTTGTTGTGCAGCAGGTTGTGGAGCATGGCGCGGGGCACGGAATCGGAGTTGGGCGTGAGGAATACGCCCGTGCCTTCCACCCGATAGGGACCACCGTATTGCAAGCTGGAGATGAAAGCATCCAGGGGCATGGAGTCCTGATTCAGCTTTTCATACAACAGGGCGCGGCCGGTCTTCCAGGTGGAGAGCAACGCAAAGACCGACAGGCCCAGGACCAGGGGGAACCAGCCGCCGTCGAAAATCTTGATGACATTGGCGGAGAAGAAGGCGAAGTCCACCACCACGAAGAAGGCCAGGAACAAGCCAGCCTTGATCCAGCTCCAGCCCCACAGGGACTGCACCACCACGAAGGCGAGGATGGTGTCGATCATCATGGTCAAGGTCACGGCGATGCCGTAGGCAGAGGCCAGATTGGACGAAGACTTGAAGCCCAGCACCAGAATCACCACCGCCAGCAGCAACAGCCAGTTGATGTTGGGGATATAGATCTGGCCCTTCTCCCGCTCGGAGGTGAACTTGATCTGAATGCGAGGGCAGTAGCCCAACTGAATCGCCTGACTGGTCAGGGAGTAGGCGCCCGAGATCACGGCCTGGGAAGCGATCACCGTCGCCAGCGTCGCCAACAGCACCAGGGGAATTTGCAGCATGTCCGGCGCCATGTGGAAGAAGGGGTTCTTCACCGCTTCTGGCTCGGCCAGGATCAGGGCGCCCTGGCCCAGATAGTTCAGGTACAGGCAGGGGAACACAAAGACCAGCCAAGCGTACTTGATGGGGCGACGACCGAAGTGGCCCATGTCGGCATACAAAGCTTCGCCGCCGGTAATCGCCAGCACGACCGCGCCCATGGCGAGGAAAGCGAGGCCCGAATGCTCGATCAGGAAACGCACCGCGTACCAGGGATTGACGGCCCAGAGCACGTCCGGATGGGACACCACATTCCACGCCCCCAAGGCACCCAGAATGGCGAACCAGAACATCATCACCGGCCCGAACAAGGTCGCCACACTCGCGGTGCCCTTGGGCTGAATGAGGAACAGCCCCATCAAGATCACCAGGGTGATGGGCACCACGTAAGGCATCACCAGGGGCGTCACCACCTCCAGACCTTCCACGGCGGAAAGCACCGACATGGCCGGCGTAATCACCGCGTCGCCGTAGAACAGGGCCGCGCCGAACACACCCAGGATGCTCACCGTAGTCAGCAGTCCGGCACTGGCGCCGGGCGTACGCAGGGCCAGAGCCGTGAGCGCCATGATGCCGCCCTCGCCCCGGTTGTCGGCCTTGGTAATGAACTTCACGTACTTGAAGGACACCGTGATCGTCATCGCCCAGAAGATCAGGGAGAGGATGCCCAGCAGGTTGTCTGGCGTCACCGGCACCGCATGGTGGCCGTTGAATACTTCCTTCATGGTGTAGAGCGGGCTGGTGCCGATGTCGCCGTAAACCACGCCCATGGCAGCCAGGGACATGGCGGCCAGACTACTGCTGTGGCCGTGTTCGACAGGGGGTTGTCCGGGAGATTGCTCTTGGAACTGCTCGTCGTTCTGGAGAGAAGACATGAAGTTGGACTGAAAAGATGAAAAGTCGATAGGCCGCCTAGCGGCAAACCGGCGGATTCTACAGGTTTGCCGCGCCGCAGCGATCTATGTCTTTGGTTATACGAGCAAAAACAGGGAAAGCCGCGTCAATTCAAGCGAACAGATGCAGCCAGCTCGCGAATTCGCAGCAGCATGTCCTTGTCCGCCGATTCATAGGCCTGCTTGATGTAGTCGGCATAGCCTTCGTCCTCGGCTTCCTGCCCCAGAGTAAAGACGGTTTCATAGATGCAGCGGAGGAACAAGCGGCCCTCCTCCGGCTCCTCGATGCGCACGGTGAGCAGGCCGCCGCCATGGTGTTCTGAAGGCAGGGTCTCGAAGCGCACCCATTCCTCGACCGCAAAACTTACCCGATCGCGAACCTCCACCTGTCCCCAGCGCAAGCACCGCTCCACCATGCCCTCGGTGCGGGAGAGGATGACGCACTCGTCCAGACCCGGCAGAAAGTTGCGGGAATCCTCCACCCGGTGCATGAGACCGGACCAGACCTGATTGCGGCTCAGGGCCTCCAAGAAGGGAAGATTGGGATCGTTGATTTCGAGCAGATGTTCAAAGCGCATGGATAGAGAGCGGAATAAGGGAAGAACCAGTGCCGAGTAGCCCCGAGCAGTTGGCGACTAAGGCCCGATTATCGCCCCAGGCCGGTAGAATTGCCGCTTCGCACAAGCCTTTTAGCAGCCCGCCATGGCCGACCACGCCCCCAAGACCCACAACGCACATAGCGCTCCCGATCAAGAAGAGCACAAGCCCTCCAACTTCCTGCGCCACATCGTCGAAAACGATCTGGCCCAAGGCACCTACGCCTCGCGCCATTGGAGCGGCCAGCCCGCCTCCGGCCCCGTGCAGCAGGCCGGCCAGCCCGATCCGGCCAAGATCCGGACCCGCTTTCCGCCGGAGCCCAACGGCTATCTGCACTTCGGCCACGCCAAGTCCATCCTCCTGAACTTCGGCCTGGCCCGTGACTATGGCGGCGTCTGCCACATGCGCTTCGACGACACCAACCCGGAGAAGGAAGACCAGGAATACGTGGATGCCATCCTCGATTCTGTGAAGTGGCTGGGCTGCTCCTGGGACGCCTTCGGCCAGAGCCATCTGTTCCACGCCTCCGACTACTTCGACTTCATGGTTCAGGCCGCTGAGGCCTTGATCCAGGCCGGCCACGCCTACGTGGATAGCCAAAGCGCCGACGAGATGCGTGCCACCCGCGGCACCCTAAGCGAGCCGGGCAAGAACAGCCCCTACCGGGACCGCTCCATTGCCGAGAACCTGGACCTGTTCAAGCGCATGCAGGCTGGCGAATTCCCCGACGGCGCCCACATCCTGCGCGCCAAGATCGACATGGCCGCGCCCAACATCAACCTGCGCGACCCGGCCATCTTCCGCATCCGCCACGCCGAGCACCACCGCACCGGCAACCGCTTCTGCGTCTATCCGATGTACACCTACGCGCATCCCATCGAAGATGCCCTGGAGAACATCACCCACTCCATCTGCACGTTGGAGTTCGAGGATCAGCGCCCGGTCTACGACTGGGTGTTGGAGCACATCGCCGACTGCGGCCTGCTGGCCCGGCCCCTGCCCAAACAATACGAGTTCTCCCGCCTCAACCTCACCTACGTGGTGCTCTCCAAGCGCAAGCTGATCCAGCTCGTCACCGAAAGGCACGTGGAAGGCTGGGACGATCCCCGCATGCCCACGCTCGTCGGCGCCCGTCGTCGCGGCTTCACCGCCGAAGGCTTCCAGATGTTCGCCGAGCGCATCGGCGTCACCAAGTCCGACTCGCTGATCGACATGAGCGTGCTGGAAGACTGCATGCGCGAGACCCTGAACGAGTCCGCCCCACGCCGCATCGCCGTGCTGGACCCGGTGAAGCTCATCCTCGACAACGTGGCCGAGGATCACGAAGAACTTTGCGAAGCCCCCAACCATCCGCAGAAGCCCGAACTCGGCAAGCGCCCCGTGCCCTTCAGCCGCGAGCTATGGATCGAGCGTGAGGACTTTGTGGAAGAGCCGCCCAAAGGCTACTTCCGCCTCTTCCCCGGCAACCTGGTGCGCCTGCGCTACGGCTTCGTCATTAAGTGCATCGGCTGTGACAAGGATGCCAACGGCAACGTCATCGCCGTCCATGCCGAACTACAGCCCGACTCCAAGTCCGGCACCCCCGGCGCCGACACCTACAAGGTCAAGGGCAACATCCACTGGATCTCTGCCCGCCATTCCTACCAGACCGAAGTGCGCCTCTACGACCGTCTCTTCGCCGTCCCCGCCCCCGGCGCGCGACGCGAAGGCGACGTCGAAGGCCTGGAGCGCGATTTCCTGGACGACCTGAATCCCAATTCCAAGCAGGTCATCACTGCCCAACTGGAGCCGTCGCTGAAAGACGCCAAGCCCGAAGACCGCTTCCAGTTCGAACGCCACGGCTACTTCGTCGCCGACCGCAAGGATTCCAAGGACGGCGCCCCGGTGTTCAACCGCGCCGTGACGCTGAAGGATTCCTGGAGCGCCAGCCCCAAGGGCGGC
>DASUJA010000089.1:0-43617 GCA_036279515.1 Rhodocyclaceae bacterium | reverse complement strand
GGAATTTCGTCTTCCAAGAGAAGGGGTATAACGCCCCGTGAAATTGGAAGGAGAAACGACGTTGAAGAAGATACCGAAGCAGGAATACACCGCTGAATTCAAGGAACTGGCGGTGAACCGGGTGAAGGCTGGGCTGAGTATTGGGGCGGTGGCGAGGGAGCTGGGCTTGGTCGAGCAGACGCTGCGCAACTGGGTAAAAGCGTCTGCTGTTGGGAAGCTCAACGGGGCTGGAGCCAAGGTGGTAACGGCGGAGCAGATGGAACTCTCGCGGGTACGGGCAGAGAACGCTCGGCTCAAACGGGAGAATGAAATCCTAAAAAAAGCGACGGCATACTTCGCGAGGGATGTGCTGTGAAGTATGCCTGGATAGATTCGCATCGGCAGGCGCATGGGTTGGTGGAGCCCTGTGCGGTACTGGGCGTCAGTATCAGCGGATATCAGGCGTGGAAACGCGGTGGCACGGCTGAGCGCAAGCGACTGACGGACGCACAGATGCTGGCGTTGATTCAAGCCATCCACGCCGAACTGAAAGGCGCCTATGGGTCGCCCCGAATGGTGCGCGAGTTGCGTGATCGGGGATTCCCCGCCAGCAAGGAACGCGTCGAGCGGCTGATGCGCGAGAACGGCATTCGTGCGCGGCACAAGCGGCGTTTCAAAGCCACGACGGACTCTCTGCATGCGTTGCCGGTGGCGCAGAACTTGTTGGATAGGGATTTCACGCCGACAGCCCCCAATCAAGCCTGGACGGCCGACATGACCTATATCTGGACCGACGAAGGTTGGCTGTACTTGGCTGTCGTACTCGATCTGTTCAACCGAGAAATCGTCGGCTGGTCGATCAAGCCGCGGATGACTGCGGACATCGTCGTTGATGCATTGACAATGGCGTGGTTCCGGCGGAAGCCAGAGCAGGGACTGATCCATCACTCTGATCGAGGAAGCCAGTATGCGAGCCACGCCTTTCAGGCGCGTCTGAAGGAGTACGGCATGATCTGTTCGATGAGTCGAAAGGGGAACTGCTGGGATAACGCGCCGAGCGAAAGCTTCTTCAACAGCCTGAAGAATGAGCGGGTGCACGGCACCCGCTACCGCACGAAGGCCGAAGCGGAAGCCGATTTGTTCGATTACATCGAGCCGTTCTACAACCGAAAACGTCTTCATTCCACGCTCGGCTACACCTCGCCAACAAAGTTCCTGGAGGCCTGGATCAACGCTCAGCATGCGAAGAAATTGGCGGCATAATGCCGATGGGTTGGAAGACGAAAAACAGAGGGAACCTCAGGGGCGTGATTTGAAAAAACGCATCACGTTGCCCCCTTCGGCTCGTATTTGCTGTTTCCTTAATTCGCGATTTTCCTAAAGGATGGATCGCGAACCACATCTTCCACGAGCTTTTGCACAGCCGGAGCAAAAGCTTGCGCGGTTTCTTGGCAAGCCTTGTCTGCTACAAAACTGCCGGAAAACCCGAATACTGACTTCGTTGTGAAACTCTCATGCCGGGCGTTGGAAATGGTGACAGTGAAGAGCCATTTCCCATCGGTGATACCGGAGCTAAAGTCGACTTCTTCCAGTTTTCCCTTCAATACAAGCTGGGACGTAGGATCGTAGGCACCAGCCAGCTTGAGCTCGTCAATCAGGGCTTTCTCGATGTAATTCTCGAAACTGGGAGAGACAGCAACAGGCCCCGCAGCTCGGCAGGTGATTGATGACCGTCCCGGCTGGCTGGATTGGAAAGACTCAACAGCAATGGGCTTTATTCCTAAGGACTTAATCGAATCAACATTCTTTACCGATGCGCCATAGGGCGAGACGTTATAAGCACAACCAGACAACAGAGCGGTAGATATGAGGGCAAGAGACAATATGGCTTTCATATGCTTCTTTCGTAGAGCGTTAAAGGATAGCTGTATGACAAAAGGTTCCTGGTGGTGCCGCAGGAAAGGTTTTGTCATGGTCTCGAACTGTGCCTCGAGTCCAATGGAATATCAATAGTCATAGGATTATTTTCGTCTGGATATGTCGTTGGCTCGCCTGGATGGGGGCTGGTGGGGCCATTCCTTGGCATGGCTACTGATCCGGCCGATATTTCTTCAGCTCGTACCAAAGCGTCCGTTCGCGGATGCCGAGTAGCGCGGTGGGCTTCCAGTTCTTCCACGGCTTGGGTCAAGGGCGCCATGTCGCCGCTGGTGTCTGGGGTTTGCGTTGGGGGCGGAACCCTTGGGGCAGAGTGATTTGAAAATTTGAATCGAGCCTGACCGTTGGTTTCGATCACTCACTCAAACAGGTGCGTTTGCTTGACGATGTAGCCTGCTGGTTTTTTCTGCTTCACGATTGCGCCTTCATCGACGAGGTGCTGTAGCCAGGCCTTGGCTTGCGTGTTGGACACTTCTAGTGCAGATGCGACTTCGGCATCCCTCATCGGTGCTTTCAGTAGTTGCTGAATCACTTCTCGGACCGTCGCAAACAGCGTGTCGGCAGGTGTCGATATTGCCTCCACCACTGGGTGGCCTGTGTCGGGTTGGGGCTCAGGAGCCTGCGCAGTTGAGGGCACGAGTTCGGGTTCCTGAGAAACCTGTTTTCCACTCAGTGGAGAGTCCTGGGGGGGCACTGGCACAGTCGCCGCTTTGATTTCCGGTGGCATCTCCTGCGCTGCTGGTGGAATGGGCGAGATGTCTGGCGATCCGTCGCCAGAAAACAGTGCAAGGCTTGGCTGCGGAGATTGCCCCGGTGCTGGAGCATGGGTGTCGAACACGTCTCCAAAGGCTTCGGCGTCTTGAGGATTCGGCCAGGGGAGCGCTCCTTTGCTCCGCAGGGCTTCGAGCCCAGAAGATGACTCGCCCGTTGAACGAACGTACACGGGCACGAACCTGAGCTTGTCCAGTTGCTCGATAGCACCGGACCAAGTGCCGCCTCTATTTTGATCGGAACTGACGACCAAGGAAGCATCGGCAAGTGCATAGATCAGCTTGTTGCGCTGCATGGCGTTGCCGACGTTGAAACAAGCACTCGGGTCGTAGGGCGAGATCAGTACCAATTGGCCATCGAGCAGTAGGTTACGGTGCTCCCGGTTCATGATGGTCTTTTCCAGGCTATCCGCGAGGACTCCACTGACCTTGCCGCCGGCTTCAAGTGCGCCGCGCATGGCGGCCTGGTCGATGCCCTTGGCACCACCCGACACAAGTGTCCTACCAGCACGGGCCGCCATCCGGCCTATGGTCATCGTGTAGTCGATCAATGAGTCGCCTACGTGACGTGAGCCGACGACAGCAAGTCCGCCGGTTTCCAGTAGGCTCATGTCGCCGCAGCCGTACAGTACAGCTGGTGCGTCTTCACGGAGCCGTGCCTTCAAACGACGTGGGTATTCGGCATCGGCTCGACTGACCACCCAAATAGCGCGTGCTTGCCAGCGTTCGATGACTTGGCTTAGTAGGAATCCACGGCCCAGCAACCTCTGCAGACGGCCCTCGTCAATCACCGGCTGGCATGCGCGCAGGATCTCGGTCGCGTCGGGGGAGACTAGATCCGCAGGCTGATGCTGAATCTCACGTAAATGGCGGGCAAGACGTTTGTATTCGCTAGGCGATAGCAGATCTGGTGACGCAGTGCCACGTCCGGCAATAAGGGGCGCCGTCAGTAGCAGGATTGCTTGAGTGTTGGGGGAAAGGACTGGCGTCATTCGTCGTGTCCCGTCTGTGAGAGGGCCATCGGCCAAACCACGCCACTGCCGTTCTTGCGCAGCAGCCACGCTGACACCGTCAGCGTCCAGCGCGAGTCGACCATGTCGTCAACCAGGAGGACTGGGCCGGGAGCGATAGGCTCGCCGTTAAGTGCGAGCGAACCGTCAATGTTGCGCGCCTGTTGTGTGCTGTTTGCCATATCTTTCTGTTCGGGTCTTTCGTCTGTATTTTTGATGACCATATGAAACGGTAGGTCGAGCGCAGCAGCCAAGCGTTGCGCGAAATTCGGCACTAGATTGGGATGTCGAAGCGAAGGAACGCAGGTCACCCAGGTCGGGGCCGGTTGCGGATTCCATTCCTGGATCATCTTTACGCAGGCAGAAACAAGGTCATCGGAAAAATGGCAATCGTGGTATTTGCCCTGCCGAACTAAGCCGCCCCAGCCTGCATCGCCCCATACACATAGTGCTTTGCCTAGTTGCGCTTGATAGAGGATGGTGGATGCAGTGTGAATTTCGTACTGAGGCATTCCCCCCACGGGCCATCTCTTACGAGGTTCGATAGTTAGGCTTGTGCGACAAAGAAATTCCTCGGCTTTCTGAACCAGCGACTGATCTACGTCTTCTGGCAGAGGAGGCAACGAAGGTGGACTGACAGTATGAGAATCGCCATCCAACGCATCAATCAGAAAGCTCATGTGCTGTCCGAAAGGCTGGACGACATACTCTTGCATCTGCTGAAGTTCGGCTCGCCTTAGCTTTGTGAGACGGTCTGCTCGGACCCAAAATCCATCTCCAAGCTTGGCTGCGGTGAGCTGCCATTTCGATTTTTGCTTGGCGATCGGCGCAGGAGACTCAAGTGAGAGGGCTGTAATCGTCTTCTCGATACGATTTCTGCTCATGTTCACGTAGGTCATGAGCTCCGGTATCGACAGTCCTTCAGCCGCTTCATTAAGAGCTCCCAGGACATCGTCAACCTCTTGTCGGGATGGGAACGCGCTACGGATAAACCAATCTGCAATCCCTTCTTCTTCATTTCCGCTCAAGAGCACGCCATATGCAGATTTCAGTGCTCTCCCTGCGCGTCCTACTTGCTGGTAATAGGCGACAGCTGAGCCTGGCATCTGGAAATGGATAACGAATGCTAGATCTGGCTTGTCATAGCCCATGCCCAGTGCGGTGGTCGCTACAAGTGCCTTAACCTTGTTCTCCTGTAGTGCCTCCTCCAACTCTTCACGTCGGTCACCTGTCTTGCCCGTGTAGGCCTCGACGGCAAACCCACGGGTCTTGAGCCAATCCGCCAGTTGATTGGCATCTCTGATCGTGAGGGTGTAAATAATGCCGTGGCCCGGAAGTGAATTGAGTTGCTGCGCGATCCATGCCATGCGGACAGCTTGACTGGGTAACCGCATCGTTTGCAGAGTTAGAGAACCGCGATTCAGGTCACCGCGTAGCACTTTCATATTGGGGCCGAGTACAGCGACTAGGTCTTCCATGACCCGATTGTTTGCCGTAGCCGTTGTGGCCAGCAGGCGCAGATTGGCCGGCAGCGTTCTGGCGATACGTTCCAGCAATCGGTAGTGAGGACGGAAGTCATGGCCCCAGTCAGAAATGCAATGGGCTTCATCAATGACCATCAGTGAAATTTTGCCAGCGATACCCGTCAGAATCTGTGTAGTGAACCAGTCGTTGCCCAGTTTCTCCGGTGCGATCAGCAAAATATCCACTTCGTTTTGCCGGAGCTTGGCTTCAACTGCTGTCCATTCATCCTGGTTGTCGGAGTTGATCGTGGCAGCGCGAACCCCCATCCGCTCTGCCGCTGCGATCTGATTTCGCATCAACGCCAGAAGCGGAGAGATTAGTAGCGCAGGGCCCGCACCAGCTTCCCGTAGTAACTTGGTCGCGATGAAGTAGACGAAACTCTTGCCCCATCCAGTCTTTTGCACGACGAGCAAGCGGCCTTTACCCTCGACGATGTGACGAATGGCATCCTCTTGACCATCACGGAAGGTGGCGCCTGCATGACCGGAGCCGATCCTGAGAAGTTCCAGCGAGCGTTTTGTATCGTAGGCCACGTTATTGCTCTCCCATATTTTGAAACCTCGGGGCAGCGTGATTTGAAAATTGAAATCACACTGACCTCTTTAGTCGCTACGGCTTACGCAGCGCTCTCTAGCGGAACTTCCCAGCCAGGAAATACGAGTACAGCGGGGTGGCACTTGAGGGCTCGGGCGAAAACCTTTGCACGCTCAACCCCCAAATTCACTCGACCGTTCTCGATGGCAGAGATGGTGGCTTGTGGAATGCCAGTTAGTTCGGATAGTTGGCTTTGGCTCAGTTCTTGGAGTTCGCGCAGGATACGGACGGACTCTCCCACCGAAACCTCGACTCGTTTTTTTGCAGGACGAAACTCTTTCATTTCATGGCCTCCTGTAATCGTTGGCGGTGACTTGGATAACCTGAATCTGCAACACGTTGGCGACAACTCGGTAAATCACTCGCCACTGGAGCCCGAGTCGGGAGGATCGATGGCCCTTCCACTCACCAGGCAACGCTTCGTCGTGAAAACCTTTGATGACTCGTAACCCTTGTGGCCCGGAAAGACGTGCAATGTCTTTCCATTTCTCGTATCGCTGCAAGACTTCGATAGGTACGGAACCGGAAAGTTGTTTGTCGACGCGACGGTGCTCTTCGATCTGCCACATGTTGAATTATGGATATACTGAAAATGGTATGTCAAGGGCAGCGTCCAAAGGAACCTCACTGATCTGGACGATACTTCTTCAGCTTGTACCAAAGCGTCCGTTCGCTGATGCCGAGTAGTGCGGCGGCTTTGGGTTTGTTGCCTTCGGCTTTGGCGAGGGCTTCGTCGATCAGGCGGGCTTCTAGTTCTTCCACGGCTTGGGTCATGGGCGCCATGTCGCCGCTGGTGTCCGCTATTGCCGCAGGCGTTGCCGGTTCCTCATCTACGGCAGCTTCCAGTAGGAAGTGGTGGTCTTCCAGTAGGCCGCCGCCGCTGAGGATCAAGGCGCGCTCGACCATGTTTTCCAGTTCACGTACGTTACCTGGCCAAGAGTAGCGTTGCAGGCGCTGGCAGGCCGATTCGGCGAGGCGGGTGGGGGCGTTGGAGGCGCCGTGTTTAGCGATGAAGTGATCCACCAGTCCGGCGATGTCTTCCACGCGCTTGCGCAGGGGCGGCATCTCGAAGGAGAACACGTTGACCCGGTAGTACAGGTCTTCGCGTAGCTTGCCTTCCTGCACGGCGCCTTTCGGGTCGCGATTGGTGGCGGCGATGACGCGGATGTCCAGGTCGATGACGCGATTGCCACCCAGCCGTTCGATCTTGTTTTCCTGCAATACCCGCAGCAGCTTGGCTTGCAGGGCCATGGGCATTTCGGTGAGCTCGTCGAGAAAGATGGTGCCGCCGTCGGCCAGCTCGAATTTTCCGATGCGCTCTTTCATGGCGCCGGTGAAGGCGCCTTTCTCGTAGCCGAAGAGTTCGCTTTCCAAAATGTCCGCCGGAATGGCGGCGCAGTTGATTGGGACGAAGAGCTTGTCGCGGCGGGGCGATGCGTTGTGTACGGCGCGGGCAGCGAGCTCTTTGCCGGTGCCTGTTTCGCCAGTGATGAGCACGGACGCCTTGCTCGGCCCCACGCGCTGGATCAGTTCGTACACCGACTTCATGGGCTTGCTGGTGCCGATGAAGGCATCCCAGCCCCGGTCGATTTCCTGGCGCAGGAAAGCGTTCTGCCGCGCCACCTCGGCACCGCTGAGGGCGCGGCGCACGGCGATTTCCAATACGTCCAGATCGAAGGGCCGCAGGATGTAATCGCAGGCGCCGTGCTTCATGGCGGTGACGGCGGTTTCGATGGTGCCGTGGGCGGTGACGACGATCACCGGCACGTCGGCGCCGCTGGCGCGTAGGTTTGCCAGCAACTCAATGCCGTCCATCTCGGGCATGCAGAGATCGGTGATGATGAGGTCCACCGCATTGCCGTGGAATACGTCCAGCGCCTCCACGCCGTTGCCGGCGTTGAGCACCAGGAAATCCATTTTCTGCAACATGATTTCGAGGACGCGCCGCATCTTCGGCTCGTCGTCCACGATCAGGATTTGTTTGCCTTTCATGGTTTCTCTGCCTGCTTGCGAGGCAGGCGAATGCGGAACAGCGCCCCCCCGAGTTTGCTTTCGGCGGCTTCGATTTCGCCGCCATGGGTGTTCACGATTTGCTGCACGATGGCGAGGCCCAAGCCAACGCCGCCTTCGCGCTTGAAGAAGAAGGCCTCGAAGACGCGGGAGCGTTCTGCCGGGTCGATGCCTGGACCGTCGTCGGCGATTTCGATGCGGAACTCCTGGCCGTCGTCGAAGGTGGCGATTTCCATGTGGCCGCCCTGGCTGAGGATTTGCAGTCCGTTCATGAGCAGGTTGAGCAGCACCTGGGTCATTTGCTCTTCGTCGCATTCGATAACGGGATTGGCCGCTTGCAGGTTGGCGGCCACGACCACCTTTCGCTTATCCGCCTGGGCCGAGAGCATGGCGATGGTCTTGCCGATCAGGGCGTGCATGTCCGCGTCGTCAAAGGAGGGCGAGCGGGGACGGGCGGTGTCGAGCATGGCGGACACCAAGCGATTGAGGCGCTCGGTTTCGCTTTCGATGAAGCCCACCAACTCCTGTCCTTCGCTGCTGATGCCCGCTTCGCGCTTCAGCATTTGGGCCGAGGAACGAAGGATGCCGAGAGGGGTGCGCACTTCGTGGGCGATGATGGAAGACATCTCGCCCACCACGGCAAGCTTGGAGGCCCGCACCAGTTGCTGCTGGGATAGGTCGATGTCCCGCACCATCTGCACGAAGGCCGTGGTGAGTTCGCCCACTTCACCCTTGCCGGAAGCGGGGGGCACCTGCAACACCTTGCTGCGGGTGTAGCCACGGGCGAAGTTAGTGAGTGCCAGAACGGGCCGGGCGATCTCGCGGCTGATGGCGGTGGCGACAAAAATCGTGAGCAGAATGATCAGACCGAACAGGGCGAGGAAGATGGTCGCCATGCGATGCACCGGCGCGAAGGCGCTGTCCACCGGCTGGATGATGAGCGTGGTCCAGCCGAATCCGGAGAAGGGGCCGTAGCCCTTGGAGGTGGCGATGCCGACGATCACGTCAGTGTCCGCGAGCGGTTGGCCGGCGTGAATGGAAACGGGGCCGGGCAATGCGCGCCAGTCCTTCAATGTGTCGCCCAGCATCAGGCCCCTGCTGCGCAGGGCGGCGGACGCGGCGATCATGCGGCCTTCGCTGTCGAGCACCGCCAGCATGCGGTCGCCGCTGCTGCTTTCCCGGTCGAGCACGTCGTAGATCTGGCGCCAGTTGAGCTGCATGCGCAGCTCGCCCAAGTTGCCGCTGGTGAAGGCCGATGCCACGGGAATCCGCATCACCAGGCCTTCTGCGTCCTTGATGGAGGGGAGTTCCAGCTCCACCCCAATGTCGGCGGCAGGGGCCTTGAGCCAGGCCTTCGTCGCATCCGAGTTGGCGCCGATGCGCGCCGCATCGCTACTGCTCACCACGTGACCCTGGTTGTCGATGGCGGATAGGTCGAGATAGACGTCCCGATAGCCACCCTTGAGATCGGCCAGAAAATGCGAGAGACGCTTGTCCACATCATGGACTTGCATGTCCTGCATCACGTCCAAACGACTCCAGGTGGCCGCGTTTTGTAGGCGCTCGAACATCATCTTGTCCACGTCGGCGGCCACGCCGGCCGCCTGAACCGCCAGATTCTTTTCGATTTCAGCGCGCAGGGCGTCTCGCGTCTTGACAAATGAGAGCCCAGCCAGAAGTATGGCGGGCGCTAAACCGACGCAAAGAAAAGCGATGAGAAGCGTCTTGCGAATGGACACAGAGGGATGCCAGAAAAAATGAGGTTGAAAAAAGGCTTGGAAGCCGGACGAGTATACGGAAAAGAAGAATCGTCCTTAGTGATTGCATCACAAACCGAAGGCCATAAGAAGATGAGTTGTCTGCGAAGGGGGGGCGCCATGTGCCGGCGCGTTCTGGCACTGATGATGGCGGTATCCGGGTTTGCTGCTGCTGCCGATGGGGCTGAAAGCGAAGAGGGCTACCGTTTGGGGCAGGGGTATCAGATATCCGGCACCGGCTTTACCTTGGGTGGCTACTCGACCATGAGCGTGGAAAAGCTGCGCGGCGAAACCGCCCGCACGGCTTTGGACGATGCCAGTCTCTTCGTCTGGTGGGAAGGGGAAGGGCGGTGGAAGTTCTTCTCCGAGATCGATTACGAAAACGCCTTGAGCTCCCGCGATACGCCTCGGGAGCGCGGCGCCTATCTGGCGCTGGAACGGCTCTATTTCGATTACACCCTGAACGACGCCACCACCGTGCGCCTGGGAAAATTCATTACGCCCATCGGACGCTGGAACCTGATCCATGCCACGCCGCTGGTATGGACTACCTCGCGGCCCCTGGTCACCAAGAACGTGTTTCCCATCAATGCCACCGGAGTCATGGTCAATGGCACCTTGTCTTCGGTGGGGAGTGGTCTTGAATATTCCCTCTACCGCTCCAATGGCCACGAGATTCGCGCCAATCCCGCGATAGACCCCTTCTACGAGGCGACGGGTTTCCATCTGGCCCATCCGCTTTTCAGCAATGGACAGATCGGCTTTTCCTACGCGCGCTTCGAGCAGAACAGTACCCAGGAAGAAAAGAAGCGCCTCTGGGGCTTGGACTATCACTGGGCCTACAAACGCTATGAACTGAGTGCCGAAGCGGTTTCCCGTGCTTCCCAAAACGGGAGTTCCTGGGAGGAGAAGGGCGCCTTCGTCCAGGGCGTGGCTCCCCTTTCCGAGAAGCTCTACGCCGTTGGCCGCTATGAGAGCTTCCACCAAGCCTTGCAGCCCAAGTCTATGAAGCAATGGACCCTCGGCCTCACCTACCGCATGACGCCGGCCCTGGTTTTCAAGGCGGAGTGGTCCGGCACCAAGGACAACTTCATTGGTGCGCCGGAAGGCTTCATGTCTTCGATCAGCGTTCTGTTCTGAGGCCGGCCATGGTGAGAATTTCATCCTTGCTGGCCTCTGCCTTCTTGGGTCTCGGACTGTTTGCCGCCGGTGCCTTTGCGGCTGATCGACCCTTCGCCGTGATTGCCGCGCCCAGTGCCAGCGACCATCGACTGACGCGGGAAGCCGTAGCTCTGATATTCCGTCGCAAGCTGAGTTTTTGGGACAACGGTCAACGCATTCAGCCGGTCAACCTGCCGCCGGTCCATCCGCTACGGCGCAACTTTTCCTTGAGCGTCCTCGGTCAGCCCCCCGAAGCCCTGGACGACTACTGGCGTGAAATGTACTTCCACGGCGTGCGGCCACCCCACGTGCTCGCCTCTGAGGAAGCGGTGGCCCTTTTCGTCGCCGCCACGCCAGGGGCTATCGGCTACGTGTCCACCTGCATTCCCGAAGGCAAGGTGACGGTGGTGTTTGCCGCGGGTGATTTGCCGGGGTGCGCTAGATAGTTGTAGGGGCGTCGTTCGTAGGAATCCTGGTGTTCCTGGGTAAGTGCACTGCTGTCCGGAATAGATATCGCGATGGTGAAATCGGAAGTGACGCCGTCACCCCGGCGAAGGCCGGGGTCCAGGAAGGGGCGCAAGAACCCCTGGATCCCGGCTTCCGCCGGGATGACGCTCTACTATCGATTTTCGCGCGAGCCAATTTATTCCGGACAGCAGTGCGCGAAAGTAGGAATGACGATTGTTTGTTGGCCTGGAGTAGAAATTAGCAGCCCCTCTCCGAGTCTCTGAGACTGCAAAAGTCGTAGACAAGTCTTGCAGACTAGCCCTGGTCCGCAAGGTTTTGCAGTCGCTGTTCTTGTTATTGATATTTATTTAATTCAAAGGGTTATCTCGGATTCTCCAAGCTGGCATCGGTATTGCGATGTAGTGATCATCGCCCCTCGGGGTTCACTGCAAACATGCCGAACATCATGCCGACTGCCTACGCCTCCCTGCCGCAACCCGTTGCGCTTCAGTCTTCATTTCAGTCTCTACTCTCGTTTTTCCTGCCGGTCGCTCCCAAGGCGCAGCGCCAGGTGGCCCCTGCCGTGCCTGTGGCGAGTGGCGAGTTCCAACTGGTGGAGCACGTAGGGGCCGACCGGGCAAAGGTCGAGCAGTTCATTCGTCGCCGTTTCGCCGAAAGTTTCGGCGCCCGCGTCGATGCCTTCATGCCTCGCCTGTTCAGCGTGCAGAACGACAAGGGCGAAATCTGCGGCGCATTCGGGCTGCGTTCCGGCACGGGCCGACTGTTCCTGGAGCAGTACCTGGATCGTCCCATCGAGCGGGAAATCGGCGCGCAGTTGGCCGGTGCGGTGGCAGGTGCAGTGGCAGGTGCGGTGGAGCGTCGGCAGGTGGTGGAAGTGGGCCACTTCTCCGGCACCTTCCCCGGCGCCGTGCGTGCCATGATCGCTTTGCTCACGGAGCGGCTGCATGGCGAAGGTTTCCAGTGGGTCGCCTTCACCGGCACCACCCGTCTGCGCAATGCCTTTTCTCGCATGGGGCTGCACCCTCTCGATATCGAGGCTGCCGACGTGGAGCGCCTGCCCGCCGAATCCCGCGCCGCCTGGGGCAGCTACTACGCCAACGGTCCCCGCGTGCTGGTGGGCAATATCGGCGAAGGCTATCGCGCCCTGAGCCGCGCCCGCAGCGGCATGAGCGCCCATGGCTTCTTGCGCGAAGGAGTATCGGCATGAGCCTGCTGCTCGCCTCCCTCTGGCACCAAGCCCAAGTGAATTCTCTTGTCGTGGCGGTTCAAGACGAGGAATGCGCCCTCACTTACGCCGATCTGTACGTGGAGGTGAAAAGCGCTTCCTATCGGCTGCAACAACTGGAACCTCGTGCCGTAGCGATCTATGCGGACAACGGCATTCCATGGGTGCTGGCCGATCTGGCGGCCCATGTGATGGGTGTTCCCACCGTGCCGCTGCCTCTGTTCTTTTCTCCGGCGCAGTTGGCTCACACGGTGAAGACCGCCGGCGTCGACGTGGTGATTACCGACCAGGCCGTTCAGGTGGCTGCCGCGCTCGGCATTGAAAATCCGGCCATCGAGCCCTTTCACGGCGTCCTCCAATGTCTGCGCTTGGCCGTTCATGAGACGGCTCACGCCCTGCCCGTCGGTACCCAGAAGATCACCTTCACCTCCGGCACTACCGGCGAGCCCAAGGGCGTCTGCCTGGGCCGTCGAGACATGGAGACCGTGGCCGAGTCGTTGCGTGTTGCGAGCGAAGGCAATGATGCGGATCGGCACCTTTGCCTGTTGCCTCTGGCAACGCTGCTGGAAAATGTGGGCGGCGTTTTCACCCCGTTGTTTTCCGGCGCCACGGTTTGCTTGCCGCGCCTTGCCAACGTGGGCCTGTCCGGCAGTTCCGGTCTCGACGTAAAGCGATTGATCCATGCCCTCGGCGAATGGCAGGCCACCAGCGCCATCATGGTTCCTCAGATGCTGGAGGCCGTGGTGGCCGCGGCCAAGCTCGGCGTGCCCGTCTCTCATCGTCTGCGCTATCTGGCGGTGGGCGGCGCTCCTGTGTCCTCCCGCTTGCTGGAAGAGGCCGAGGCCCTTGGGCTGCCGGTGCATGAAGGCTACGGACTCTCCGAATGCGCCTCGGTGGTGGCGGTGAATCGCCCCGGCGAACGGCGCCCCGGCAGCGTGGGCAAGCCCTTGCCCCACGTCCGCATCGACTTTGCCGACGACGGGGAAATCCTGATTCGTGATCGGGCATGGCTCGGCTATTTGGGCCTGGATGCCGAGCGCCAAGACAAGGACTGCATCTCCACCGGCGACCTGGGCTACTTGGATGAGGATGGCTACCTCCATCTCACCGGCCGCAAGAAGAACATCTTCATCACCTCCTTTGGTCGCAACGTGGCGCCTGAGTGGGTGGAGCGGGAGCTGACTTCCCATCCGCTCATTCTTCAAGCCGCCGTGGTGGGCGAAGCGCGGCCCTTCAATGCGGCCCTGGTGGTGCCCCATCCCTCTGCCTCGAAAGATGCGGTGGATGCGGCGCTGGCCGAAGCCAATCAGCGCCTCCCCGATTACGCACGAGTGAAGACCTGGATTCCCGTCGCACCCTTCTCTCCCCATAACGGCATGGCGACACCCAATGGTCGCCTGCGCCGTCCCCAAATTCATGCGGCCTACGCAGAGCAGCTGGCCGCTCTCTATCAACAGTGATATTCCTCAACGGAGCCCTAGCACCATGAACTTTTACGAACGCCTTCAGATCGCCACCGCCGATGCCCGCGCCGAATTGATCTCGGCACCGATCATTAACGACGCCATGTCCGGCAAGGTCACGCGCGAGCAATACCTGGACTTTCTCGCCCGCGCCTTCCATCACGTGAAGCACACGGCGCCGCTGCTCATGGCCTGCGGCTCCAAGCTGCCCGACACCATGGAGTGGTTGCGCACCGCCGTGGCCCACTACATCGAGGAAGAAATCGGCCATCACGAATGGATCCTCAACGACATCGCTGCCGTGGGCGGCGATGCGGAAGCCGTGCGCAAGAGCCGTCCCGATTTCGATACGGACGTGATGGTGGCCTACGCCTACGACACGGTGATGCGCCGCAACCCCGCCGGCCTGTTTGGCATGGTCTTCGTGCTGGAAGGCACCAGCGTGCGCTTGGCATGCAGCGTGGCTGACACCCTGGCGAAGAATTTGAATCTGCCCGCCACTGCCTTCAGCTATCTGAGCAGCCACGGCGCCCTGGACGTAGAGCACATGGGGCATTTCGAGAAGGTGGTCAATCGTCTGGATAGGCCCGAAGACCAGCAAGCCGTCATCGACTGCGCCAACGTCTTCTTCCGTCTCTACGGCAACGTGCTGCGCGGCATCGCTCGCCAGGGGGCGGTATGAACATCAAAGGCAGCACCATCCTGATTACGGGCGCCGCCGGCGGCATCGGCGGCGCCTTGGCGAAGCAACTGGCGGCGCGTGGAGCCGAGTTGGTGCTGGCAGCTCGGGATCTGGAAAGTTTGCATCCCCTGGCGGCGGAGTTGATGGCCATGGGCAACGTGCCGCTGCTGATGCCGGCGGACTTGTCCCAGTCCGGCGTCCCAGCCCGGTTGGTGCGCGACTCCCTTGACTTTGTGGATCGCATCGACATGCTCATCAACTGTGCCGGCATGCAGAATTTCGGTTTCTTCGCCGAGGAGTCCGAGGACCAGATGGCGACCCTGCTCAATGTGAACATCGCCGCACCCATGGCCCTCGTCGGCGCCGTTCTGCCGCACATGCTCAAGGCCGGCAAGGGGCACATCGTGAACGTGGGTTCCATCTTCGGCTCCATCGGCTTCCCCTGCTTCACCTCCTACTCGGCCAGCAAGTTCGCCCTGCGCGGCTTCTCTGAAGCCCTGCGCCGCGAGCTAACCGGCACCGGCGTGCAGATCACCTACGTGGCACCCCGCTTTACCAAGACGCCCTTCAATCGCGGCCCCGTGGCCCGCATGGCGAAGGCCCTGAAGATGAATCAGGACGAGCCGGATTCCGTGGCCGCCGAGATCGTCGCCGCTATCGAGCGGAAGGATCACAGCCGTTACCTGGGGTGGCCGGAGAAATTGTTTGTCCGCATCAATTCCCTGCTGCCCCGTTTGGTCGATGGCCCGCTCATGAAGCAGGTGGACCAGATGCGCCCCTACGCCACCGAACGTAATTGAATTCAGGAGAACCGAGCATGAATCGAAAATTTATCGGACGCAATTTCGTCGCAGCCATTTTTCTAACCGCCGGCTTGCAGAGCTTCGGCTTCGCCGGAGAGATGGAGGACGCAGTGGGCGATCTGGCCCGTCGCTGGGCCAAGGTCTACTACCAAGTGCCCGACGCCGAGAAGGAAGCCGCCTACCGTGCGGCCATCACCCAGGCGGAGCAGGTGGTTCACGCATTCCCCAGCAAGGCAGAGCCCGTGGTTTGGCAAGCCATTCTGCTTTCCAGTCAGGCCAAGGCAGAAGGCGGACTGGGTGCCCTAAGCAAGGTAAAGAAGGCGCGGGAACTGTTGCTGGCGGCGGAGAAGATCAATCCCACCGCGCTGGATGGTTCCATCTACAACTCCCTCGGTAGTCTTTACGCAAAGGTGCCTGGATGGCCCATCGCCTTCGGCGACAAGAAGCTGGCGCGGGAGTATCTGGAAAAGGCCCTTGCCATTAATCCGAATGGCATTGATCCCAATTACTTCTATGGCGATCTGCTGGCCGATCAGGGCGAGTACGCCAAGGCTGTTGTTCATCTCAAGCGCGCATTGGCCGCCCCGGCACGTCCTGGTCGTGAGGATGCGGATGCCGGTCGGCGCAAGGAAATCAATCAGCTGTTGAACACCCTTCAGCAGAAGCACGGCGATCAACTGGCAGCGAAATAGTTGGGAGGAACATCGTGACCATGAACATGAATGTGGACTGGGATTTCATCATCTGCTTGCTGCTGGCGCTTGCCAGTTTGATGGGCACGGCCTGGTTCTACGATCCTCTTTTATGGCACCTGTGGTGATGAAGGCTGCTTTGGCGCCGCTGACCCGGACGGTTGTGCTTGTTGCGCCCATGCTGCTGGTCGCATGCATGAGCCAAGCGCCGGCGCCCGTCGTGATGCGGGATGTAGGTGGCGGCGTGGAGCAGCAGGCGGCCATTGGACGTGGGCTTCCCGCTATCGTCCTGCCTCGGGTGGGGGATATTGGCTATCGGCCCACGGGCCCGTTGCCGGTGAGGGCCATCAACGCCAGCGTGCAGTGCGCCTTCAAGGACGAGGTGGGCACTCAGGGGCATCTCGATTTGCAGGTGGAAAATGCCAGCATCAAGTCCTTCCTCGCCCAGGTGAACATGCCAAAGCGCGGCATGTGCAGCTTCGATTTGAAAGACTTTGAACAGACCGAAAAGCTGCCGGCGGCGGTGTTGGCTTCGCGGCGAGATGCGTGCTCCGTACGGCTTTGGGAGCAGGGCGATCAACTCACAGTGGCGTTCTCCCACTGCGAGGCCCACTGCACCGGCGACGCCTTCACCTATCTCTGGCCCATCCTGGCCGACCGGCCCAGCGGAACTTGCGCATGACACCGCGACTGGGGCTTCTGCTGATGTGTTCCTCGCTGCTTGCCGCTTGCGGCAGCATGCAATACACGGTGGATGACAACCGTCCGCTGGACGAGGCCAAGTTGGCGAAGATCCGCGCCTATGGCCAGGGCAGTGTTGCCCTGCAAAGCGCAGTGGCGCGTGCGGCGACCAAATCTGCCACCTGTGAGCCGGCTTGGGCACTGCCTTTCAGCGTGGCGACCAGCGATCAATTGGCGGAAGACGACCGGGTTGCCTGGGTGCGCGTGCTCAAGGCAGACGAGCGGCTGACGGTGATTGCCGCTACGCCCGATTCCGGTTTGATCGTCGGCGACAAGCTGGCGGACGTAGCCGGTTATCACTCTGATCTCGCCCAGCGAATGCTGGAGACGCTGAACGAGCACCGCGATGGAGGCAGGCCCTTCCGCGTGAAGACCGCGACGGGGCGTAGCGTGAACGTCAGTCCCTTGTCCGTGTGCCGGGGCCGGGCGGTCATTGCTTTGCCGGCCAAACCCGAGAGCCAGTCCTATCACTGGGAACAGATCACTCATCCGCTGGAGGTGTTCCGCGACGAGTTGAGCGCCGACGAGTCCCTTTGGATTGTCCTGTGGACTCAGGGCTTGTCCGAAGAAGGCGGCATGCGCATGAAGGGTTACAAGTACGGGCTGGCGCCCTTGCGGGCCTTGCTCAACGTGGCTGCCGTGGTGAGCGGTGCTGGCGCGGTGGCAAAGGCGAGCCAGAGTGCCGCCTCCAACGCCGCTGGGGCCGTCCTCGCCAAGAGCGTCGCCACGTCGGTGGCGATGGATGCCGCCAAGGATCAGACGGCGGCGGCCATGTCGGCGTCGTCGAAGCATCGCGCCAGTCTGGAAGGTCTGGACTGGGCGGCGGGGACGGCTTTCGACAAGGCGGACAAATGGGCCTTTTCGCGCATGGTGGAGTTGGGCGCCGATCCGCTGGCCGCTTTCAGCCTGCATCGCAAGCTGGCGACTCGAGGCAGCGTTCACAACGCTTTCGTGCTCGACGTGGAGCGGCTGCCTGCGTTGCAGACGCTTGCCGAGACGTTGCACATGGGGCCTCGCGTGGCCAACATTTTGAGTGGTGCCAAGCCGACAACGACGCCCGCAGCCCAGACCGTTACTCCGCGTCCCGATACGCTCGCGCCGGAATTGATGGCGAGCGAGATGCCCCAGTCTGAGCCAAGGGCAGTGAGTGCAGCGAGTGCCATAGGTGACAAGCTCTCATCCCTGCTGGCGCAGCCCGTAGAGGCGATGCCTCAGGAAATGGCTCGATAAGGAAACTCACTATGAACGTCAAACTCACCCGCGCCGCATTCTTGTTGCTGACGGTCTTCGCAAGCAGCCTTTGCTTTGCTCAATCCCCTTGCCTTTCTGCCGTAGATGGAGCCCTTGCCAAGGACATCGAGGCTGCCACGGGAGAATCGGGGAAGTTGCCCTGGGGCGAACTGGAAAAACGATTTGTGTCGGCTGAGTTGGCCTGGGGGCAGGCCGTCAAAGTGTGCGATGGCGACCTGCGCGATCAGGCCTTGGCCAATCAAGCCGATGCCAAGCGCGCACGGACGCGGGCGGCAGGCCAGGTGGAGTCGGCGGCGTGCGATCAATCTTCTAACAGCGCGGCGCGGTTGATGGGATTCGCCAAGGATGCCTGGACGGCGAAGCGTTGGGACGATGCGGCCATGTGGTCGCGCAAGGCGGACCTGGCATGGGAGTCGGCGATTTCCCAGTGCAACGGAGGTAAGCGGGATGAGGCCATGGCCAAGCGCGCCGCGGCGCGTCTCGATAGTCACAACGCGTTGAATTGCGCGCCCCGCTGGGCCAAGGCCTCTGAACTCGCCACAGCCTTGCGTTCGGAATGGTCGGCGTTGGGGGATGCGGAAAAGCAGACTCGGCGCGACCAGATCGAGACCGCGTGGAACGAGGCAGCGAAGGAATGCAAAGGGGCTGCCGGAGAAAAGGCGCTCGCATCCGCCCAGGCATTTGCGCGGGAACGCGGGGATCGGCCAGTGTCAGGGCTGTCGGTTCCCGTGGTACGCAATGAACCCATCAAGCAACGCTCCGGCGACGTGACCTACGTGGGCCAGTTCAAGCGTGACGCCAACGGCTTCATGGAAGGCCTGGGCCGTGTGGAGTGGGATGGCGGCGATAGCTACGAAGGCCCGTTGGTGGCTGGCAAGGCCCAGGGTAGGGGCGTGTTCGTCTGGAAGAGCGGCCAACGCTATGAGGGCGACTTGGTGGAGGGGCGTCCCTCCGGGCAAGGCAAGATGATCTACGCAGAGAGCGGAGATCGCTACGAGGGGGCTTTCGATGGGGGAATTCCTCATGGACAAGGGACATACACCTGGAAGAACGGCGACCGCTACACGGGCGGCTGGGCCAACGGCCAGAAGCACGGCCATGGCCGCTACGTCTGGGCCGATGGGCGCGCATGGGAAGGGGAGTACGTGAAGGATGAACGCGCCGATGGCCAGGTAGTGCTGGCCAAATCTGAGCCCCCGCCCAAAGCTGAGTAAGGGCGCGACGTCGGGTCACAGAATGAAGTGCGTGGTGATGAAGTTGGATTTGTTGCCGAGCACGATGCTGTCCAGCAACTTCTTGTTGGATTCAGTTTGCTTTGTGGCGACCATGCTGCGGATCGAAAATGAGCGCAGGGCGTCGTGCACCGAGAGGGTGCCTTCCGCTGAATCCTTGCGGCCAGTGAAGGGGAAAACGTCGGGGCCACGTTGGCATTGGCAGTTGATGTTCACGCGGCAGACCTGATTCACCAGCGGGTCCACGAGCGATGCGATCTGATCCGGATCGTTGCCGAAGATGCTCACTTGCTGGCCGTGATTCGATGTGATGACGTAGTCGAGGGCGGTTTCGATGTCTTCAAAGGGCGTCACAGGAATGACGGGGCCGAACTGTTCTTCTCTATAGAGCTTCATGCCTTCAGTGACTGGGAACAGGAGCGCCGGATAGAACAAAGTTTCAACGGAGTTGCCGCCGCCGGCATTGATGACCTTGGCGCCATTGGCCTTGGCATCCTCGATACATTTGTTCATGTAGGCCACCTTCTCCAACTCCGGCAAGGGCGTCAGCAGCACGTCCTTTTCCCAGGGCATACCGATGGGCAGCTTGCCGATTTCTTCGCTGAAACGACGCAGGAATTGATCGGCGATGGACTGATGTACCAGGATGATCTTGATCGCGGTACAGCGTTGGCCATTGAACGAGAGACTGCCGGTGATGCACTCCCTTACCGCCAGTTCAATGTCCGCATCGGGTAGCACGATGGCGGCGTTCTTGGCTTCCAGCCCAAGCACGGCGCGCAGACGATTGGTCTTGGGGTGGGCCTTCTTCATCTGGTCCGCGGCTTTGGATGAGCCGATCAGCGCGAGAACATTCACTTTTCCCGAGGCCATGATGTGGGGCATCACGACGTTACCGTCGCCATAGACGATGTTGATGACTCCGGGAGGGAAGGCGCTACGAAAGGCCTCCAGCATGGGGTAATAGAGCAGCACACCGAAGCGGGGCGGCTTGAATAGCACCACGTTGCCCATGATGATGGCGGGAATCAGCGTGGTGAAGGTTTCGTTCAGGGGGTAGTTGTAGGGGCCGAGGCAGAGCACTATGCCCAGTGGTGCCCGACGGGTCTGGGCGATGGTGCCTTCCACGATTTCAAAGCGGGAGTTGGAGTTGTCCAGACGCTTGAGTTCTTCCACCGTGGCGCGGATGTATTCGATGGTCCGATCGAACTCCTTTTGCGAATCGGCCAGACTCTTGCCTATCTCCCACATGAGCAGATTCACGATCTCCCGTCGGCGGGCCAACAGTTGATTGGTGAAGTTCTGCACGCAGGCGATGCGTTCGGCCACGGACAGGGTGGGCCACAGTCCCCTCCCATTGGCCCATGCCTCGCCTGCGGCGCTAATGGCGGCATCTGCTTCGCCCGTTCCGGTAAAGGGGATGCTGCCGAGTTCAACGGGGACTAAGTCGCCTTTGTCGTTCCGCACTCGGACGGGAGAGCGCACAGGCCGGGTCGGCCCCTTCCAGGTGCGCATTTCGCCGTTGGTGAGCACTGCGCGCTGGTGAATGGGAGAGAGGATGCGCACATCCTCAGGGATGTCGCTTTCGCGGGGAAACAGTCCCGCCAGTTGGTCGATGGTCTTCATGGATGCCTCGCGTGGATTCGGACGGATGGAGCGGTTCCGATACGGAGACAATTGGACAGCGTAGACGTGCTGCCGTTCCGCGCTGCGGTTCCCCCAGGCGGCTGCGGCCAAACTACACGAAAGGAAACGCCGATTAGGTAAATACCGTTCGGGCCAAGTCTGTCGAAGCCCTTGTTTCACTAGGCTTGTACTTCGATAGGTGTAGTGCGAACGGACTTGTTCAGTGTTTCTTTAACCGGAATCCCGATGGCAGCAAGGCGGTGGGAGTTCCGAGGCCCGAGTCAGATGGGCGTGGGGTTAACCATCATCGTCGTTAGCTCGCTCAACAAACTACGTAGCTGATTCTGGAGCGCCTGACAGTCCTCGACGGGCATGCCGTTCAGCATGGCCGTTTCAAGTCGCAGAATGGCTGCATCGCATTGGCGCAGGATGTCCTTTCCCTGGCCGGTCACGCTGATCTGAACGATCCGGCCATGGGATTCGTCAGGCTGCTTCTCTATCCATCCCCGGCTTTCCATCATCTTGACCATCTCGTTCGCGGCCTGGGGGCTGGTCAGCGAACGCTCCGCCAATTGGGCGTTGCTCATGCGACCGTGGGCGGCTAGAAAAGAGAGGGCGGTGTATTGGCTGGTGGTGAGGCCGATGGGCGCCAGGCAGTCCCTCATGCGGCGGCTGAGCGCATGATCCAGTCGTCCAATCAGGTAGCAGAGACCGCTCGGTTTCTGGAGTGCCGTTTTTCGGCTGTCGGAGCCCGGGTTTTTGCGTGCCATGAGTGTGTCGACTTGTAAGGTAGCCTGATATTAGTCTGGGAAGTATAGTTGAAAGGGGCGTGGCAATCTCGGGTCGGGTAAGACATCCTTGATCTCGATGCGACGCGCCTCTTGCATTTTCTTTAGGAGTGAATATCATCATGGCTATATCAGGTTGCCTGATACAAACATGACGATAGGAGAGCAGAGAAATGGCAAATTACGAAGGTCGCTGGAGCGCGGTCAAGGTTGATGTTGAAGGCGGTATTGCGTGGGTCACCCTGAACCGTCCCGAAAAGCGCAATGCAATGAGCCCCGTGCTCAATCGCGAAATGATCGACGTGCTGGAAACGATCGAGCTGGACGACGACGTCCAGGTGCTGGTGCTGACGGGTGCGGGTGAATCCTGGTCGGCCGGTATGGACCTGAAGGAATATTTCCGCGAGACCGACGGCAAGTCCGACATCTTCCAGGAGCGCATGCGCCGCGATTGTTCCCAATGGCAATGGAAGCTGCTGCGCTTCTACAACAAGGCCACCATCGCCATGGTCAATGGCTGGTGTTTCGGCGGTGCATTCTCTCCGCTGGTCGCCTGCGATCTGGCCATCGCCGCCGATGAGGCCGTCTTCGGTCTTTCCGAAATCAACTGGGGCATTCCTCCGGGCAATCTGGTGAGCAAGGCTGTCGCCGATACCATGGGTCACCGCAAGGCGCTCTACTACGTCATGACCGGCGACACCTGGACGGGCAAGGAAGCCGAGGAAATGGGGCTGGTGAACAAGAGCGTGCCCCGTGCCCAGTTGCGCGAGACGGTCAAGGCGCTGGCCGAGAAGCTGCTGGAAAAGAACCCGGCCGTGTTGCGCTATGCCAAGCATGGCTTCAAGCGTTGCCGCGAACTGACCTGGGAGCAGAACGAGGACTACCTGTACGCCAAGGTGGACCAATCCAATGGCCGCGATCCTGAAAAGGGCCGTGCTCAGGGCCTGAAGCAGTTCCTGGACGACAAGACCATCAAGCCCGGTCTGCAAACCTACAAGCGCGGCTAAGAACCACAAAAAGTTGACCGCCCCAATCCAGCCGTCGATGCCAAAGGCGGTTGTGATTGGGCGACTTCACCCAAAAGGAGGAAATAGCGATGTACGAGACAAATCTGTTCATCGGCGGCGCCCAGCGTGCTGCTTCCAACAAAGCCACTTTCGACCGTATCAATCCCGTTAGCGGTGAGGTGGCATCGCGTAGTCCCGCGGCCACGCTGGATGACGTCGATGCCGCGGTTGCTGCTGCCGAGGCCGCCTTTCCTGCTTGGTCGGCAATGCTGCCGGGCCAACGCCGCATGCTGCTTTTGAAGGCAGCCGACATCATGGATCGTAATGCGCCTGGCTTCATTGAGCGAGGCATGGCGGAAGCCGGCGGCACGCCCATCTGGTACGGTTTCAATACGATGCTGGCGGCCAATATGCTGCGCGAAGCAGCGGTCATGACGACTCAGATTTCGGGTGAAGTGATTCCATCCGATGTCCCTGGCAATCTGGCAATGGGAATTCGGCAGCCCTGTGGCGTCGTGGTCGGCATCGCCCCTTGGAATGCGCCGGTGATCCTGGGTACCCGTGCCATCGCCATGCCCCTGGCTTGCGGCAATACGGTCATTCTCAAGGCTTCTGAACTTACGCCTGCACTGCACCGACTGATTGGCAACGTGTTTGAAGAGGCGGGCTTCCCTGCGGGTGTGGTCAACGTCATCACCAATGCACCGGCGGATGCGCCAGCTGTGGTTGAGCGTTTGATCGCAAACCCCGCTGTGCGCCGGGTCAATTTCACTGGCTCTACCCACGTGGGCCGCATCATCGGCCAATTGGCGGCCAAGCATCTCAAGCCGGCAGTGCTGGAACTGGGGGGCAAGAACCCCATGGTCGTGCTGGAGGATGCGGATTTGGATGAAGCGGTGCAGGCGGCTGCTTTCGGCGCCTACTTCAACATGGGTCAGATCTGCATGTCCACGGATCGAATCATTGTTCATCGCAAGATCGCCGATGATTTCATCGCCAAGCTGACCGCCAAGGTGAGCAGCCTGAAGTCGGGCAAGGCGGGTGACGAAGGCGCCGTGCTTGGTGCCATGGTGTCGCCGGAAGCCGCCGCTCGGGTCAAGGCCATGGTTGAGGACGCCCTTGCCAAGGGTGCTCGCGTCACCACGGGGGCTCTGCAAGTGGATGGCGCCATCATGCAGCCGGTGTTGGTGGATGGCGTGAGCGCGAACATGCGGCTCTACCAAGAGGAATCCTTTGGCCCGGTGGTGTCCATCCTGCGCGTGGATGACGATGAGGAAGCCGTGCGACTGGCGAACGACAGCGAATACGGCCTCTCTGCTTCGGTGTTCAGTCGCGACATTGCGCGCGCCATGAACGTGGCCAAAGGCATCCAGTCCGGCATCTGCCACATCAATTCTTCGACGGTCCATGACGAGGCGCAGATGCCCTTCGGCGGCGTCAAGAGCAGCGGCTACGGCAGGTTCGGTGGCAAGGCGGCGATCAGCGAGTTCACCGATCTACGCTGGATCACCGTTCAGACTTCTCATCGCCACTACCCGGTCTGAGAAGCTGTCTTAGCCAAGTCAACGAAAGTCGTCTGAGGGTTCCCTCTCCCCCCTGTGGGAGAGGGACAGGGTGAGAGGGGTAAGCACCACAAGCACCATCAGCCCCCTCCTTGCCTTACCAGCATTAACGTGGAACACAGTACATGAGCGCCTACCTGGCCCCCTTGCGGGATATGCAGTTCATTCTGCGGGACATCGCCGGCTTGGACGAAGTCGTCGCCTTGCCCGGATACGAAGAAGCCTCGCCTGATCTGGCCGAAGCCATCCTGGAGGAGGCAGGAAAATTCGCCGCCGGCGTCCTGGCTCCCCTTAACCGTACTGGAGATATTCAAGGCTGCCGGCTTGAGGATGGCAGCGTCCAGGTGCCGGACGGGTGGCAGGAAGCCTATCGTCGCTATATGGAAGCGGGTTGGATTGGCCTGTCATTGCCGCCGGACTACGGTGGTCAGGGGTTGCCCAAGCTGCTGTCCGCGCCGGTTTGGGAAATGTGGCACGCCGCCAATCTGGCCTTCGCCATGCTGCCCCAGCTCAACGTAGGTCAGGCCGAGGCGCTGCTGATCGCTGCCAGCGACGAGCAAAAGGAGCGCTGGCTGCACAAGGTGGTGAGCGGCGAATGGGCCAGCACCATGAACCTCACCGAGCCCCAGGCCGGATCGGATCTGGCCGCCACGCGCTGTCGTGCAGAAGCCCAGGCAGATGGCAGCTATCGCCTCTTCGGTCAGAAGATTTTCATTTCCTACGGCGAGCACGAGGTCACCGAAAACATCGTCCACCTGGTGTTGGCACGATTGCCCGATGCACCGGAAGGCGTCAAGGGATTGTCCCTGTTCCTGGTGCCTAAGTATTTGGTGGAGGCCGATGGCAGCCTGGGCGCCAGGAACGATGTGCGCTGCATTTCTCTTGAACATAAGTTGGGTATACACGGCAGCCCGACCTGCACCATGGTCTACGGCGATGCCGGCGGTGCCGTTGCTGAAATGATCGGCCAGCCCAATCGGGGCTTGGAGATCATGTTCGCCATGATGAATGACGCCCGCTTTGGCGTCGGCATCCAGGGCGTGGCGCTGGCCGAGCGGGCCAGCCAGATGGCCGTCGCCTATGCGCGGGAGCGGATCCAGGGCCGCAATGCCAAGACGGGCCAGACCGATCTGCCGATCATTCACCATCCCGACGTCAAGCGCATGCTGCTGGGCATGCGGGCGCGAATTATGGCGATGCGAGGCTTGTTGTATACGGTGGCCGGATGGTCCGATCTCGCTCATCGTCACACCGATCCGGCACTCGCCAGCAAATACCAACGCTATGTGGATCTGCTGATGCCGGTGGCCAAGGGCTGGTGTTCGGAAGTCGGCAACGAGGTTTGCGACGAAGCCATCCAGGTCTTCGGCGGCATGGGCTTCGTCGAGGAAACTGGCGTCGCCCAATA
The DNA here is from genome assembly GCA_036279515.1 of Rhodocyclaceae bacterium. GTDB lineage: Bacteria > Pseudomonadota > Gammaproteobacteria > Burkholderiales > Rhodocyclaceae > AWTP1-18. The sequence continues at coordinate 17,929 of DASUJA010000089.1, read as the reverse complement.
TTTCCGCGATGCGCGGGTGATTACTCTCTACGAAGGTACGACGGGAATTCAAGCCAACGACCTAGTGGGGCGCAAGATCCTGCGGGAAGATGGTGCGACGCTCAAAGAGCTGATCGCCGATATCCGTCAGACGGCGGGCAAGTTCTCCAATCTTGAAGCCCATGAGGCAATGGGCCATTCCCTAGCGGAGGATGTGCGTCTGCTGGAGCGGGCGTCGGAAACCATCCTGGCGCGTGGCAAGGCGGGAGTGATGGATGAGGTGCTCGCCGTCGCCGTTCCCTTCCTCCATTGCCTTGGTACGGTTTGCGGTAGCTGGCAGATGGCCCGCGCCACCCTGGCTGCTGATGCACGTCTCGCCGCAGGGGAGGGCGATGCCGACTACCTGCGCGGTATTCTCGATCTGGCGCACTTCTATTTCACTCACGTCGCGCCTCATGCTGCAGCCCATGCACGAACTGTCATCAATGACGACGATGCGGTATCTCGTTTTGATAGCGCCCTCTTCTAAGTCGATCGAAATGCAATAGACGAGCCGCAGCCCCCAGCTTCGCACACTCCCCCTTCGATCCGGGACATCCCTCAGGTTTCCAGGATTGGTGAGTAGTCGCTCTTGGAAATCACCGGATCGAATTTGCGCCCGCTTCTGCGGGCGTTTCTTTTTGGCCTATTTGAACCGTGAGTCCTCTTGGTTGGACACTGCTCGCCCATCTTCTAATCACACGAAGCGGCTCCTTTGAATAAGGCTTTTGTATACCAAAGTGCGCAATTCAATGACGTCGTTGGGGATATCTCATTCCGCTATACCTGCTAGATGCTGAATATACGAGGAATTCTCTATTGATTAATTGACCTGTGTATTGTCCATGTATACATTGTTGGTACTAGAGATGCCCGCAGCGCACGCATACAAAGAGGACTTTCATGGCCAATTCCAAGCTCAATCCGACAGCTTCCGCGTCGAGCGTTTCTCAGACGGATCGTGCCGTGCTGGGTATTCGTGAGTTGGTTTTGCGTGGCGAGTTCAAGGTCGGCGAGCGCTTGACGGAACTGGCGCTGGTGGACAAGCTCGGCGTGTCGCGCACCCCCATCCGTGCGGCGCTGCTACAACTGGCCGAGGAAGGCTTGCTGGAAGCGGCACAGCCCAGCGGCTATGCCGTTCGCAGCTTTAGCGAGAGCGACATCAACGATGCCATCGAAGTGCGGGGCACGCTCGAAGGTTTGGCGGCCCGTCTGGCTGCGGAGCGCGGTGTCTCACAACTGTTCCTGGACCAGATGGGCGAATGCCTGGATGAAATCGATCAGGTGTTGGCCGACGCACAGCCGGGCGATGAGCACCTGAGTCGCTATGCCGCACTCAATACCCGGTTCCACAACATGATGGTGGAAGCCTCTGGCAGCTCGATGGTGGGTCATGCTCTTGCGCGTATCGCCTCGCTGCCCTTTGCCGGCCCCAATGCTTTCGTCGAAGCCCAGGACAAGTTGCCCGGCTCCCTGGAAATTCTCAAGCAAGCCCAGGCTCAACACCGGGACATGCTGCAGGCCATCGGCGAACGTTCCAGTGCGCGGGCCGAACCGCTCACCCGTGAGCATGCGCGAAACGCCCGCAAGAACCTGGAATTGGTCATGCGCAACAAGGAAGCGCGCGCACGTCTGGTGGGCATCCAGTTGATTCGTCAGCGCGGCGGCTAAGACGCGACCGCAACGACGCGACCGCAAAGACGAACAAAAGAACAACATACAAGGAGGCAGCACGTTGAACGCAAATCGCTGCAAGGACGGCGCGGCTTGGCCGCGGCGGTACGCTTGAAATGTACGCCCTGCGTCTATGGTCGGTGCGCCACGCTCGTGGCTTGCGTACCGTCTATGAAGCTTTCGCCCGTCTGGCACCGGCGTTCGCTCCGGCTCTCCGTTTGATAGGACCGGCTCGTGCGGAGCGTTTGCTGAAGCCGGTGGAGAAGGCAGCCAAGGGCCTCCTCTTCGATTGCAAGATGTGCGGCCAATGCGTCCTCTCGGCTACCGGCATGGCCTGTCCGATGAACTGCGCCAAGGAAATGCGCAACGGCCCCTGCGGCGGCGTGCGTGCCAACGGCAATTGCGAAGTAAAGCCGGAGATGCGCTGCGTGTGGAACGAGGCAACCGCCGGAGCCAAGCGCATCTCTCCCGATCATCTGGCCCATCCCACGCCATTGCTGCCGGCCATTGACGTGCGCAAGCGCGGTAGTTCGACCTGGGTGCAGGTGGTGGCCGGGCGCTCCGATCCCGCATTTCAGCCGCCGGTGGGCGAGCGCCAAGTGGGCGATCCGCGCATCGGCCCCTTCGAGGCGGCCTGCCGCAGCGGTGATTTTGTTGTCACCGTCGAAGTGGCACCGCCGGATTCCGCCGACCCCTCCGCCCTATTGGAACGTGCCCGCCATTTCACCGGATTGGTGGACGCCATCAACATCACCGACGGCGCCGGCGGCAACTGTCACATGTCCTCGGTGGCCGCCTCCGCGATCCTTGCCGCCCAGGGCTTGGCCCCGGTGTATCAAGTGGCCTGCCGTGATCGAAACCGCATCGCCATCCAGGGCGATCTACTCGGTGCGGCGGCCCTCGGCGTGCACAACATCCTCTGCCTGACAGGCGACGACGTATCCCAAGGCGATCACCCCCAGGCCAAGCCGGTCTTCGATCTGGACGCCGTGTCGCTGCTGCACGTGGCGCGCGGCATGTGCGATCAGGCCCAATTTGCTTCCGGTCGCAAGCTGGAAACACCGCCGGATTTTTTCATCGGCGCTACCGCCAATCCCTTTATGCCGCCCTACGGCGACCGCATCGCCAATCTGGAAAAGAAGATCACCGCCGGCGCCCGCTTCATCCAGACCCAGTTCTGTTTCGACCTGGACCTGTTCAAGGACTTCATGGTCGAAGTGCGCCGCCGGGAGCTGCACAAGCGTGCCCACATCATCGTTGGTGTCGGCACCCTCGGCAGCGCCAAGGCCCTCAAGTGGATGGCCGACCATGTGCCCGGCGTGCACATTCCGAACGCGATGCTCGAACGCATCGGTCGCGCCGACAACCAGAAAGAGGCCGGCAAGCGCCTTTGCATCGAGATGATGCAGGCCCTGGCGGAAATCGAAGGCGTGGCCGGTGTCCATGTGATGGGACACAAGAACGAGCCATTGCTGGCCGAGATCATCGACGAATCGGGTTTGCGGCGCGGTCTGCGCCGTGGCCACGCGTAACGCAAACACCAACCAAGGAGGGACACACAATGACGACCCAAGCAGAACTGGAACAACAACTGGTCGAGTGGCTGGCCGACATGAACGAAGACGATGCCCTGCCGCTGGCTAAGAAGATGCTGCTCGAAGACAACGTCGATCCGATGCACGTACTCGACCTCTGCCGCTCGGCCATGGACATCGTCGGCAAGCGCTTCGAGGAAGGCGAATACTTCCTTCCCGAACTGGTGTTGGCGGGTGAAATGCTCGACACCATCGGCGCCATCGCCAAACCGCTGATCAAACTGGGCGACGGCGAAGCCGCCAAGAAGCTCGGCAAGGTGCTGATCGGCACGGTGCATGGCGACCTGCACGACATCGGCAAAAACATCGTTTCCTTCATGCTCGACATCAACGGCTTTGATGTGAAAGACATTGGCATCGACGTGCCGGTGAAGACCTTCATCGAGGAAATCAACGCCTATCAGCCCGACGTGGTGGGCCTCTCCGGCTTCCTCACCCTGGCCTTCGACTCCATGAAGGAAACCATCGCAGCCTTCGATCAGGCGGGCGTGCGTGACAAGTTCAAGGTCATGATCGGCGGTGGACAGATCGACGAAACGGTGCGCGCCTACACCGGCGCCGATGCCTTTGGCGTCAATGCGGTGGAAGCGGTGAACCTCTGTCGCAACTGGATGGGAGTGGCAGCATGAACACTAGTATCGGCCCCTACACCCAGACCGCCGAAGCCAAGGCCGCCTACGATGCCCGCTGGGCGCGGATCATGGCCTGCGTTCGTCTCGAACAGCCGGACCGCATGCCGGTAGGCTTTCACAGCTTCTTCTGGCCCGCCACTTACGGCGGCATCACCTTCAAGGAGTTGATGTACGACTACGACAAGGCCAAGAAGGTCTGCTTCGATGCCGTGATGGAATTCGAGCCCGACGGCGTGTATCCGCTGCTGCTCGGTACTTCCATGGGCCGTTCCCTGGAAAAGCTGGACTTCAAGCAGCTCCAATGGCCCGGCCACGGCGTGGGCGACATGCAGCCCTACCAGTACCTGGACCGGGAATACATGAGCGCCGACGAGTACGACGACTTCCTGTTCGACCCCACCGGCTTCTACCTGCAAAAGTACCTGCCCCGCGTGGCCGGCGCCTTTGAAGGTTTCGACAAGCTGCCGATCTTCCCAGGCCTGCATTACTTCCGACTGGTCAACGGCATCCGCCCCTTCGCCCAACCGGAAGTGCGTCAATCCTTTGAAAAGATCGTCGCCGCCGCCGAGGAAGTGAACACCATGTTCGCCCACCATGTGGACTGGACCCAGAAGGTGAACGCCGCCGGCTTCCCCTTGTTCAACGGTGGCAACTCCATTTCGCCCTACGACTTCATCGCCGACTACTTCCGTGGCGCCACGGGCATGATGAAGGATCTCTACCGCCACAAGGACAAGCTCAAACTGGTGCTGGAAAAAGCGCGCATCTTCATCTCGCGCATGACCATCGCCAACGCCAAGGCGTCCGGCAATCCCATCGTCTTCATCCCGATTCACTGGGCACCCGACGCCTTCATGAGCCCGAAGCAGTTCGAGGAATTCTGGTGGCCGCCGTTCCGCGCCCTGATGATGGATCTAATCGACGCCGACCTGATCCCCATGCCCATGTGGGAAGCTGATTGCACCAAGCGCCTGGAAGTCATCAAGGACATCCCCGCCGGCAAGTGCATCTACTGGTTCGAGCGGACCGATATGGTCAAGGCCTTTGAAGTGCTGGGCGACCGAGTGGCCCTGCGCGGCAACCTGTCCCCGTCCATGCTCACCACCGGCACTCCCGAGGACGTGGATGCCGCCGTCAAGCATCTGGTGGACAACGTCTGGAACAAGGGCGGCAAGCTGATCCTCGACGGCGCCTTCGGCATCCCCGATGAAACGCCCGTCGCCAACGTCCGCGCCATGTTCGGCGCCGCGCGGAAGTACGCGGGTTAAGTCGATGATGCGGCATGGCGCCTCCAGGCCGTCATTCCCGCGAAAGCGGGAATCCAGCCTTTGCGTTCGCACCTGGATCCCCGTACCCCAAGGGTACTTCCTTCGGGGCGCTTTCGCTGGAAGAGGGAAGCGCTGACATGCCCCGCGTCCTTGGCGTCAACGTACTGCGCGAACTGGAAGAGAACCCGCCCGCCGGGCTCTCTCCAGTCCGCACTCGTTTGCGCCGGGATGCGGTGGCGCTGATCAAAGCGGAGTCATTGATTGATGCCGCCTACAGCTACCGTTTGGTTCCTCTGGACCGGCCCGCTTCAGCGGAGCTCCATGCCGATGGCGAAGTGCTGTACGCCCCACGTCTCATGCCCGAAAGCGGCCAGCTCACCATGCTCGGGGTCGGGGTCTGCACCCTCGGTCCTCGGATCGGCGAACGCTGTACCGCCTTGTTCGCCGAGAAGCGCGCCTCCCTGGCCGTCGCCCTGGATGAACTGGGCATTGAGGCCCTCTTCGCCGTTGGCCGTCGTCTACAAGATCGCATCCTCACCGACGCCCGCCGCCAGGGGCTCACCGTGGCCGGCGAACTCCATGCCGGCGATCCCGGCCTGGACATCTCCGCCCAAGCCGCCGTCCTGCGTCTGGCCGACGCGACAAGCATTGGCGTAGGTCTGCATAAAGGCCACCTGATCACACCGCTCAAATCCGGCTCCGTGGTCTACGGCATCGGCATCGACCTACCCGAAGTGGAATGGTCCCGCTGCGACAACTGCCCCTCTAAAAGCAAATGCACCCTCGCCCAGAAGCCGAGGGGCAAGGTTTCATCCCTCCCCAACCTGATGCCAACGGTGTGACATGAACAAACCCGAAGCCTCTCAGCCCGCTTCCTGCCACAGCTTGCTCTTCCCACACCTGGACCGGGACATCCCCGCCAAGGAATCCGAGACCCTGTTCCAGGCTGCCCGCCGTCACGGCGTGCGCATCGTCGGTGCCTGCGGCGGTCGCGGCACCTGCGGCAGCTGCATCGTGCGCGTCACCGAAGGCGAAGTGGAACAACGTAACGGCCCCGCCCATGCCTGCGAAGTGGAGCAGGAAGGCCACGACGAAACCGCGTCCCCTCAGCGCAAGAAGAAATGGGTCCGCTCCTGCCAAGTCAGTGCCCGCAGCAACTGCACGGTGGAAGTAGCACCGCGCTCTTTGGCGGCGGTGGTGCGGACGGAGACGGATGATGGGCAGAAGGAAATGCTGCCGCTGGATGCAGCCGTTATTGCTGTCGATCTGGTGGTTCCCGAAGCGACCCTCACCGACAATCTTTCCGATGTAGATCGCATCCTGCGCGGCCTCGGTGATACCCAGCTCTCCATCGATCTCGCCGCCGCCCGCCAACTTTCCACTGTCCTGCGCGAGCAAGCCGATGGAGACCAATGGCCCCTGCGCGCCTGGAAACATGGCAACGAACTCATCGCCTTCGGTCCCTCCGGACGGCGCACTCTCGGCCTCGCCGTGGACCTGGGGACCACCAATGCCGCCGCCTTTCTGGTCGATCTGGAAACGGGCGAACGCCTTGCCTCCCTGGGTGTGGAGAATCCCCAAGTGGCCTGGGGCGCCGATCTGATCTCCCGCATCAACTACGCCGTCAAAGGCCCCGAGGCCGTGGCGGAACTGCACGACGCCGCCATTGAAGCCATCAACGCCCTGGCCCACGACCTGTGCCGCTCCGTCGGCCAAGCCACCACCGACATCGTGGACCTCGCCATCTGCGGCAACACCGCCATGCATCACCTGCTGCTGGGCTTGCCCGTGCGGCAACTGGGCCGTGCGCCCTTCGTCGCCGCCGTGCGCGACGGCATGAACGTGAAGGCCCGCGAGCTGGGCCTCAAGGTCGCCCCTGGCGCCTGGGTTCATGTGGTCGCCAACGTGGGCGGTTTTGTTGGCGGTGACCACGTCACCGCGCTGCTCGCCACCGAGCCCCAATGGCGCGGCCTCACCACCGCCCTGGTGATGGATGTCGGCACCAATACGGAAATCTCCCTGATCCATCGGGGCCGCTTCTTTTCTGCCTCTGCCCCGTCCGGCCCAGCGTTGGAAGGGGGCCACATCTCCTGCGGCATGCGTGCCGCCGAAGGTGCCATCGAGAAAGTGCTCATCGAAGACGGTCGATTGAAGTCGGAGACCATCGGCCACAAGAAGGCCATCGGCCTGTGCGGCTCCGGCGTGCTCGACACCCTGGCTACCCTGCATCAAGGCGGGCTCGTCAACGATCAGGGGCGGCTCGCCAAGGATCATCCCGACATCGAAGCCGTGAATGGCAAACGCGCCGTGCGTCTGGCCGAGGACGTGCATTTCAGTCAGGACGACGTGCGCGCCGTGCAGCTTGCCAAGGCCGCCATCCGCACCGCTACCGAACTGCTGCTGGATGAGGCCGGCGTCGCTGCCGAGGAACTGGAGCGCTTCATCATTGCCGGCTCCTTCGGCGCCTACATCGACGTGAAGAGCGGCATCGAGATCGGTCTCTTCCCCGATCTTCCGCGCGAACGCTTCCTCCAGGTGGGTAACGCCGCCGGTGTGGGCGTGCGCCAGATGCTGGCCTCCAAGCAAGCACGGGCGCGGGCCACGGAACTGGCGGACATCTGCCAGTACATGGAGCTCAGTTCCCGCAGCGATTTCCAGAAAGTATTCCTGCATCACATCGGATTCCAGAAACATCTCTCTCAAGGACAACAGCAATGAGCAACGGCAACTTCGATATCAAGATCATCGGCGAGCGCATCAATCCCGGCTTCAAGTCCACCAAGGCCCTCTTCGACAACTCCGACCTGCCCGGCATCCAAGCCCTGGCGGTGAAGCAGGCCGAAGCCGGCGCCGCTTATCTGAACGTGAACATCGGCGCCCGTGCGCTCACCGATTCGGGCTTCATGGTGGAGTGCATCAAGGCGATCCAGGAGGTGGTGGACCTACCCCTGTCCTTCGACTTCCCCAGTCTGGCCGTGCAGAAGGTCTGCTTCGAGGCCTACGACCTTAGCAAGGCCAAGGGCCGTCTGCCCCTGGTGAACTCCATCACCGAGCATCGCTGGGATCTGATGGATCTGGCCAAGGAGCACAAGTTCAAGGTGGTGCTGATGGCCTCCGAGCGCGTCGAAGACGTGGATGGGGGCAAGGTCGCCAAGGGCAACAAAACCGCCGATGAAATCTACGGCACCGCCCGCCGCGCCGCCCTGCGTCTGTGCAGCGACTACGGCATGACCATGGACGACATCTATCTCGACATGTCGGTCTCCGCCATCATCGCCGACACGGAAGCCCTCAATCGCAACACCCTGGACGCCATCATCCGCGTGGGTGCCGACCCGGAGTTGAAGGGCATCCACATGATGGGTGGCCTATCCAACATCGGCCAGCAGCTGCCGCCCAAAGCGGTCGATGGTTCGGACCTGAAGCACAGCCTGGAATGCGCCTTCCTCACCATTGCTGTGCCCCACGGATTCGACACGGTGCTGGGCACCCCCTGGCGCGATTACCACCCGCTGTCGGAAGACAACTACGTGCTCCAGACCTATCGCACCTTCCTCGACCAAACCGGCTCCGCCGCGCTGAAGGCCGTGCGCAAGTTCTACAGGGCTTGAGTCATGACCAAGCAGGAATTCGCCGTCGTAGCGAGTGACGGCTGGTTCGACGGGGAGCGGCACTATCCGGGGCCGGCGACCCTGCGCGTTGCCAACGGCAAGATCGTCGATATGCTCCAGGGCGATCACGGCGCGATGCTCAGTGCTGCCGGCGTGACCGTTGAGCGCGGCGGCTTCCTGCTGCCGGGGCTGATCGACGCCCACGTGCATCTCTTCCTGGATGGCGGCCCCACGGACGGGTCAACCCGTTCCGCCCACATGAAGAAGTCGGTGGACGAGCTGACCGAAGCAGCCCGCCAAAGCGCCCGTCAGTCCCTGGCCTACGGCGTGACGATGGTGCGCGACGCGGGCGACAAACACGGCATCAACAATGTCGTGCGCGACGAAGCCAAGGATGCCGCCGCCGGCCTGTGCCGGGTGCGTTCCGGCGGTTCCGGCATCAAGCGCGCCAAGCGTTACGGCGCCTTCATGGCCAGCGACGTGGCCGACGAGGATTCCATACGCCAGTCGGTGACGGAACTCTCTCGCATCAACGACGAGATCAAGATCATCCTCACCGGCATCATCGATTTCGATGCGGGTGCCGTGACCGACGAACCCCAGTTCACGCTCGAAGAAGCCAAGCTGGCGGTGGAGACGGCCCGCGCTTGCGGGCGGAAGACCTTCTCCCATTGCAGCGGCATCAAGGGGCTGGCCATCGCGGCCCGCGCCGGTGTGGGCTCCATCGAACACGGCTTCTTCATGGATCGGGAAACCCTGGCGATCATGCGCGACAACCAGGTGGCATGGACGCCGACTTTCTGTCCCGTGCATTTCCAGTGGGCGGTGCCCGAAGCAGTGGGCTGGTCGGCCAACACCGTGGGCCATCTGCGCCGCATTCTGGATAGCCATGCGGAGCATCTGCGCTTGGCCCATGAGATGGGCGTGCCCTTGCTATTGGGAACCGATGCCGGGTCCATGGGGGTGGAACACGGCAAGGCGGTGTTCGAGGAAATCTGTCGCTATGTGGAGGCGGGGATGTCGCTCGAAGCCACGTTGAAGGCGGCCACGGCCACGAATCGCCGCCACTTCGGTCTGCCCGATCCTGTCCTGACCAAGGGTGCGGGCTTTGAAGCCGTGCTGCTGGAGGCTTCGCCTTTCCAATGTATCGACGCATTACGCCAGCCCAAGCGGGTTTGGCTGGTTTGAGCAGCGTACCAAGTTTGAAGAGGTAATCACCAAGGACACGAAGCGGCGGTCTTGGCTATTCAGTAGTGGTCGTCGAAGGGTTCCCTCTCCCCTTGTGGGAGAGGGCTAGGGTGAGGGGGGGTAGTTGCGGCTTGTACCCCTCACCCCGTCCCCGCTCCGCGCCCCACGGTTGGCTTTGCACAGCCAACCGGCTACGGCGGTGCGAAGCAGGCTTCGCGAAACCCCGCCTTCGCCCCGTAAAGGGCGAGGGGGCCTGCTGCAACCGTTCATCAATATGTGCCGCAACGACAGGACAAACACAGAACATGAGCAACAACATCGAAACTCAAATCATCGACGGCAACGCCCTCGCAAAAGAAATGCGTGCCGACTTCGCTCGCCGCGTGGAAGCCTTGACCGTCAAGGGCCACCGTCCCGGTCTGGTAGTGATCCTGGTGGGCGAAGATCCCGCTTCCCAGGTTTACGTGCGCAACAAGGTGAATGGTTGCGAAGCGGTGGGCATGTACTCGGAGAAGATCGTCTTCCCCGCCGACGTGGATCCGGCCCAAGTGCTGAACAAGATTGCCGAGCTGAATGCCGATCCCAAGATCCACGGCATCCTGGTGCAGTTGCCCCTACCTAAGCACTTCGACGAAGCCGCGATCCTGGAAGCCATCAGCGCAGACAAGGATGTGGATGGCTTCCATGCAGAGAACGTGGGCGCCCTGGCGCAAGGCCAACCCCGCTTCATTCCCTGCACGCCCTACGGCGTGATGAAGATGCTGGAACACGCGGGCGTCGATCTGCAAGGCAAGGAAGCCGTGGTGGTGGGGCGCTCCAACATCGTGGGCAAACCCATGGCGCTATTGCTGCTCGGCAAGGGCGCGACCGTCACGGTCTGTCATTCCCGCACCGCCGACCTGACCTTCCACACCCGCCGCGCCGACGTACTGGTGGCCGCGGTGGGCAAGCCGAAGATGATCACCGGCGACATGATCAAGCCCGGCGCCGTGGTGATCGACGTGGGCATCAACCGCTTGCCTGCCGAACAAGGCGGCAAGCTCTGCGGCGACGTGGATTACCAAAGCTGCCTGGGCATTGCCTCAGCCATCACCCCGGTGCCTGGTGGCGTCGGCCCCATGACCATCACAATGCTTCTCGCCAACACCATCGAGGCGGCGGAGCGCAAGGCGGCGAAGTAAGGATGTAGGTTGGCGGTGAGCATCGCTCACCGCCAACCTACGGGCTGGACTTCTCTCCGTGGCGCGTTACCTGAATGCAATGAACCGCGAGTTCAAACTTCATCGCGCCAAATCACTAAGCGTTTGCGGTCGCCTGCGCCAGTAGCGTGTCGAGGGCGAAGCCCGTGTCTTCCACCTGGGCCGGTGTCGGCAGTTTTCCGCTGTCAAGCAGACGGCGGCCCAGCATGTGTTCCTGGGGGCGATTGACTGTGTCGATGGCCAGCAGTCGCCCGGCCTGGAAGTAGTAGGCCGAAAAGTTCTTGTCGGTCGTCTGGCCGCGCAGGATGATCTGGTCGTATCCCGCCGTGCGGCCCACCATCTGTAGTTTGACTTCGTATTGGTCCGACCAGAACCACGGTGAAGCAACGAAGGGACGCACCTTGCCGACGATGGCAGCAGCGGCGGACTTGCCTTGCTCCACGGCGTTTTGCACGGATTCAAGACGCAGCCAGCCATTCGCGCCGTCGCGACGGATGGTGCAATCGCCTACCGCGAAGATGTCGGCGTCGCTGGTTCGCGAGCAATCGTCCACCACGATGCCGTTGGCGCATTCCAGGCCGCATTCCGCTGCCAGCGCATCATTGACGATGGCGCCGATCCCTACCAGCACCAAGTCAGCGGCGTGGCTTCGTCCATCCGCGGTGGTAACTGCCGTCACTTTTCCCTTGTCGCCCACCAAGCCGGCTACCTGGCTGCCGAGAATAACTTCGGCGCCGTGTTCCCGATGCAATTGCAGGAAGAAGTCGGAAAGGAAGGGCGCCAGCACGCGAGGCATCAGCCGTTCCGCCGCTTCGATGACGGTGACTTCCTTGCCTAGCTTTCTTGCTACCGCAGCGAATTCCAAGCCGATGAAGCCGCCGCCGATGACCACGATGCGTTTTACGGCGGCCAGTTCGGCGGCGATGCTGCGCGCGTCATGCAGATTGCGCAGGGTGTGTACGCCGGCCATGTCGGCGCCCGGCAGAGGGAGAGGCCGCGAGCGGGCGCCGGTGGCGATGATGAGTTTGCTGTAGCTCAGGGTTTCGCCATTAGCGAGCCGGACCTGATGGGCGGCGCGATCGATGGCCGCCACGGCACAGCCAGTGCGCATTGCGATGTTCTTCCGCGCCAGCACTTCGGGGCCGCGGATGAACAGTTGCGCTTCGCTCGCATCCCCGAGTAGATAGGCTTTGGAGAGGGGCGGGCGGTTGTAGGGGAGCTCGGTTTCGTCGCCGAGCAGGGTGATGGCGCCGACGTAGCCTTCGCTACGCAAGGCTTCGGCGGCGGCTAGTCCGCCTTGGCCGGCGCCGATGATGACGATGTGGTCGCTCATGGCTGCGTCGATTTCGCAGCGTTAGCTTTGGGCTTCGGGAAAGCGCAGCACCAAGCCTTCCGTTTCCGGCCCGAGCTTGATTTGGCAGGCCAGGCGGCTGGTGGGGCGGCGTTCGGAGACTACGTGTTGAAGCATGGAAAGTTCGGTCTCGCTGGCCGGGGGCAGGGCTTCCAGGCCGCTTTCCACATAGCAGTGGCAGGTGGCGCAGGAACAGGATCCGCCGCATTCGGCTTCAATGCCTTCGACGCCGTTGGAAACGGCAATCTGCATGGCGCTCCAGCCGGCGGCAGCTTCCAGGTCGACGCTGTTGCCGGAGGGTTCGATGTAGGTGACTTTGGACATGGTCTTCTCCTTGTGGTGGTGAAAACGGGCGCCAGGACTTGGCCGGCGCCCTGTTCGGTCAGTGAATCAATAGCGGGTCATCTGTAGCACCAGGGGGCTACGGAAGGTGGAGGACGGCATCCAGGGTTGTTGCTCCTGGGTGAGCCGGTAGTTCGGAATCACCTTGTGGAATTCCTCGAAGGCGATCTTGATCGCCATGCGAGCAATCGCCGAACCCAGACAGGCGTGGACGCCCCCGCCGAAACCCAGGTGACCCTTGGGTTTGCGGTTGATGTCGTACACGTCCGGGTTGGGGAATTGCCGTTCGTCCCGGTTGCCGGAGCCATAGGCGAGACAGACGAAATCGCCCGCGTGCATGACTTGGCCGTGCAGTTCCACATCCTTCTTCAGGCAGCGGCGGAAGCGTTGCGCCGAGGTGTTGAAGCGCAGGGATTCCTCAACCGCGTCGGCCAACAGCGCAGGATTTTCGACGCAGCGCTGACGGGCTTCGGCAAAGGTTGCCAGGTTATAGGCGAACATGGACATGAAGCCGCCGAGGGATTCGATGCCGGCCATGATCAGCGTGGTGGTGGTCAGCAGCACTTCGTTTTCAGTGAGCCGGTCGCCGTCGATTTCCGCCATGCTGAAGTGGGAGATCAAATCGTCCTTCGGATTGGCGCGACGCTCGGCGATGACCTTGGCCGCGTATTCGCGCATCCAGTCGGAGGCGGCGATGTGGTGCGGCGCCTTGGCCCGCGTCACCGGGTCGGACTGCACCATCAGCACGGCCTTGTCGCGCACCACCGCTTCATCACCCATGGGCAGACCGAGGGCGGCGAACAGCACGCGCACGGTGAACTTGGAGGAAAAGTCCGCGATGAAATCGAATTGATTCACGTCGCGCAGCTCCTCCACCGCTGCCTTGGCGATGGCACGCATGGGGTCGCCCAAGCCTTCCAGGTTGCGCTTGAGGAAAGCGTGTTGCACCAGGCCGCGCAGGCGGTCATGGCGTGGTGGATCTGTGGTGCCCAGGGTGGAACCGGCACGATTGGGCAGCTCGGTCATCAGGTTGCCCTGGGCCGAGGAGTAGGTTTCCCAATCGTTGAGGGCCGTCATGATGTCCGCGTAGCGGGATAGCACCCACATGTTCGCTTCCTTGCTCCAGTAGCAGGGGTACTGATCGCGCAGTACCTTGTAGTACGGGAACGGGTCGGCGTCGACCGCGGGTGAATAGGGATCAAAACTGAACATTGCTGCCTCCTGTTGTCGTTCTTGATCTGCACGGTGTGCTCGATACGGAACCAATGGTAGAGACGAGGTCTTTATGTTGGAATGGACGAAACTTAAAATAAATTGTACTTTTCTGACAAAAGACCTTTGAAATACGGCGAAAACCGATGAGCGCAGTGCACAATTCTTTCGTTCCTGTCTTTGCCCTTTACGGCGACAGGGATTCGACCCCCTTGGATGCAGAGTTCATCCACATTGAGGACATCGAGAGCCGCAGCCAGTTGTATGGCTGGGAAATCGACTCCCATGTTCACCAGGGCCTCTTCCAGGTCGTTTTCATCCTGAGCGGCAAGGCGCTGACCAAGATCGACGACCTCACCATTGAAGTGGGTGACGCCAAGGCCGTCATCATCCCGCCCGCCACCGTTCATGCCTTCCACTTTCAGCCCGGCACGCAAGGCTACGTGTTGACGGTGGCCGAGCCCATGCTTTTCGAGCAGCAGTTCCGCCAGCCGCAGGTGTTGGATCTGGGGCAGGGGCAGCGCCTAGCAGCACGGGTTGCCGGGCTGCTTGAACACCTTCACGATGAATTCATCTGGCCCCAACCGGAGCGCACGCAGATGCTGGAACTGCTGGTGCGAACCCTGTTGCTGCTGCTGTCGCGCCAGCAGGCGGTGCAGAGCACGGAAGGGCAGAGCGGGAAACCGCGCAGCGAACTCTATGGACGTTTTCGACAATTGCTCGAAGCCCACTTTCGCGAACAGTGGTCGGTGCAGCATTTCGCCACCGCGCTCAACGCCACCGAAGGACGGCTCAACCGTGCCTGCCGCGCCATGACGGGCAAGAGCGCCTTCGATCTGATGCAGGAACGATTGGAACTCGAGGCTCGGCGACGGCTGGTGTACATCAACGCCCCCGTGTCCTTGCTGGCCTATGAACTGGGCTTCCAAGACCCCGCCTATTTCTGCCGCTTCTTCAAGAAACAGACCGGCATGACGCCCTCGGAATACCGGCGCCAGAAGCGGGGGTAGTTGTTGGATAACGGCTCAAACATTTAGTAGGGGCTATTGCCGCGAGCATTCACTCAAGGTGTCAGAGTGATTTGAAAATAGAAATCACTCTGACACCTTGGGTTGCTCATTGGGTTGAATGACCACGAACCTTCTAATTCGGAAGTTTCTCGCGCACAGGTAGCGGGCCGGGTTCGACGCGCTCGATTACGAATGGATCAGGTGAGCCATCGTCATTGATTTTGGCGACACGTAACGAGGAAATAACTTCTTCCATCAGTGCCAGGGCTCGCTTGACGGGTGCGGAATAGGTGGCTGGGTCTGGGTCGGCGTTGTAGTCAACGCGAGGGATGCCAAAGGAAACTCCAAGCATTCGATCTGGAGACAAGGTCGTCGTGTAAGAGTAGTGACGATTCATGTCTCCACTCATTGCATCAAGCACCCAAATGCGGCCATTGATCACAACAGTTTTGGGGGCGAGATAGATTTGGCTTGCTGCGTGATTGATCACCGTTTCATGACGTAGCGAGGCGTCGATTCGCTCCTTAGATGGCAGCAGATTCCGCTGAATTAGGGATACGAACTGTAGAAGCTTTTCTGGCGTAGAGAAATCTTCTCTTTCCTCAGGCTTCAGTATGCGATATGAAACCGTGGTCCCTGCCATCTCACAACGCCCAAAAAGTCCGGGAGGAAAAATGCTTCCGCACACGTGCCAGCCAAAGTCCGCAAGTGTCATCCCCCCGTTTTTTCGTGCCAACAAACGTTGCATAGCGGCGTCGGGCTGCCGGGTATTTGTATAAGGCCAGATCCATCCCCCGTCCCATGACGCATCGGGAATCTTGAATGTCAGTATGTATTCGTCCATCTCGAGCCGCAAATGCTCGCCGGGGTTGAGGACTTTTTCAGCGAGGATCTTTACGTGTGGTTCTGAATACGGCGGTGCTGACTCAATCAAACGCTTCATAGCGTCCATGTCGTCACGGCTAACCCCATAGCGTTTCATGTGCGCATAAATCGCATCTTTTTGCTCTCCGTATTGGCCCCACCACTTCGGCGAGTTTTCATAGGCTAGACAGCCCTGATAAAAGAAGCAGGAAAGCAGCGCAAGTACCGCTCGTACTTCAACGTGTAGATTCACTTTACTGTGCCTCCGGCGCTAGGTTTTTCCAGTTACTCGGCAAGGTGTGGGGGCTTTGTTGAATGGTGCAGAACGTACTCGAAAGGCATGGCGCCGAAAGTATCGAAGTTAGGAAATTCCACGGGGTGGTTAGTGCCCGCAAACCAATGATCTGCGGTACGAGATCGTTTGAGTTGTCGCGGTAGCGATTCTCTGGCTTGATGACGTCGCCAATGCTCTTTGTACTCATCACGAAGTTGGTAATGATTGAATTGTTCGCTCCAGCATGAAATACAACGGAGTTCTTGCTTAGGTTTTGCACTCCTGATCCTGATGCTGCCTGCACGAACTCAGCGCCGCCCCGGCTGTGGACTACCCAATCGACCTGCTGGTTTCCTGCCTGAATGGCTTCCACTTGGCTGCGTAACCCCTGCACCGATTCCGACTCAATCCCAATCTTAGTCAAAAACGCACCCCAGACATCCGACATGAAGCCGGTGGTCGGTGCATAGGAAAGCGTGTAGCGGTCAACGGGGATGTAGGGGGCGTTCGTCTTTGCGTTTTTGTTAATAGTTTCCTGCTGTAACGCCGCTGCCGCATCCACATGCGCAAGCATCAGCCCGGTGGCATAGCCCGGCTCGTTGTTCATCCCGTTACGCGCCCACCAATTCGTCATGATGGAGTAGTCGCCGCCATTGTTTACATTCCCAATCGCCAGGGCTTCGGTACCGAACTTCATTACGAGGTAGGCATCCCGTGTGTTGTTGGACTTGACCACGCCGTAGGGGTCAGCTTTGTAGCTATCTGGAGAACTGACTGTTGTTTCGCTGTTCGTCTTAACATCACTATTAGCCGTCTTGATGAGGTCAAGATAGCTCTGCATTTCATCCCGGTGAGCTGCGGTGAGCTCGCTCGCTTTCGCATTCGATGCTGTGCTTCTTGCGTCACCTTCGGCGTAGGTTGCTAGGTTCTTGTACATTTCCTCAGTTTTCTTCCCGCATTCAGGAGTGCCGCTCAGTGCTCCATCGCAGGCTGCATGGAACTCGATATCTCGCTGCTTGTCGAGTGCGTCGAGTTCCAAAGCTCTAACGCAGGCGGCAGCATCTCCATTGCCCCCGTTACACGCTTGCTTTGCCTTAAACCGCTCATCGTTCTCTTTGTGATTGAGGTAATTGTTCATCACCTCATTCCCGGCCGTAGCCGCTCCAGACGTTCCGCCCGTCACCGCCCCTGCTGTCGTACTCGCAAGTCCCGTCAGTATGCTGGCCAGCGGCCCTGTAATGCCTGCTTGCTCCAGCGCATCATTCACCAACGGTGCTGTGATCGTCCCTGCTGCTGCGCCGATAGCGCCATCAACCTTTCCGGTAAGCGCCCCGACTACCGAATGGGCGGCAATTCTCCACGTACCCAGTGGTCCCCAGTCGCCCTCAAGAGCCTTCGCTTGGTTTCGCAAATCAGCGGCGCGCTGTGGATCGGCTTCTTTATCCGCCTGTTCTTGTAATGCCTTTGCCTCTCTCGTCTTCCCGTCGGCGTAATCCCCAATCGCCTTCGCTGCTGTCTGCCCAAACGCTCCAGTAATCTGCGTCTGGGCATTGATCTCGTTCTTCACTGCCGTGACATCGAAGATCTTCGCAATGCCGTTGGCCCCATCGCCCGTGCGGACCGCCTTGTTGCCCGCAATCCCACTGATCCCCGCCAGCGTCGTACTGCTGGCCTTGCCACTATCGCTGCCA
>DASUJA010000088.1:0-46616 GCA_036279515.1 Rhodocyclaceae bacterium | reverse complement strand
CCTTGAAATCCCATGAAGACAGGAAGGTCAACGGGTTCCTGGTTCGGCCCAATTGGAAGCGCCATGCTCGGAGTCATAATCTCAAATGCTTGGCGGTCGAAGATTAGATCAAGAAGCCAGTTTCGATTTGCCTTGAGGGGGGATGTTGAAATAAGACTTCTGTTTGAGTAACGACTAATGTGCTTTAGCTCGGTATAGGTTGCACGATCCTTTAGATTATCTATGTTCAGCCACGCGGGTTCTTCGAACCGATTGACCGGGAAATATAGGCAGCATTTATTCTCAAATAACTCTTTAGCTGCTTGCTCATTGCCAGATGTGGAGCTTTGAAAGTGGGACCATTCATTTGGAGGAATGGTAGTCCAGCTTCTCTTTGCCGGAGAAAAAGAATAGGTTTCCTCAAATTGTGACTTCTGTTTGTCGAGCTGCCATTCTTCGACATATTGCCCATTCCCAAAGTCAGCGCGTCCGTATGAATAGTGCGCTCCGGCTCTAATGTACTGAGGGCTTCTGTACTTGTAGACCTTCCCATGTTCAACTTCACTATCGTCAAAAGCATTCTGCTTTGCTGCAATCAGTGTGTTGACTAGATAGGACAGAAGGATTGTTTTCCCCGTGCCATTTTCGCCAACGATTACTAACGGCTTGGGACTACCTGAATCGGTTGTGGGGAAATCGATTGATAGGTGGGCGATTGGCCCAGCGTTTTCAATTTCAATCTTCTTGAAGTACATGGCGACCATTCAGTTGTGAGGGGTGGCCAAGTATCCATCCATATCGCATGTTTCTCAAGATGGATGTCTGCTTCACGTTTATATGCGGGAGAGACCACTTCTGGCCGAACGGAGACACATAAGGGACTTGAGCCATCACCGATAAGCGGTCATTACCAGCAATAGGCGTAGTTGCTGGTCAACGAGCGCCGGCACTGGTGGTCAGCCGGACCGGAATACGCAGTCCGCGATAAATCGCGACGGTCAAATTAGCTTCCAATCCGTCATTCCCTCGAAAGAGGGAATCCATGCGGAGGCCGATAAAACCTGGATTTCCGCACCCCAGGGGTACTTCCTGCGGGGCGCCTTCGCGGGAATGACGGAAGTTTTGCGGCTGGGCGTCAAATCGAACGCCATCGTGGTTTGAGTCCGTTCCCAGCGGTAAAGCCCGAATCGCAGTACCTGCCTGCGCCCCGGAAGATTCTCGAAAACTATTCCGGATAGCAGTGGGCGGAATACTTATGGCCCTGGCGTGCAGTGGCAGTCCATGTCGGGGATTACCGCATCTAGTTGGATCTGGGACTCACTTTTTCGGTGCAGGTGGAGGTGGGTACGGGTGGCGCCTTGCTCAACCGTTCATCCTGAGCGTCCCCCAAGGGGACTTCCTTCGGGGCGTAGGCGCAGCCGAAGTCGAAGGATGAGTGAACGTACCACATGCCAAAACTCATCCTTCGACTTCGCGCCTTCGGCGCTACGCCGCGAAGCAAGTCCCTGTGGGACGCTCAGGACGAACGGTGGTGGAGATTGGGGGTTTGGTGCTGCAATACATGTCACCGCTTCCCTCCGAAATGGGGAGGACTATTCGCGTCACAAATATATTCCGGACGGCACTGGGCTTTCGCCTGGATGACGGCAGTTTCAAATTTCATCATGTCGAATCAATAGAACCTCACCACGCCCTTCAACTCCGGCGCATTCCGTACCATGGCTTCCCATCCCTGCACCAGTCGTTTGCTCCATCCCTTGCCTCGGCCCATGGCGTCTTCCCAGGCAGCGAGGAACTCATCGCTACGGCCAGTCTCAACGTAGTAGGAAATCACGGCAGCCGCCTGGAGCAAATCCTTGTTGGCCTTGGTGCGCTGGGCGATGGGCCGTTCGCCGTAGACCACGAGTTTGTGGACCGCAAACCGCTCGGGCGATGGAATGTTCACCAGGCATGCGCCTTCGGTGCTGATGACGCAGCCCTGGATAGGGGACTCCAGGGAGAACTCCATGAACCTCAGGGGCTCCAGGGCAATTTTGAGATTGGGAACTTCGACGAGCTTGTCTTTTCGATGTTCGCAAGTGAGGAAGTCAAGCCGTAGCTCGGCATCCTTGGGATTGCGAAATTGAGCACCCGTCTTGCCGTTGAGTTGAGTGATGGGCAGCAACCCCATCTCCAGAGAGTCCAGGGCCGAGCGAACATCGAGGTTGACGTTGGTCGGCAACGCGAGGGAGACGTTGTTTCCGGCATGGGCGAAATCCACATCCATGGTGGCGCCTCCGTCGGTCCATCGAACGCCGAGCATGTTGCCGTAGGCGATGAAGGCGTGCGTACCGATCAGGATGCCGCCTGCTCGAAACAGCCCATATTCGCCCAGTCGCTTGATGATGCGGAAATGCTTGGGCAGCGTGCCTGCGCAACCGAGGGCCAGGGCCGCCTTTACCTGTGGTGTGACGGCGGGAATTTCCTTGTCCGTATTGAAGCGTTCCACCAACTGCTGGACACGCTCGGAATCCGGCCCCACGTAGACCATGCGGCCCTTGCCGTCGATGTCCCGATAGCCGAAGTACCAGTAGTCCTTGTTCTTGAGCTTGCGCTTGTGAAACGCCCCGGTCATACCGACGAGGGAAGTCTGGAGTTCCAGGCTATGTACCTGGTCCACCAATTCCGCGTAGGCGGTTTGCGCATTGAGCGACAGTTCCTTGAATCGCACGGCCCCTCCTCGAACTACTGGTTACTATACAAATAACGTTTTTGTATAGTAACTCGCAAATCTGGCCGAGCTCAAGCGTTACGGGACTGTTGAAGAGGATTGCTGGGGCTGCGAGACGTTATCGCCGCTCCTTCGCAAACTCCCGCCCTATCGCCGCCTTGGCCATGAACTTGGCCCACAGGATGAAGGGTTGGGGATGTTCCCGACTCATGGATTTGCCGAAGTAGGTCCGCAAGGCTTCCACACCGCAGCCGGTGGCGCGGAAGAGCTGGGCGAACAGCATGTAGGAAGCGGCGAGGCGAAAGCTGTGGTCGGGGTAGCGGCCTGATTGGCGGTTGGCCTCCACAAGTTTTTCGTACCAGCGACTGATGGCCCGCAGTTGCGCCCCATCCACGTTGCCCTCGTTGGTTCGGGCGAAGAGGTGGATGTCTCTTTCCTCTTCCGACGGCGTGATGCCCAGTGCCTTGAACAAGGGTTGCTGGCTTTGCCACACGTCGCGGGTCTTGGTGTCCAGGGCATAGGTGCGCATGGCGCTGCCGGGGCGCAGCCGATAGTGGACCAGTATCTCTTCCATGATGGCGAGGCGGTGCTTCTCGGCCACGCGCACCAGCAGGTCGTAATCCTCGGCGTATTGCTGACGGAAGCCGCCCTCGGGCACGGCGTTTCTGCGCATCATGAGGGACGAGGTGCAGAAGACGTTGCCGAACACGAGGGAAGGATTCACTGCACGCGGGTCGATATGAGACGTGAAGGTGTTGGCGCCGGGCGTGCCATCCGCAGCCATGGTGCCGCACCAGCCACCGCTGAGGGCCACGTCCTGGCGGTGTTCCATGAAGCGCACCTGGCGTTCGAGGCGGGTGGGATCCATGGTGTCGTCCGCATCGAGCAGGGCGAAGTAGTCACCCCTGCCTTCAGTGATGGCGCGATTGCGCGCTGCCGCCACGCCTTGATTCGGCTCCAGGCGGATGGGCTTGATGCGATCATCCCGAAAGGATCGGATCACGTCGATGCTACCGTCCGCGGAGCCGTCATCCACGGCCATCAATTCCCAACGAGGATAGGTCTGGTTCACCACGCTGCGAATGGCGTCGCCCACGTAGGGCGCCACGTTGTAGGCAGGCATGACGATGGTGACGAGTGGCCTCACGCCGCGCTTTCCCGTAGTTCGGCTTGCTTCATGCGTCGGCCCACCACGAACACCGAGGTAGCGGCGATGAGGACATACACCGCATAGGTGGCGACGAAGGAATGCACCGCGCCGATGGCGCCCAGGCGCGGCACGAACCAGATCGCGAAGCCGACCCAGGCAACGCCCTTGGCTAATTCGAGTAGGCATATCTTGAGGGGCGAGATGCGCGCCACCAGCACGTAGCCGAACAGCCAGCCGGTCATCTTGAGGACGTTGCCCACCATCTGCCAGCCGAAGAGATCGCGCATGGGCATGAACTCGCGGCTGTAGGCGAGGCTGATGAGAAAGTCCCGCAGCAGGTAGATGGCAAAGCTGCCCGCTGCCACGGCGGGAATGATGGTGCCCAGCGCCCGCAGGATTTCCCGGTACAGCTCGGAGGCGGTGCGCACCTCCACGAAGCGCGGCAGGTAGTACATGGAAAAGATGCCGGTGAAGACGGTGACGTACAAATCCGAGAGCCGCCACACCCCTTGCAGCAGGCCCACGGCACCGAGGCCCGAGTGGGTAGCGAGGGTGTCACGCACGAAGAGCTGCGCCACAGGTTCCCCCAACACGGCGCAGGCAGCCATGGGGATGAAACCTGCGAGGCGCCCCAACTCCGTGCGGGAAAAGCCGGACGAGAACATGCGCCCCTGCCACCAGCGTTTACCGCGACTGACGGCGACTGCGACGGCAACAGTGGCTAGGGGCGCGATGGCGGCGGCCATGAGCCCGCCCGGCACGCCGAACAGAGGCGAGAGCACGGTGAAGAGCAGCAGCGCGAGCACCGTGCGACCCGCGTCCATGAGGGTGGTGGAGCCGTAGTCCTTCGCTCCGTTGGAAAGCCCGGTGAAGATGCTGGCGAAGAGACCGAACACGTAGCAAAGGCCGAAGACGCGCACGGCGTTGGCGTGGCTCACGTCGCCCAGCAGCTTGGTGGCGATGAGGGGTGCAGCGAAGATGAGGATCAGCGCCACCGGCAGCCCCACCGAGAGCAGGCTACGAGCGGCGGTGGAGACCAGCAGGCGACGCCGCGCTGGATCGTCCCGGTATTCGGCGCTGAGGCGGACGAGGCCGGTGTTGGTACCGTTGGCGATGACGCCAAGGGTGGCGGTGATGAGGCCTTGCAACTGAGCGAGTACGCCGATGCCGGCAGGGCCGAGATAGACGGAAGTGACTTTGACGCTGAGGAAGCCGGCGATGATTTGAATGGCGGTGCGCGTGGCGCCCATGACGGCGGCTTTGCGCAGGCCCTTGGTGTCGGACGAAAGCGCTTGCGTGTGAAGCCCGGCGGATTCGGCTTCGCCGATGGTGGCTTGGGCAGTGGCGGGTGAAGGAATGGGCATGGGGACGATGGTGTTTGGAATGGCTTGCTCAAAACCGAAACCCCTCCCGGCCTCCCCTTATCTGGGGAGGGGGGCTTTTTTGACAGACGTACCTAAATCATCGACAGTCACTTCGAGGCACCAGTCGCTGACGACCGATGTCTGAATCATTTTGCGAAGACGAGCAGTGCTCTTGGGCACACACCCCGCAGCATCTCTTCCCCCGTGACAAGCCTGTCCTGAGCATTGTCGAAGGAGGGGGACTGAGGGGGTAAAGGCGCTCTCATCTCGCCCGCCTAAAACCCATTCATCACCGCCCCCACCACTCGCGCCCCCGTGTCGTTCAACTCCTGAATCACCCGATTGGAATCCGCCACCCGTGTGTGGTTCTTGCGCGTGACCACCATGGCGCTGCCGGCGCGGAAGGTGATGCTTTGGGCGTCGGCATACATGCGGGCGGGCGGGGTATCCAGCAGCACCACGTCGTATTCGCCCTGGAATTCCTTGAGCAGACGACCGAGCACCGGGCGCGAGAGCAGCTCCAATGGATTGGGCGGCAACGCGCCAGCAGGCAGCAGCGACAAGCGCGAGAAGCCATTCACCGGCACGGCGGCGCTGGTGTCGGCGCGACCGGCGAGGATGGTGGTGAGGCCGATGCGGTCCGGCACGTCGAAGATGCGATGCTGACGCGGGCGACGCATGTCCGCATCCACCAGTAAGGTGCGCTGCCCCAGTTGCGAGAACAGCACGGCGAGATTGGCGGCCACGTAGCTGCGCCCCTCGCCCGCGCCGGGGCTGACCACGGTGAGCACACGGCGCCCGGTGCCGAACCAGTGGATCATGAGTTGCGTCAGCAGGCCCCGCAGCTCCTCGGCGCGGCGATGGAAGGGCTGATAGGCGGTGACCAGTTCCAGGCTGGCATTGCTGTTGGCATTCACCAGATCGGGCAGGTCGTACTGGCGATTGAGCGCCCGCTCCAGATCACCTTCGTTGATGAGCCCGAGTCGCACAGCGGCCTGGCCGAAACGCCAGCCTTCCTCCCGCTGCAACTCCATGATGCGATCAATGTCGGTGCGGGTGATGCGCCCCTGGGCCACCAGAATGGCGCCGATGCTGTCTTCGTGCTCTCCCGGTCCCATACCGCTGCCCAAGGGCAGCACATTGGGTTCGGCGTCGAATTCTCGTGCTCGGGATCTCATATCTTCTCCTTGGGGCTAGAACCTGTTTGCTCTCGACTCACCACTCTCGGCTCTCGACTCCACATCATCCCGGTCCCGGCAGCGCATCGTAGGGATGCACCACGCCCAGCAGCCGGGTCTTTTCCGAATCCCAAGGATTCAGCTCGGCAAGCAAGGGCACGTGCAATTCGCTTTCCAGGTCTTCAATGGAACGGACGCGACGGTCGAAGGTTTCCATCAGGCCCACGGCGCCAAGGGCGAACATGAGACCGGCCAGAATGGAGAGGCTAATGTTGAGGCCGATGCGCGGACGAGCAGCCTTGGTGGGCTCAACGGCGGGATTGAGGACGCTGACGTTGGCGTGACTGGCGGACCCTTCCACACGGCTGGCGAGGGAGCGCTGAATGGCCGTGTCATAGGCACGTTGTGCGGCGTCCACGTCGTGGGTCAGCGTGCTCAGTTGCGCGCGGTATTGACGCATGTTCATCACGCGCTGGCGTTGTGCCTCCAGCGCCCCCATCAGCCCGGCTTCCCGTTGATGGCTCTGGTCGGCGGAATGGCCGATGGCTTCCACCAAGCGCTTGCTTTCCATCTCCACGCGGGAACGCAGTTCCTGGGTCTCGGCCAGTTGCCGCTGATAGCCGGGATGGTTGACGCCCAGTTGTGCGGACATTTCCTTCAGCCGGGCCTCGCTACGAGCCAAGTCGGTCTTGAGGTTCTGGATCAGGGGATTGTTGAGCACCTCGGTCAGCGCACCGGAGCCCACCCTGGCCTGATGGGCGCGGCTTCCCGCATCTGCGCTCTGGCTCTGGGCGCGGGCCACTTCGTTGGAGAGTTCGGTGAGACGACTGCTCTCCATGTCGTAGCGCTCATCGGCGGCGATGATGCCCTTGGCACGCTCGAACTCAGTGAGTCGTGACTGGGCTTGTTCAAGATCGGTACGCAGGCCCTTGGCCTGCTGCTCGAACCAGGCGGCAGTCTGACGTGAAGGCTCAACGCGCAGATCGAGCACCGTATCCATGTAGGCCTTAGCGAAGGCGTTGGCGATGGTTTGCGAGAACTCTGGACTACTGGACGCATAGCTGACGCGGATGATGCTGCTGGTGGAACTATCCAGCTTGAGATGCTTGAGCAAACCGGCAGCAAGCCAATCTTCCACGTTGTTACCCTTGGTCTTGGGCGCCGAACCCTCGTCGAAGGCAGATAGCGTCTGATAGGTTTCGACCATGTTCAGATCGCGCACCACCTTGCGCGCCACCCGCTCGCTTTTGAGAATATCGAGCTGGGTCTGCATGTAGCCGACCCGCTCCCGCTCAGGCATGGCCTGCCCCTGGGGAGTCATGGATTGGTCGTCCCGGCTGTCCACCAGCAACGACGCCGTGGCGATGTAGGTCTTGGGCATGATCAGGCTGACGATGGTGGCCGTCGCAACCGTCGCCAACAGGATCAACATAAAGACGCGAAGACGCGCACGCAGCGCGGACAACAAGAAGTGAATGCTCATGGTCGGTTCCCCGTTCGATATGGGAACCAGCCTAGAGAATCAATGATGCGAACAACGCCTGCTAAACGGAGGATGGCATAGTCCGCTCGGATGCCAACTATCCCAATTGCACCACCGGCATCTGCGGTGAATCAGGTGAAATGCTGATGTTGTTCGTGGATGCCCATTGACGCCCAATTGGCCGCAAGACGGGCAACGGAAAGCTACAGCGCGATGGCGGGCGCCAGCAAACTCATCACTTGGACCACGCACTCTTCCAGCGGGATGGCGCTGGTATCGACAGACAGGGCAGGCCTCAGAGGCGCTTCGTAGGGGGATGAGATGCCTGTGAATTCCGGAATCTCGCCAGCCCGTGCGCGACGGTACATGCCCTTCACGTCCCGTTGCTCGCAGACCTCCAGCGGGCAGGAAACAAATATCTCGTAAAAGCTTTCTGGCCCCACGATCTGACGAACGCGCTCCCGGTCTTCCCGCATGGGCGAGATGAAGGCCGACAATGCAATGGTGCCGGACTCGACGAAAAGCCGCGCCATCTCAGCAATACGGCGAAGATTCTCGCGGCGATCATCCAGCGAAAAGCCGAGATCGGCGCAAAGCCCGTGACGCACGTTGTCCCCATCCAGCACGAAGGTCCTCCGTCCTGCCACATGCAAAGCCTCTTCCACTGCATGAGCCAGGGTGGACTTCCCGGCCCCGGACAATCCGGTGAACCAGACGACGACGGCACGATGGCCATTGGCACGCTCGCGCCGCTCGCGAGTGACGGTGGCGCTATGCCAGACCACGTTGCGACTAGAGGATTGCTTCATATCAGCGGATGTCCTTCCAAAGATTTTTCCAATTTTCCGACCAGCAGCACTTGTGGTCGTAGCCTTCGACTACCGTCACATGAGCGGATGGCATGCCGACGGAAAATTCCTGCGCGAGAAACGGCGGCACGATCTTGTCGCGCTCGCCGACGAAATGCCATTGGGGGATGGTAGCCAGACCCACTTTGCCATCGACTGGATTGAGCGACCCGGTCAGCGGTGTAACGCGGTGGTGGGTGGTCCAGGCCCGGTGATCCAGATTGCCGGCGACGGTGATGAGGCGTACCACGTCGCGGCGACGTTCCGCCAGTAAGGCGGCGACGGCGGCACCGCCGGAATAGCCGACGAGAGTGAGCTTGGCTGCGCCGAAGCGGCGCTTGAGCGTATCCACCGCTTGGTTTTCGGCCGCGACAATTTCCGGCGCGAAGCGTTCGTTGGTCCAGTAGCGGCGCTCGCAGCGGTCGCTGGTGACGTACTGACAGGGGCGGGCGAGATAGGCAACGTTGCCGGTCGGTTGGGCCAATGCCAGTTGCAGGCCCACGGGCGTGACCGGCGTGGGGTCCGCTGAAGGCATATCGGAGGAGAGCCAGGCGAGACCGTCACCTTCGATGTAGATGGTCAGTACCTCATCGTGAACGATGCGTCGCGGTAGCCAAGCAGCGAGATCGAAAGCGCCCGCATGCAGCGTCGTTGAGTCCCAGCTCCGCGCCGATGCCTGGGTGTCGGCAGTTGCGCGACGCTCCTGGGCCGTTGGCACGGTGACGCAACCTGCTGTAATGAGGCAAGCCCCCAACGCAAAGACCGCCGCGCGTGAAATCGGATTTGTCATTTCGGCGCGAACTCTCCCAGTCCTTCCAGCAGCGGCCCCAGATGCTTTTCATAATGCCGCCACCGCTCCACGGAGCTGCTGTAGATGGGCTGGCGCACCTGGGTGACGCTGGCGGTGCGGATGCTGCGTTGGGTCTTGTGGAAGGCGAGGCAGGCGTCGTTCCATTCCAGGCCAACAAATTCGATGAGGCGCCGCGCCTGGCCTTCCATGTCAGCCACGATGTCTTCGTATTGCACTTCGAGGAATCGTCCCGGCAGCACTGCGCGCCAGTGGTTCATCAGGCGCGCATAGGCGGCGTAGTGCTGGCCCAGTTCGGCCAGATCGTAGGTGGCGTCCTGGTGGCGGTTGAACAGGCGAGTGAAGCAGGAGATGCAGGTGTCCACCGGGTTGCGCTTGACGTGGATGATCTTTGCGTTGGGCAGGATCAGCGGAATCAGGCCCAGGCCCAGGTAGTTGGCGGGCATTTTGTCGGTGATGCGTTTGGCCTTAGGGGCGAGGCGCTTGACGCGGGCCAGATACTCGTCGCCCCGGGCGGTGAGCGTGGCGGGCGTGAGGGCGGTGAGGTTTTCCGGATAGGCCGGCGCGATGCCCTGCCCCACGGGCTGCTGGAGGATTTCCATCAGGTCGCTCAACTCGCCGGCGCCGAACACGTCGGGATGGCTGGCGATGATCTGCTCGGTGAGCGTGGTGCCGGAGCGAGGCATGCCCAGCACGAACACCGGCAGGTCGGAGGAGTTTCCGGCCCCTTGCAGGCGTGCGAGATAGTCGGCGTTCACCACGTCGGCGATGCGCTGGGCGCGGGCGACGTCGGCTTTGCTGTCGTAGTTCAGCTTGCTGCGCTTGATGCGCGCGCCTTCGATGAAATGAGGAAAGGCCCGGTCGTAGTCTTTGAGATCGTCGTAGGCCTTGCCCAAGGCGTAGTGCAGGGAGATGCGCTTATCAGCGCTGAGGGCTTGCATCTCATCGGCATCGGCCGCCATGGCTGCAAGCACGGCCACGTTCTCGTCGTCGGGTTTGACCTTCTTCACTTGGGTGAGATGGAACCGGGCGCCCATATTGTCCGGCGCTTGGAAGACGGCCTCGCGCAGCAGGGCTTCGGCTTCGTCGATGGCGCCCGCTTCGAGCTTGAGGTTGCCCAGCCCCGTGAGTGCATCGGCGTGATTGGGATCGATAGCCAGCGCCTGCCGATAGGCAGCCTCAGCCGCTTCGGGTTGGGCCAGTTCGGTACGGACGGTGCCGAGCTGGCAGAGAGCATCCACCCGACCGGGAGATACTTCCAAAGCCCGGCGCAACAAAGCCTCCGCTTCCTTCAATCGATCCCGGTCATGCTCGGCCCGGGCCAAGCCCACCAGCGCTTCCGGGTAGTCGGGACGGAGCGCCAGGGAGCGTTCCAACAGGGCTGCGGCTTCGTCGGCCTTATCTTGCTTGAGCCGCACCAGGCCCAGGTTGCAGAGGGCCTCGGGGTAATGGGGATGGATTTGCAGGGCCCGTTCCAGGAAGGGCTGGGCCTCGTCGGCCTTGTCGTCTTCCACCAGCACGGCGCCTATATTGGAGAGGGATTCCAGGTAATCGGGCTGCACGGCCAGGGCCTTGCGATACCACTCGGCGGCGCCCTTGGCGTCCTTGCGTTCGCGCTGGATGCTGCCCAGGTTATTGAGGGATTGCAGCAAACTCGGCACCAGGGCCAGCGCCTCCCGGTGACAGGCTTGGGCGGCGTCGAAATCTTTGGCATCGTAGAGGGCGATGCCTAGATTCGAGTGGGCCGAGGCCATGGTCGGGTCCAGTTGTACGGCGCGGCGACCATGTTCGACGGCCGCTTCCAGTTGGCCCTGCTGGCGACACATTTCGGCCAGATTGGAATGGAACAGGGCCACGTTGCCGTCTTCGCCGATGGCGCGTTTGATCAGGTCCAGAGCCAGTTGCGGCTGTCCGGCCTGATAGGCCACCACGCCGAGCAGATGCAGAGCGTGGGCATGGTTCGGTTCCACGGAGAGGATCTGGCGCAGGATGCCTTCGGCCTCGGCCAAGCGTCCGGCGGCTTGGGCGCGGCTTGCCAGCTCCATGGCTTGATCGGGCGTCACGGTGCCCGAGGTGGGAATGGGGGCAGCCACTGGAGCGGAAAGCAAAGGCGTGGCACGAGGCGTGGCTGGCACGTCGGGCGCGGGCAGTGCGGACAGGGCTGCAGTCACCTCCTTCAACACGCTGTCCCAATCACCGAAGGCCGGCTGACGGAAGATGCGCAGGTTGGGATACCAAGGGCTGTCGTTGCGGCCCATGAGCCAGCGCCATTCGTTGTCGTAACGATCCAGCATCCACACGGGCACATCCAGACCGCCGGCCAGATGCACCATGGACGAGTCGATGGAGATCACTTGATCCAGGTTCGCCACCAGGGCGGCGGTATCGGCGAAGTCGGTGAGTTCGTCGGTCCAATCGATCCAGTCCACACCCTCGGGGATCGCGGGGCGCGCGTCCTCGGGCGCCCACTTTTGCAGGCTCACCCAGGTGATGCGCTTGTCCTTGAGCAAGGGTTCCAGTTGCGCGAAGCGCAGGCTGCGGCGACCGTCGTACTGATGAATCTTGCGTCCTGCCCAGGCAATGCCGATACGCATGCGGCCCGGCGCTGCCTGTTCCAGCCGGTCGCGCCACAGACCCTTGGCCGCCGGCGTGACGCGCAGATAGGGCATCTCGGCAGGAACCGTGTCGGGCCGCGTTGCAAAGGCGCGGGGCAGTGACATGAGATGGCAGTGGAGATCCCATCCGCTGTAATCCGTGGGAATGCGCGAGAACAGGGAGACGGATTCGCCGACGGACCACTCCAGCAAACGCTGAGTCGGTTGCGAGCAGGCGAAATCGACACGGGCGAAACGCTGAGTCAGCAGCGGCAGATAGCGGGCGAACTGGAAGGTGTCGCCAAAGCCCTGTTCGGTGATGACCAGCAAGCGCTTGCCGTTCGTATCGCCCTCCCCGTTCCATTGGGGCAGCGGGCAGCTGGGCGACTGGAGCATGCCCTTGCCGCTTTCCGCCGAGCCGGTCCAGCGGGCTTCGTAGTTTTCCCAACCAGCGCCCCAATCGCCCAGCTTGAGCTGTGCCATGGCGAGGTTGAGGCGAACCATTGCCATTTCGGGCGCCAGCTCAAGCGCTTGCGCGAAGCAATCGCGAGCCTCTTCCATGCGACCGATGTCCTGCAAGAGGAAGCCCTTGCTATTGAGCGCCAGGGGCGCGTCAGGGCGCAGGGAGAGCGCCTTGTCGTAGCAGGCCAGGGCCTCGTCGAAACGGTCCTGCTTGTAGAGGGCGATGCCCTCGTTGTGCCAGGAATCGGCGTCGCGGGCTGCTGCGGCAGAAACGGGCATCGCCACAGGCTCCGGCGGCGGCAGATCGGTGGGGAAGTCGTCCACTTTGCGGTATGCGCGCACCAGATCGTGGAGCGGACGCAGATGCCGGGCGAAGTGTTTCCATCGGGCCACGGAGGTTTTGTAGATGGGTTTGCGCACCTGCGCCACGCTGGCGGTCTTCACCAGCCGCGTGTTCTTGTGGAAGTCGAGACAGTTGGCATCCCATGGCAGGCCGGCGAACTCCAGCACGCGCCGAGCTTGGCCTTCCGTATCGGCCACCATGTCTTCATAGGGCAGATCGAGGATGGTTCCCTCCGGCAGCACCTTGCGCCAATGCTCCATCAGCTTCATGTAACGCACGTAGTAACGGCCCAGGGTGCCTTGGTCGTAGGCGAACTCCATGGTGTCGTTGAACAGGCGCGAGAAGCAGGAGAAGCATGAATCCATCGGGTCGCGCATGGCGTGGATGATCTTGGCGTTGGGCAACGCCAGATGGATCAGGCCGATGTGGAAGAAATTGGCCGGCATCTTGTCGGTGATGAACCGGCTCTTGGGCGACTGCTTCCAGACCCGCTCAACGTAGTCCTTGCCGATGGCCCGCAGCTTGGCTTCGTCCAGCGATTTGGCGGTGGACGAAAAGTCGTTGCCGCAGGCGGCGGCGATGGCCTCACTCAGTTCCACCAGTTCGCCGGCGCCGTACACCGAAGCGTGGCTGCACAGAATCTGCTCCAGCAAAGTGGTACCTGAACGAGGCATGCCGACGATGAAAATGGGTGTGCGCTTGTCGTCCTCAAAACCTTTCCACTCCCGCCGCGCAGCGAAGAAGTCCGCGTCGAAGGTGGCGACGATGCGAGCCAGCATGGCGTCGGCCCGCGCTTCGTCCATGGGCAGGATGGCGTGTTGCAGGCCGTTGCCCTCGTCGTAGGCGGCAAAGGCCCGGTCGTAGTCGCCTATGTCGTCCAGGGCCTTGCCCAAGGCGAAGCAGTAACGGATGCGAGCGTGATCAGAGAGCACGTGGCGCTGGGCGTACACGGCTTCCAGATTGGCGAGATGGGGATCGTCCTTGGTGTAGCTCTTGAAGGCCGACAGGTTGTAGTGGGCCTCGACAAAATCCCCTCGCGCGGCAATGGCAGCGGCAAAGGCGACACGGGCCTGATCCAGCTTACCCTGTTCGCTCAGGATGGCGCCGGCATTGTTCTGGGCTTCGGCGTGCTGGGGGTTGATAGCGATGGCCTTCTGATAAGCCTTGAGCGCGCCATCCTTGTCGCCCTGCTGTTCCAGGGCCGAGCCCAGGTTGTTCCAGGACAGGCCGTGGTTAGGAACGATCTTCAAGGCCTTGCGGTAGGACTGAATCGCCTTGGCGTAATCCTTGGCATCCGTGTAGGCGAGGCCCAGGTTGTAGTGGGCATCCACGTCCTTGGGCGCCAGCTTGGTGGCGGCCACGCCGCAGGCGATGGCTTGTTCCAGACGACCGAGACGACGACACATCTCCCCCAGGTTGCGCTGGTAGAGCGCCGTAGCGGGCTCCAACATCACGGCACGGGTCAGGCATTGCACGGCATCTTCAGCGCGCCCAGCCTCTAGCAAGGCAATTCCATAGGCGTGCCACGCCGCATGGTCATTGGCGCTGGGCTGAACGAACTCCATGTTCTTGTTCCTCATTTGAACTGCTTCTGTCAGGCGAGCGCCGGATGATATCGCCCCAGAAATATTGGCTGATGCGCCTTCATCACTTCTGGGCAACCCAGCTGTGTCGTAACGGTCGCCCATGTAGGTAAGGCGGATGGGGTGAATGGCGTCTTCCGGCTGCATGGCGTAGTAGGTGGTAACGAGCCCTGTTTCGCCAGGTGCGCCGTTTTGCTGGAGCCAACGATAGACATGGCGATCCGCGCTCATGGCATTGGTGTCCCCCGGCAGCGGAATGCTCCACCAACGCAGGGCCGGCTCGCAGGCGATCTTGTCGATCAGCAGGCAGTTGGGGTCCACCCATCCGCCGAAATTGTCCTTGAAGTAGCCACGCCCCGGCCCCACCGATTCCCAATCGTCCACGCAGACGGGTATGCGCGACTCAGGATGCACGAACCAGCGCAACGCAAAAGCCCAGTGATGTCCTTGCACAGCGCTCAGCAAGCTTTGCAGATGGTTGGGCGCCCACCAGTTATCGTCATCCAGATAGGCCAAATAGCGGGCATTGGCGAGGTAACTCATGATGCTGCGGAGGGTTCCGCCGTCGCGGGCTGGATGCATTCCACCGTGGCGTACCGAAGTGGAGTAACCCGGATAGAACAAGCAGGGCGTGACGTGACTCGGCGCCTCATCCAGCAGCGCCTCAAGCTGGGAAAAATCGCCGCGGGGAATGTCGACACCGATCAATAGCTGAATCCGCCCGGCATCGGTCTGAGCATAAACAGATCGAACCGCCTGAAGAATCTCTGCACGCCCCACCGTGGGCATAACGACGGCTACGTTGAACGGCGTTTGCCAGTCTGTATCCGTACCGAATATCCGCCAGCCCAAAGAGGGGGGAGAGTTTTTCATCATGGGTTATTGGCCAATAGGTCGTCGAAATAGGCGATGGTACGAGCCAGCCCTTGCTTCAGCTCTGTACTCGGATGCCAATCCAGCAGTTGTCTTGCGAGGGTGATATCGGGCTGGCGCTGCCGTGGATCGTCGGAGGGCAAAGGAAAGTGCTCGATGGTAGAACGGGACCCCGTCAGCTCAATGACTGCTTCTGCCAAGCCGCGCATGGTGAATTCCACCGGGTTACCAAGATTGACGGGGCCGCTCACATCGTCGCCCGTATTCATCAAGCGCACGAACGCATCGATCATGTCGTCCACATAGCAAAAGGAGCGCGTCTGGGAACCGTCGCCATACAGCGTGATTGGCGAATTTTGCAGCGCTTGGACAATGAAATTCGAGACGACGCGGCCATCGTTAGGATGCATGCGCGGCCCGTAGGTATTGAAAATCCGCGCCACTTTGATGCGCAGTTTGTGCTGGCGACGGTAGTCAAAGAATAAGGTCTCGGCGCAGCGCTTGCCCTCGTCGTAGCAGGATCGTTCGCCAATGGGATTGACGTTACCCCAGTAGGATTCGGCCTGCGGATGAACGATAGGGTCGCCGTATACCTCACTGGTGGATGCCTGAAAAATCTTTGCTTTCACCCGCTTGGCCAAGCCCAGCATGTTGATGGCGCCGTGAACACTGGTCTTGGTGGTCTGCACCGGATCGTACTGGTAATGAATCGGCGACGCAGGGCACGCCAAGTTGTAGATTTCATCGACCTCGACATAAAGAGGGAAGGTGACATCGTGGCGAATCAGCTCGAAATTGTGCTTCCCGAGTAGGTGGGCAATGTTGTGCTTGGTGCCGGTGTAAAAGTTGTCCACGCACAACACGTCGTGCCCTTTCTGAACCAGCCGCTCACACAAATGCGACCCCAGAAATCCGGCACCGCCGGTGACGAGAATACGTTTTCGATCGTGGATCAAGGCTTCATCTCCAGAGAGTTTTGATTTTGCTCATTTGCCATGACAAAGCGACTTCAGTCAGAAAGCTTGACTGCATAAAGCTGACGTAGCGGCATATCCAGCAAAATTCTTAGCTTGCGTCGGTAGACGTTTACAAAACTGTCGATTGCAATCTTGGGCTCATCAAGCAGATCCTCTTGCCCTTCCTCCTGCCGTGACCAGGCATAGTCGTCAAAGATGACAACCCCACCAAGACGCAACAATCGGAATGCCAACACCGCGTCCGCGAGGACGTCCGCCGCTTGATGAGAACCATCCACGTAGATCAAATCGAAGGTTCCGCCCTGCCCCGCAACGAGAAGTTCGGCCAATGCGTCTAAGGAGAGTTTCTTTTTTTTGAGCACAGAAACCGGGTGAGCGCTGCGAGAGGTGGCCAGTTGAATATTGCGATCAAAGCGAGCCTCGACTTCACCCATGCCGCTCTTATCGTGTTCCACGCCCCCCTGCCAGGTATCAATGCACACCACATCCACCGGCTGCATAGCCCCCATCGCCTCAATGACAAAGCAAGCTGATTGCCCCTCGAAAGAACCAATTTCCAAAAACCGGCGAGGCTTAAGCAAATTGCAAATTTGAACCCATGCGGGACGGTTGTGCATGAACCAGCTAGTTGTGTACTCGAATTCCATATATTCCCAATATCCTTGTTAGCGCCTTGAAATGCGAAGCATCATGACCCTTTCAGGAACCTCAAAGGCAGCGGTTCTGCAACGTCGAGATTTGATCGGCATGAGTCTTGGAATTCCCAATCCATGAAACTCTGTCGCTCCGCTTGCTTGTTCCGACGAATGTAGATGCAGTGCATGGATCAGTTTTGCGCGGGATTGCCCTTGAGATTGGCGGCCGCCTCGAGCAAGGTGGGCGCGAGTGCCAGGGCCTGCTCAAAAGCGCGGCGTGCCGCGTCTTCATTGCCCACATGGCGATAGAGCACTCCCAGATTGTTCCAAGCATTGGCGTGGCGCGGATTGAACTCGATAGCGCTTCGATAGCTTGCCTCGGCCTCCTGAAACCGCCCGGCCTGAGCCCACACCAGCGCAAGGTTGTAGTGGGCGTCCGCATCCTTCGGCTGCAAACGGACCGCAGCCAGCCCCGCCCGATGCGCCTCCTCCAGCTTGCCGGCACGCCGATACAGCTCTGCCAGATTGCGTAGGTAAATCCCGTTGGCGCCGTCAATCGACACCGCCTGCTGCACGAACTCACAGGCCTGCTCAAGGACTCCCTGTTGCAAAGCGATCAGCCCCAGATCGTGCCAAGCGCCCGCGTTTTCCGAATCCTGAATCAAACGGCTGCGTAACTGAGCGGCAAGCTCGCCATCGTCAGCCTCGCCCGGATAGCGGACCAATAACTTTTCCGCCTCGCGTTTGCGAGCCGCCACGGCCACCGGCACCACCCGTTGGCGGCTATCGTCCCCCGGCTCGGGAAAATCCGCGAACACGTCGCGCACCAGTTGGGAACGCAGCAAGTAGAAGAGCAGCGCCAGACTCACCGCAACGATGACCACCAAGTGGTCGAAATACCAAAGATCGGGATTACCGAATTCAGCCCCGTGAAAGAAACCGAACAGCAACAGGTCGAGCACGTAAGCCCCGATCAGCCACGCGCGCCCGCCGTGCCACATGCGCCGCATCCAGGGCCGGGCCTCCGGCACGCGAAACCCGCTGGCGATCAGCACGCAAAGCACGATCACATCAGCCCCAACCAAGCGCCAATCGCCCAGCAGCGCTGCCGTCTTGCCGAAAGCGGTTTGCGCGGGCGGGAACAGGCAGACCAGATGAAGCAGACCATTGATAAATGCCATCCAAAGCAGGAAAGGCACCTTCAAGCGAAAGGCATTGTCGTAATGAGTGGGTGGATAAAGGCGAGTGGATGACATGGAACCGGCTTACGAAAAAGCGTTCGCGATTGCACGCAAATCCCAGCAATCCCGAGGGGCGCCAATAATAATTGGGTTAGCAAAAAGGTAGCGACGAAATCTTGCCAGGATGCCCTATGGCACCTCGGCCAGAGGCGCTCAGTTACGCATCACCTACCGTTGCGTCGACCAGTTTTCCATTGAGTCGGACGCATTGCTTCGCCACGGAATCAAACATCAGGAAGTGTTTGAGAAATTCGGACTTCAGGGGCTGATAGAGATCGCCTGCTGTGACGCCCCGCTTCGGGTCTTGCATGCTCGTCCCGTACTCGATGTAGGACAGCAAGCGTTTGTGCTCCCCTGCATGAGCCTGGTACACGGATGCGGGAACGCCGATCTGGATCATCTGCACTTCCTCCCGATGGAACTGCTTGGCCATGGTCAAAAGGGTTCGCTGCCGCCACAAATACAACCAGATCGCGGTATGCAACTCACCTCCCTCCGGGTGCAACTCCTCGATGAGTTCCATGAGAATGCAATGCCCCTCTTCGAACATCGCGGTGCTGAAATCAGTATCCATGTGAAAAATCATCCTTCAGGAATGCGAGCGCCAGATATGGTGATCGCGCATGCTAAGCACTTGGCGTCGGCTTGTATGCCCCTAGAAATAGCGACAATAAAATGAAGCATCCGTAGGTTGCCGGTGAGCGAAGCGAACCCCAACCTACGGACTGACTACCTTGCTTACTGTGGAATCAATAGTGCCGCACTCAGCCCCCGGCGGCACCTCCCCATATCTCGTTGAGATTATGGAAGCCCCATTTAGCTGCATCCTCATGGGCAACGATCTTGTCCTTGGCGCCAAGCTGGTCGAGATCAAGCACTTCGTGCGGAATTCGTATATTGGCTTTGGTCGAAAAGAAAACCTTCACCCGGGGAGACAGCAAAGACTGCGCGGCCTGATCCACCACAACGCCAAGGCGCCCCGACTCAAGCCGTACCAGGGAGCCAATGGGATAAATGCCGACGCTCTTGATGAAGGCATGAAAGACCCGCTGATCGAAATGACCCGTGGCCCACATGGCCATTTTGCGTAGGGATTCGGCGGGTGCCCATCCCGCCTTGTAAGGGCGGTCGGAAGTAATGGCGTCATAGACGTCGCACACGGCGCCCATCTTGGCGAACAGACTGATCTGATCGTCCGTGAGCCGGTGGGGATAACCCGTGCCGTCCACCTTTTCGTGGTGATGAATGCACACGTCCATCACCGCCTCGCTAACGTTCCGGCCCTCCAACAGCAGCTTGTAGCCTTCCTCCGGATGACTCTTGATGACCCCGAACTCCTCGTCCGTCAGCTTGCCCGGCTTATCGAGGATTTCGGCGGGGATCATCATCTTGCCTAGATCGTGAAGCAGGCCGGCCAAACCGGCTTCGCGGGTTTGCTTTTCATCTAGCCCCAACTGACGCGCCAGTGCCACCATCAGGGCACAGACCGCCACCGAATGCATGTAGGTGTATTCGTTCTTGTTCTTCAGGCGGACCAGGCTAATCAACGCACCGGGATTGCGCGACACGGAAGAGGCGATTTCCTCAACCACCGGCAAGGCCTCATTGGCGTCCAGCGCCTTGCCCATGCGGACCTCCTGAAACATGGAAGCAACGGCCGTCTTGGCGCGCTCAACCGTCTTGCGCGCCAGCACCAGCTCCTGGCCGATCGCAACCCGCTCAACGGAAACCTGAGGCTGAGGAGGCTCAGACGGCGGCTCCTCTGCCACGCGACTCAACTCTTCCGCCACCTCGGCATCAGCGGCCTCCTTCGTCTGCCCCGCCTCGACGTCCAGTCCCTTCGACGTATCGATCCAAAGCTCTGAAATTCCGCTTTCGAGAATCCGGGTGAAATCCTTCGGGTCTCTCAGGAGGAAGGCAGAACGCCAAAACGGATGCTCCATCCAGGATGCACAGAATTCCTGGATGTACATGCCGCGACGGAGATGCTGGATGGCGATTTTTTTAAGCATGATCTCTACGGGAATATGCTCAACGTTCGACGCTCAATTCATTACCGTTCGGGCTGAGCCTGAAGACACCCGGATGCCTCAATGCTCCGACCTCGGGCTCGCACTCCGACAGGCTCAGCCCGAACGATAATGAGATGGAGAGCGAGAGGCGGGTTTTCCCTCGCATCTCGACTCTCCGCTCTCAACTCGCTACTGACTTAGCTGCTCTTTAGAACGCCCAGCGCGCCTTGGCCGACACGGTCTCGTTCTTGAAGCCGTCTTTCAACTCCACGTCGTAGCGAGCCGTGAGTTCCGGTCCGTCCTTGGGTGCATGCACGTAGCCGAAGCCAGCGCGAATGCTGTCCTTGCTCGGCGTGGCACCCTTGGTGGTAAAGCCCAGACCCGACGCGCCAGCGTAGGCCGCCGTGACGCTGGAGGCCTTGGCCTTATCGTCATAGGCCCAACCCAGGTTGGCGATCACGGTGTTGGCTTCGTTCAGCTTGTGGGCCACCTTGCCGTCGATGGCGTACACCAGTTCGTCGCTGGTGCGGCTATTGACGATCAGATTCAAAGCGCCAGCGCCGGATTCGCGGTAGGCCTTGTCGTAGATGTTGGTGTAGTCGATGCGCACCGAGGGAACGAAGGTGGTGACTTCGCTCAGGGCATAGCTACGGCTCAGGCCGGCGCCCACGTGGGTGGTGAAGCTGTCGTAACTGGAGCTGGCACGAACACCCGCAAAGGGAATGTCGCGACGGCCTTCGTTCTTGTTGTTGCCGAAGTCGGCCTGGAAGTTGGCTTCCGTGCGCTCATCCAAACTGTAGCTGCCGTAGCCGATCAACTGATAGATGTCGACATTGGTCGTTTGCGGAGCCACGGTAGATTTGCTGGTGACCTTGGCGTTGCCGTAGGCGAAGGCGACGCCGACGCGGGTTTGGCTATTCACTTCGGCATCCGCACCGAGGGCAAAGCCGCCGACGCGGCCCTTGTAGCCGGCGATGCCGTTCTTGTCGCCTTGCTCGGCCCAGGAGGCAAAGGGCTTGAGCCAGACTTTCTTGTCGCCGTAGAACTCGTCGCCGGAGGACATGCCTCGGTTAGCTTCGACGCGCGACTGGATGACGCGGTTGATGCTGGTCAGGGCGCCGCTCGCCACAGCGGCGGAACCACCTGTGACGATGGGCAGGGTTTGCTTCACGGCATTGGCGATGGCGCCGTTGCCTTGGGTGGAGACGGGAACGAACAAGGCGGTGATGGGGTTGGTGTTGTCCTGGAAGATTTGATCCAGGGTGTTCGCCGCACCGCCTGCCGCAGCGCCGGCGCCGGCGCCATTGACGGCGGTGGTGACACCGCCAGCGGCTGCGGCTTCCAGACGCAGGTCCACTTGGTTGCCGTTATAGACGGGCACAAAGTCGAACAGGCTGCTGTTGTCGCCGTGGGAGGCGAAGCTGCCGCTCACGGTGCCGGCGGTGAGAACGCCGGCGAGAGTGCCCGCCACAAGGCCAGTGGCAGCGGAAGCATCCACGTAGAGTGCGCCGCCCAGGACGGCGGTACCGGTAACAGCGAGCTGGCCGTAGTGGGTCATGCTCGATACTTTCGGACTGAAGGTACCGGTGTTGGTGAAGTCGCCCGTGATGGTGCCGGTGTTGGTGCCCGTGCCTGCCGCATCAATCTTTAGGGTGCCGGCGTTGGTGAAGCCAGAAACGATGAACCTATCGTCCCCACGCAGGGTGTAGGTGGCGCCGGAGGCAATGGACATGGGGGTGTTGGGAGCATAGACACCGCCGATGAAGCGGGCGGTGTTGTTGCCGGCGATGACGATGCTATCCAGACTGGAGGTGCCATCCACCGCCACGGCGAATATACCGGCGATGGTGCCGGCAACGCTCCCCCCGATAGTGCCGGCGTTGTAGCCGGCGATGGTGCCGCTGTTGGTCAAGCCGCCGGTGAGGGTACCGTTGGAGAGGACGTAGATGCCGTACCTGAGACCAGCGATAGTTCCGCTGTTTGTTACGCCGCCGTTTACGAGGCTGCGCTCTACACGAACGCTATCGCCACCGCTATACAGCGCACCGTCATTAGAGATGACACCGCTGTTAGTAATCCCCCCGGACACTGTGCTGCGATTAACCTCAACACCCGCTGTATACGACGAAAGAATCTGGCCGCGGTTGACGATGCCACCTGAGAGAGAACTAGCGCTAACAATCCCAATGCCATAGTAAGAGTGACCAACGATGACCCCGGAATTTTGTATTTTTCCGGATTGAGTAGTCCCACGCAATTCGATACCCTTATTCCAGCCGTGGAGGGTGCCGCTGTTGTCAATATCCCCTATCAAGATACTTCGCTGAAGCGAAATGGCATCTCCGCCACTGCCGCTGAAGCTGCCGCTATTGGGACAAGTGCCTACACCGTTGCGACAGGAGCTGATGCTTCCGCTGTTGGTCAGGCCGCCAGTAAGGGTGCTATGGCTTTGGTAGATGCCGTAGCTGCGCCCGCTGATGCTACCGCTGTTGTTGATGAAGCCAGCATTCACGGTTCCGGTCACTGTGCCGTTAACGGTTCCGGTCACGGAGCCAGCGAGGATAGCGTATGGGGAAGTCACGATGATGGACCCGTTGCTCGCTACCACCAGGCTTTCGCCATTGGTGAGGGAGTAGGTGCTGGTCCGGGAGTTGGTACCGTCGATGGTATTGGTCGTGGCATGGGCCGCGCCCATGGCGGCGATAGCGGCCACGACGGCCGTATGGGCCACGGCACGGCTGACCGACGAAGGCTTGCCGCGTGCGGCGGCCTTTTCATGGGTGACGATATAACTCTGGCGCGCTTCGCTCCAGACGGTGCGATGGGTCTTATTCATGGTGTGGCTCCCGTGGAAATAGCAGACTAAGAATCGGCGCGCATGCTATCTACATCGCATGGTTTTGTATGTCCCCAGAAATAGCGACGGGAATTTCCCTACACAAGACTTCGGCATACCCGT
Source organism: Rhodocyclaceae bacterium (assembly GCA_036279515.1). Taxonomy (GTDB): domain Bacteria; phylum Pseudomonadota; class Gammaproteobacteria; order Burkholderiales; family Rhodocyclaceae; genus AWTP1-18. The sequence goes on along the minus strand of DASUJA010000088.1, from coordinate 23,417 downwards.
TCAGAAGCGGAAATCCAGGAGACGAGGGGATTTGCGCGCGTTGCGTTTCACTAACCGAGCGTCGCGGTTTGAGAAATATTTTTTGGCGGGTGCGATTGAGTAGCGGAGGCGAGGCGATGCGATTGCCAGTCTTCGCGTATACGTGCGCGTGTTCATCCCTGCGGCCATCGGCCGAAAATGCTGATGGGGTCTTGCTTTCCGGATGGCGGCGGTGCCGATGAAATACGCGCGCCAGCATCTGCGCGTGTACGAGGCAATCCATCGAGCCCTCGCATTGGCTGCAATGAGGCTCTGTCAAAAAAGCCATGTTCGGGACAGCAGCCCCGTAGGTTGGCGGTGAACGAAGGAAACCCCAACGCTGTGACAGCATTGGGGTCACGGATCAAGTCACTACCGTTCGGGCCGAGCCCGTCGGCGAGCTCATGACAGTCCTGTCGAAGCCCTGTGCCATGAGGCTTGCACTTCGACAAGCTCAGTGCGAACGGTGAAGCTTTGGAGAGCGAGAAGCGGGGTTTCCCTCGCCTCTCGACTCTCCACTCTCAACTCACTACTGCCTTAGCTGCCCTTAAAACACCCAGCGCGCCTTGGCCGACACCGTCTGATTGGTGTAACCGTTGCGCTGCTCCACGTCATACCGGCCGGTGATCTCCGGGCCGTTCTCCGGGGTGCTCACCAAGCCAATGCCGCCACGGAAGGTGGTGGCATCCGGCTTGATGCCGGTGGTGGTGAAGCCCATGCCGGGCGCACCGGCGTAGGCCGCCGTAACCGATGCTGCCTTGGCCTTGCTGTCGTAGGCGATGCCGCCGTTGGCCACCAGAGTCAGGCCGTCCTTCAACTTGTGGGAGAGCTTCAGATCGGCAGACCACAGCATTTCTTCCGTGGTGTGGGCACTGACGTTCAGGTTGAGCGCACCGGCGCCGCTTTCGCTGTAGCCGCCGTCGCGGATGTGGGTGTAGTCGGCACGCAGGCTGGGGGTGAGGCTGGTGGCTTCACTCAAAGCGTAGGTGCGAGCAATGCCAACACCTGCGTGATAGCTGAGGCTGCGGTAGCTGGCCTTGGCGGTGGTGCCCATGAAGGCAAGGTTGCGCGTGCCTCGGTTGACGTTGCTGCCGACGTCGGCTTGGAAACTGAGTTCGGTGTTGGCATCGATGCTATGGCTGCCGTAGCCGATCAGTTGATAGACGTCCACCTTGGCGCGGTTGGCGCTGCCGTTGTTGCTCTTTACGTCGGCGCTGGCGTAGGCGACGGCGGCACCGAGCCGGTCGTTATCGCCCACCATGGCGTCACCGCCGAAGGCGGCGCCGGAGAGGTTGCTCTTGTAGCCGGCGATGCCGCCCTTGTTGTCCTGATCGGCCCAGGAGGCGAAGGGCTTGAACCACAGGTGACGATCAGCGAAGAAGCTGTCGCCGGAGGACATGCCGCGATTGCTGTCCATGCGGGCTTGCACCACTTTGTTGATGCTGCCCAGGGCGCCAGTGGCGGCGGCAGCGGTGCCGCCGGTGAGCAACGGCAGGGTTTGCTTCACGGCCTCGGCGACTTCGCTGTTGGTAGCCAGCTGGCCCAGGGCAGTGACCACGGGGGCCATGGCCGGTGCCGCGATGGTGCCGGTGACGATGCCGTCAAGGACGCTGGCAGCGCCGGTGCTGCCGGTGTTGCCAGACTGCTGCACGGCGGAGAGCACGTTGGTGCCGGGCTTGGTGACCAAATCCACTTGGTTGCCATTCACCGTGGCGGAGAAGTCGAACAGGGCGGAGTTGTCGGTGACGGCCAAGGTGCCGGCATTGTTGGTCAGGGTGCCGGCGGTCAGCACGCCGGAGAGCGTATTGCCCACGGCCAGCGTGTTGGTGGTCGCCACGTTCACGTCGAACTTGGCGCCGGTGGCCAGCGTGGCGGTGCCGGTGACAGTGAGCTTGCCGTAGCTGTTGGCACTAGAGGCGCCCACGGAAAGCACGCCGCTTTGTACGTAGTCACCCGCAATGGTGGCGAGTTGAGCGTCCGCCACCTTCAAGGTGCCGTTGTTGCGGAAGGTCTGGTCGCCTACGTTGGCAAGGCTGAAGCTCGGCGTAGCGGCCAAAGCCGTGTCGAACTGGGCAGTGCCGTTGTTGGTGAAGCTAGCAACGCGGAAATCGTCGGCACTGCCCAAGGTGTAGGTGGCACCGGAGGCGATGGACATGGGTGTATTGGGCGCATACACGGTGCCGATGAACTTGGCGGTGTTGTTGCCGGCGATGACGATGCTGTCGAGACTGGAGGCAGCAATACCACCATCCGCAGTGGAGGCGCCTTCCACCGCCACGGCGAATTTACTGGTCACCCCACCGGAGAGGCTGCCGGAGAGGCTACCGGAGAGGCTGCCGATGGTGGCAGTGTTGTAGCCTGCGATGGTGCCGCTGTTGGTCAGGCCGCCGGTGACGGTGCTGTTCTGGCCGACGAAGATGCCGGCCATGCTACTGCCCGAGACCGTGCTGCCGACGGTCCCGCTCACGATGCTGCCGCTATTGGTCAGGCCACCGCTGAGGATGCTGCGGCCGAGATAGATGCCGTTGCGGTTCCCGGCAATGGTGCCGCTGTTGACAAGACCACCGCTGAGGGTGCTGCGGCTGAGATAGATGCCGTTGTTCCCGGCAATGGTGCCGCTGTTGACGAGGCCACCGCTGAGGGCGCTGTTTCTGAGATAGATGCCACTGTCGTTCCCGGCAATGGTGCCGTTGTTGGTCAGGCCACCGCTGAAGGTGCTGTTGCGGAGATGGATGCCTTTGCCGCCCCCGGCGGCAATGGTGCCGTTGTTGACGAGGCCGCCGCTAAGGGTGCTGTCGCCGAGATAGATGCCGTTGGTCCAGCCTACTATCGTGCCGCTGTTGCTAATACCTGCGGAAAGGACGGCTGAGATCACGGCAATGCCGGTGGAGCCACCCTGGACCACGCCGGCATTGACGATGCGGCCATTGTCCGCGGCAGATATTCCCGCCAGCGCCTGGATGCCCACGTTGCTACCGCTGATGGTGGCGCCGTTGGCTACCGTTAGCGAGGGTTGGTCGTAGCCGATGTTGCAGGTGCCGCTCACGTTGCCGGTGACGGTGCTGCCGCAGTTGCCGCTGGCGGCATTGATCGCCACCAAGTCCAGGGCGTTGCCGTTCTGTACGGCCTTGAGGTCGTGCAGCACGCTGTTGTCAGCGACGAAGCCGGTGAAGGTGCCAGCGCTGAACCCTGTGCCGCTTAGAGCGCCAGCAGTCAGTACGCCGGCAAGCGTGGTGCCGTTGCTCAGGGACGTGTGATCCAGGCGTACATCGATGCTGCTATAGGAATTCAGCGTGGCCGTGCCGGCCACCGCCAGGGTGCCATGGCCGCCGGAGGAATTCACGTTCGTGCGATAAGTGCCGGATTGGACGTAGCTACCGGTCGCAGTAAGGGTGCTGGCAGCCCCTAGGACCAGAGTATTGTTGTTGGTGATGCCTGAGACGGTGCCCGCCCCCACGGTGAGCGTTCCATCCACAGTCATTGAAGTGGTGGGAGCTTCGATGCGGTCGATATAACTCGTCCCGTTGACGCGAACTCCGCCAGCAATGGTGCCGCTGTTGGTCAAGCCGCCAGTGAGAGTGCTGTTGCTAAAAGTAATGCCGTAAGTTCTACCGCTAATGCTGCCGCTGTTGGTCAAGCCACCCGTGATGGTGCTGCGTCCGACAGTAAAACCGTAACCTCCGCCAATGCTGCCGCTGTTGATCACCCCGCCAGCGATGATGCTGTTGTTGGCATAAAGGGCGAGACCGTATTGATTTGAAGAGATGATGCTGCCGCTGTTGGTCAAGCCGCCAGCAATGGTGCCGTTGCTGACGAGCATAGGGTAATAGGCGCTAATGGTTCCGCCATTATTGATAGACCCCGCATTAGTCACGCTAAGGCCATAAAAGTCCGAGGTGACGATGGACCCGCCGCCCGCTACCACCAGGCTGTCACCATTGGTGAGGGTGTAGGTGCTGGTCTGGGCGCCGGATACGACATTGGTCGTGGCGCCATGGGCCGCGCCCATGGCGGCGATGGCGGCCACAACAGCCGTATGGGCCACGGCACGGCTGACCGACGAAGGCTTGCCGCGCGTGGCGGCCTTTTCATGGGTGACGATATAACTCTGGCGCGCTTCGCTCCAGACGGTGCGGTGGGTCTTGTTCATGGTGTGGCTCCCTTGGAAATAGCAGACTAAGAATCGCCGCGCATGCTAGCTACATCGCATAGCTTTGTATGTCCCCAGGAATAGCGACAGAGACCTACTTAGGCGAGGTCGGGCAGTTCCTACACAGGGTTTGCTGATCGGGTGATCAGGGGCGATAGCTGAAACTTTTGGGGACGCGGATCGCCCTTGAGGTTTGGAATTTTTGGGCGCATTTTTTCTTCGACACCCGCGGATTTCATGGAGTCAGCAATACTTGTCGCTATTTCTAGCGACAGGCATATCCCTGTAAAGAAATCCAGAACTTGAGATACATTGCGGACCTTTCGCTCTTTGACTTTCTTGCTCGCACAGCCATGTCAGAACAGACGTATTCATCATCCAATGCTCAGGTGATTCGGATCGCCGTGGTGGAAGACGACGCCGCCTTCATGAGTGATCTGGTGGCGGCTATCGATGCGGCGCCGGACATGAGCTTGGCGTGCAAAGCCAATACGTTGGCCGTGGCGCTAGAGTTTTTGAATGGCCCGGCTGCGGACGTGCTGGTGGTGGATTTAGGTTTGCCAGATGGGTCAGGTATTGAGGCGATTCGCTTGGCAAGCGAGCGTTGGCCCCATTGCGCAATCATGGTGAGTACCGCCTTTGCCGATGAGTTGCATGTGATTCAGTCCATCGAGGCGGGCGCGACGGGTTATTTGTTGAAGGACAGTTCGCCGCAGAAATTAACCGAGGACATCCGCGCGCTGCATGGGGGAGGAAGCCCGATCAGCCCGTTGATTGCGCGCCATGTGTTACAGCGTTTTCGGCAGGGAGCTCAAGCGCCTGCCTCATTGCCTGATGCGCCGGAGGCACCGACGCCAAACGTTGATTTATCGTCGCGAGAGCTGGCGGTGCTGGGGTTGATTACACGGGGTTTCACTTACGACGAAATTGCAACGGAGCTGGGCATTTCGCGCAACACGGTCATGACTTTCGTGCGTCGCGTGTATGCCAAGTTGCAGGTCAAATCCAAAATCGAGGCCATCAATGTGGCGCGGCATCGCAAGCTGTTGGGTATGTAGTCGGCGCCTTGGCAGCTTGGGCTTGCTTCCTATGCGGGCTTTTGTCGTGTCGTTGTTGCTCTCCTTGATCCTACCGCTGGCCCATGCGGAAACGCCTGTTCATCTCATGCAGGCGGAGGTGTTGTCCGTCGCGAGCGTTGCCTATTCGCCACCACCTTATTCGCTCAAGTCCGTCAGTCTGGAGGGGGACTGGCAGCCGACCGAACTCCCCCGCGCAGTCCGGCCTCAACGTATTGAGGCAATGTTGAACGACGACAAATTTGCACCGCCCACGGTGATCGAGTGGTACCGGCTCCGCATGCCAGCCCTGGAGCCAAGCAAGGTGCCGCGCTACCTCTACATTCCCCGCTGGAAGGCAGACGGGCAGCTGGCGGTGTACAGCGACAGCCGACTGATCTATCAATCCCATGCGGGGATGGAGTGGAACGGCTGGAACATTCCCTTGTGGATTCCCCTGGACGAGACGGCGGATGCGGTGCCGCCAAAGGAAATCCTGTTGCGCTTGCAGCGCCCGCGCTTTTCGGGGGGCGGTATATCAACCGTCTGGGTGGGCAACGAGGATGCCATCGGTTGGCGCTATCGCATTCGAGATTTGATCCAGGTTCAACTGCCCTACATGAGCAGCGCGGCCTTCCTGGCAATGGGTTTATTTGCGTTTTTCGTGTGGCTGCGGAGCCGCGATCAGTTGCTCTATTTCTTGTTTTCGCTGGTGTCGCTGACGTCCTATTTACGCACGGTACATTTCTACGTGGGCCAGGAGCGTTTTCCCATTCCTGACGATTGGTTCAGTTGGCTGACGGTCAATTCGCTGTTCTGGATGATCGCCACGGTGCATTTCTTCCTTAATTATCTCCACCGAAATCCGCTGCCGTGGCTGAACCGAACGGTGGCATTGGTGACGCTCACGATGAGCGCGGTTACGCTGCCGTCCTTCGCCACCTTGCCGGGCGTTTATGCGGTGGCGGCACTGGCCTATGTGGTCCTGCTAATCATGGGAACCACGGTCGCCTCGGTGGGTTTGAAGCATTCGCTCGCTTGCGGCTCACGCTACGGCACGCTATTGGCGAGCTGGGGCTTGCTGGGCATGGGCTTCGGCATATACGACTGGTTCCTGCAAAACAATTATCTAAGCATCGAAGGCGTTTACGTCGGCCCCTATTCCAACGTGCTTGCCTTCCTGATCTTCACCTACATCATGTATGGCCGCTACGTGGGCGCGATGGAGGAGGTACGGCAAGCCAATACGACATTGGGGGAACGCTTGCGCGCACGGGAAGCGGAGCTGACAGAAAGCCACCGAACCCTGAGAGAAATTGAAAAGCAGCAGACGCTGGTGCAAGAGCGGCAGCGCTTGATGCAGGACATGCACGATGGACTGGGCTCATCGCTGGTCAGCGCACTCAGGATTGTGGAACACGGCCAACTCGACGATGTCGAAATCGCACAGGTGCTCAAGAGTTGCATTGATGATCTCAAGCTGACCATTGATTCCATGGAACCCGTGGAGAAAGACTTGCTGCTGCTGCTCGCCACGCTCCGCTTTCGCATCGCCCCCCGGCTGGAGGCAACGGGCATCAATCTACGCTGGGAGATCAAGGACGTGCCCCCTCTCCCTTGGCTGACGCCGCGCCATTCGCTGCACATCCTGCGCATCTTGCAGGAGACGTTCACCAACGTCATCAAGCATGCCCAGTCAACGACCATCCGCGTAGCGACTTCGGTGGAAGATGCAGGCGTGGTTGTGACCCTGAGCGACGACGGCCACGGCTTCAACGTAGAACAGGCCCTGGGATCCGGCGGCAAGGGCTTGACCAATCAGATGCGCCGGGCCGAGGCCATCGGCGGAAAAATCGAATGGTCGTCGAACAAGGACGGTACGCGGGTTTCCTTGTGGTTGCCATGCTAGACGTACTGGATAGTCTGTGGCGCACACGGCCAATCGCGGCCAAAGCCCTTGCAAAGCCGGTCGGCACAGCCCAGGGCAACCGCATGAACGCTCGGGATCACCAATACGTAGCTCCGTCATTCCCACGAAAGGGGCCCGCAGGAAGTACCCCTGGGGCGCAGGAATCCAGCGGACTTCCTTTGATGACGCGCCTAGGGATCCCCGCCTTCGCGGGGATGACGGGGGTGGCGCCATTTTGGGCATGTCCAATTTACCCCGAACAGCAGTGCGCTTTCGCGGGAACGATGGAGTGCCTATCAGGCCCACGCACATGACCCCCCCTGCACGCCACCCATCCGCAACGAGCGGGCGTTTCTTCCGCCGCATCATCATCCTGTCAGGCACCGTGCTGCTCATCGTCGGCACCACGCTCGGGTGGGTTGCCTATGATGGATATGGACAAGCTGAGGAGTTCGAGTTCCGCTTGCTCGAAGCCCATGCACGCAATGCCGATGTACATGTGGCTGAAACATTGGGCGACATCCAACACTTGCTGGAATGGATGGCAGAGGCGCAACTGAAGCATCGATCATCGCCTGCGGCCACATCCATCACCGCAGAACTACTGCGGCACCGAAACGACATGCCGGAACTCGGCGCCTTGCTGATCACGGGCACGGATGGGCGTATTCGTTTTTCCACCGACGCCGCCTTGGTTGGAAAGAATATTTCGAGCGAGCCCTATTTCGCCGCCCTCACAGACCAGCAGGTAGCACCAAAGTTGTTCATGTCGCGCCCCGAAGACCATCTGCTTGGCGCCAGTGCCGTAATCTTCTCCTGGCCAATCGTCGATGGGAGACAGAGATTCCACGGCATCGCGGCTGTCACCATCGGCTATCGTTTCTTTCCCGCCTCCATGAATGCCATCAACCCGGACGACTCCGAGAGCATGTCGGTCATCGTCAACCGCGACGGCGATCTGGTCTACCGCCGCGAGGAGCCCGAACGTTTTTTCGGCAAGAACATCGTCAAAGTCAGCACGATATTCCGAGAGCACTTCTACCTTAGCAAGCCGGTGACACGCCATATCGGCCCCTCGGCCCAAAACGGGCGCACACGATTATTTGTCGTGCAGGATGTGGAAAGCTCGGGCCTCACCCTGATCCTGTCCAGGCAACTCGATGATGTTCTCACAGTGTGGCGACGCAACGTCGTCGTCTATGTCCTCGTATTTGTTTGCACCGTCACGGCCTTGATTGTGCTCATGTCTTCAGCCGTCCGCCGCAGGCAACTGGAGGACGAAATTACCGCGAGCAACGAGTGTCTGCGCAAGATCGAACATCGCCAGATGTTGAACCATGAACGCCAGCGCCTGATGCAGGACATGCATGACGGGCTTGGGTCTTCCCTCGTCAGCGCATTGCGGGTGGTGGAACATGGGCAGCTTGACGATGCTGCTGTGGCCCAAGTGCTCAAGGACTGCATCGACGACCTCAAGCTGACCATCGATTCGCTGGAGCCAGTGGAAGCCGACCTGCTGCTGTTGCTCGCCACGCTGCGCTTCCGTCTGGGGCCGCGACTGGAGGCCAGCAGCATCGCGCTGCACTGGAAAATCCAGGACGTGCCCGCCCTTTCCTGGCTAACGCCGCGCCATTCGCTGCACATTTTGCGCATCTTGCAGGAAGCCTTCACCAACATCATCAAGCACGCTAATGCCGAGGACATCACTCTGGCGACGACGGTGGAAGACGGCGGCGTCATCGTGACCATCGTCGACAACGGCCGCGGATTCAGCGTAGATCAGGCGCTGCGCGGCCGCAGCAAGGGCATGACGAACCAGATGCGCCGCGCCGAGTCCATTGGCGGCACGCTGCGCTGGGAATCCAACGAGCACGGCACGCGGTTCTTCTTGTGGCTGCCAATTGGGGGCGGTGATCGGCTTTCGCAACAAACGAGCACGACCGTAGCGAAACCGTAGGTTGGGGCGAGCACCGCGAACCCCAACGTTCTCTTGCTCAGCGCCGAATCAATTGAAGCTGTACTTACCCTCAAGGCCAACAACGCGTGGGTCCATGCGTTTGACGGTGAGGTTGCCGAGGAAATCCCGATCCCGCATGACGACCGTGTCCTTATCGAACAAGTTATGCACCCACAGACTGAAATTCCAATGGGAGTTATCGGGTAAATAGCCCAAGCGGAGATTGACCAGCTCGCGGCTGGGAACGCGGTGAATGGTCGGGTCGTTGATCGTGTTCGAGAAGGACTTTCCGTGATAGCTGTACTCGCCGTGGAAATTCAGCTTGCCATCGAGATTGGGCAGGCGAATGCCATAGTCCATGGTCAGCGCCGAGGTGAACTTAGGTGCATAGGGCAACTGGCGGCCGGTGCAGTCCACGGTGGCCGAACAGTTTTCGAACCGCTTGAATGCCGCGTTGCCCAGACCGAAGTTGAAGCCCAGGTCCATCTGCTGAGAGGCCCGTAGCGCAAAGGCGGCATCGATGCCACGGGATTCAACCTCCGCTGCGTTCTTGAGTTCGATGGAGGTGGCGCCTCCGCCCAGATTGACGTATTGGGAAACCTGGTAGTTCTTGAAACGACTGACGTAGGCAGCAAGGTCGTACCGAATGCGTCCACCGAACAGCCGCCCCTTGGTGCCCAATTCATAGCTGCTCACGGTTTCCGTGTCGAAGGCCAGATGACTAGCAGCCGTGGCGCTGATGAAATCCGTATTCCAGCCTCCGCTCTTGAAGCCCCGTGAATGTTTCGCGTAGACGTTCTGGCTATCGCTCACCACATAGGTCGCCCCCACGGTCGGGGAGAAATTGTTGTCCGAGCGAGTATCCCGGTAATTACTCAGGCTACCTATGGCGAAGTTTCCGCTCTGGGATCCGTCCAGGTTGAACAACAGATCTTTCTTCTCGCGGGTATAGCGGGCGCCTAGATTGAGGGTCAACGCGTCCGTCAGGTCGTAGTCCAGCATGCCGAACAGGGCGGTGGTCTCAGTTCGGATTTCTCCGTTGAGCGATGCCTGCGCACCGGGAAAGGTGCCTGCAATTGCAGAAAACGGCACAGGAAAAGGGAGAGGCGGACGATTCACCAATGTGGTGGCTGCATCCGTCCCGATGGTGACTTGGCGATTTGTGTTCGCAGTTTCATTCAGGTGATAGAGACCCACTACGTATCGTGTGCTGCCCGTGTTCGGCGAGGCAAGGCGAATTTCCTGGGAAACCTGTTTGGAGTCGTCAACGAAATGGGACCGGAACAAATCGTTTGGCCGGTAATCGTTGTCCAGGCGCAGATCCTGATGGGTGTCGCGGTAACCAAGGATGGCGGTCAGGACGTGCTGGTCGTCCGTGGTGTAGTTAGCGGTGACGTTTCCACCAGAAAGCTTCACCGCTTCGTTCGGACGGGTGTTGAAGTCGACGGTGCGCTTGGGCGCGGTGCCATTTTGGAGGGGCATGCCGAACAGGTCTGTGATCGGTTCGCCCAGCACGACCTTTTGCTTGGTATCCGACGCATCGGCGGCGATGCTGATGTTCAGTCTGTCGTTAGGCTTGAGGATGACTTGCCCACGCGCCGTCTGACGCTGCAAGTCGTCGAGCTTTTGGCCGTCATAGGTATTGGTGATGAAGCCGTCGCGCGCCTCTGAAGCCAGGGAAATCTTGGCCAATACGTTCTCTGCGATAGGCCCGGAAACGGTGGCGTAGCTCTCGCGAGTTCCGAAACTGCCCGCAACGCCCCGCACGTAGCCGTCGAACTTTTCGGTCGGTGCGCGAGTGGTGATATTGACTGCCCCCGCCACGGTGTTGCGACCAAACAAATACCCTTGCGGGCCGCGCAGTACCTCGATCTGCTCCACGTCGAACAGGGGCTGGTCTAGGGCTTGGGCTTGGCCCATGTAGATGCCATCCACATAGACGCCCACCCGCGGATCGAAGCCCATAGTGTTACCGCCGCCCCCCACGCCGCGAATGGTCAAGGCATTGAAGGCTGCGCCGCGCTCCAGAGAAAAGTTCGGCACCAATTGCTGGATGTCTCTCAAGGCGTTGCCCCGTGCCTTTTCCAGATCGGACTGGTCCAGCACGGTCATTGAGATCGGCACATCCTGATCGGACTGCTGCCGTTTTTGGGCCGTCACAACCACGGTATCCAGCGCAAGCGGTTCAGCTTCCGACGTCGACCGTTGCGCATGAGCAGCGCTGACCGATATGCTCATGACCAATACGCCAATGGCACCCATTGGCGAAAATTTTGTGCGTCGGTATTTGTCATCAATCGCGTGCAATCGAACTCCCCCTTTAGATATTCAAGATTTCTGTCGGCGCTCACTTTTATCGAGCTTTAACATTCATTGGCCCCTCGCCCAGCCGGGGATTCCCGTTGGGTACGCACTGAATACGCGGCACCGCTGGCGATATCGAGGAAGCCATGGGAGGACGCAAACAGTATTCGGATTGGGGGCTGCCACGGCTTAGGCGCAGACAGATGTCGATGCCCCGTTCCAGTATCTACAACGCAGCCGCTCCAAACAGTCCGGTGGAGTCTTTCCATGGCTGTGCCCAAGGAATGGCCGAAATATAAATCGCCGCGCATGCTAGCCAGTTGCCATGGATTTGTATGTCGCTAGAAATAGCGACAAAGCCGACTGACCCTGGGGCTGATTGGGCTACCGCCACCATGCGGGGCGAAATGCCGTCAATGTGACGCGTAATCGCAAGCTGCTGAATGGATAGCAGGGGCAGTGCGATGGGTGGCGGTGGCACGCGGTGGCATTAGGAGGCCCCCTTCAAGGGCAATCGCATGAATGCAGGAAACTGCCCAAAAGTAGCTCCCTCATTCCCGCCAAAGCGCCCCGCAGGAAGTACCCTCGACGTGGCCTTGGGCCATGGGGTGCGGGAATCCAGCAGTTGTCCTACGAAGAGCCCGCCATGGATCCCCGCTTTCGCGGGGATGACGGAGTACCAATGGGTCCGCCTCCCTTTTCATGCGAGGGCCCTAGGCCCCTTCCTTCGCCCCGAGGCCAGCTCTTTGATGGAGGATGGCGTTGTAACGCCGTATCCACTGAGGGCGGCCATGACACGTATCGCCACTGAGCGCCCGTAAAACCCGGTCCGGAAAATATTGATTCGTTCAGCTCGTCAATATCCGCAGCACCAACGCCTTGCCCACTGCCTGAGTCCGGTTCTGTACGTTGAGGCGGCGCAGAATTTTCTGGACGTGGTTTTTCACGGTGAGCGGGCTGATGCCGAGGATCATGCCGATCTCGATGTTGGTTTTGCCGAGATAGATCCAACGCAGAATTTCCTGCTCGCGCACGGTGAGCAGATCGCGGCCTTCGGGGTGGGCTTCGTTGTTGGATGACTCGGAACTGCGGGTGAGTTTGGAGTGGACCCAAGCCACGTAGAGGAAGGGCACCAATAGCTCCACCAAGCGCCGCTGCTTCGGCCCTGCTGTATCGGGGCGGCAGACGAAGACGAAGAGGCTGGCCAGCTTTCCCGAAGTGTCGGTGGTGCCGTGGACGATCAGTTGGCTGCTGCCCAGGCGATTCAATTCCCTGGCCAGGGCGCTGGAGGAAGAAAGTCTTTCGCCACTGATTTCCACTACCACGGGTTCGCCGTGGTTGAGTTCCCAGGTCTCGATCAGGTAGGGCACCAGGGAGGTGTCCTCCCGGAAGAGTTCGCTGAAGAGATTGGGGTCGGCAGGGGACATGGAAAAACAGTCCACCAGAAACGGAGCGCCTTCACCTTTGCGCATGGCGCAGATCAGCAGCTCGTGGGAAATCAGGTTTTGCAGAAGCCCCTGGGTCCATCCGAAAAATTGATGGCGAGCATGGACGCGCAACGAGGCGTCCATGTTGAGCGCAAGCGCCTCCAGCTCCATGGCGTCCAGCAGTAGCGAATGGGCGGACGCATCGACGCCGATGGGCGTGATCTGTGCGCTCCCGGTCGGTTGCAGATGCTCCTGGGCCGGATTGATGGCCCGCTTTTCTTCGGCGAGTTGTTGCATGGCTATCCTGTCTTTCCCATGGTGGCGAACAAAGCAAAGTCGAACTCAAAGTCGAAGTCGAATGACTACTGACCAAACAACGTGCCCGGAGTTCGGATGAATTCAGCATACGAACCAGCATACGGAGCGATGGCGGCTTGAGCACTACCTTTCAAGGGGTAATAGAACCTCCCCATCTCGGTGCAGGGCAATCGCATGAATGCTCGTAATCTCCAAAAAAGTAGCTCCGTCATTCCCGCAAAAGCGCCCCGCAGGAAGTACCCTTGGGTTACGGGAATCCAGCGATCCCCCTACGAAGACGCTCCCATGGATCCCCGCTTTCGCGGGGATGACGGAGTGCCAGTTAGGGCGCTTTCCAGTTCACGCGATTGCCCTGCATCTCGGTGCTGCTCATTTGAGCATTGGCAATTCGAGGATCAAGCGATGGATCGGAAGTTCCCGCCTAGTCCGCACTGACTAGGCGCTTTCCCTTCGCGATTCATCACCAGCCCATCGGCACGCCCTAAGGTTGGAGCCTCGCCGGAGCCGCGCATCAGCGGCGGCTCACCCCAGCCCTCCTGCTATGAGCGACACGCCATGCCCGCCCTGCCCCACTCCCAGCCTTTGCAACTCGGCGGTACGCTGACCCCCGCTAATCTGGCGCAGATGTGTGCCACGCCTGCGGTGGCTCTCATCAACTTGTGGCTATGCCTGCTGGTGGAAGGCAAGCCCTTTACCGGGCCTTACCTGATCCTCTCGCTCATTGTGTTCTCCCTCACTTATCCAGGGCGGAGCACAAACGCACGGGGCATGGGCGCGGTGATTCGCGATGTGCTGTTCAATTGGTTCGGGGTCGTGGCCTTGCTGCTTCTACTCGGTTGGGCTTCGACAACGCTGGAGGTCTTTGACCGGCAGGTGATTGAGCGCTGGGTGGTCACCACCGCCATTGCCCTGGTACTCACGCACCTGATGCTGCCGCTGGCGTTGCCTCGACTCATGGCGGCGGAGGGCGTGCAGCGAGTGGCGGTAATGGCCGGCGGCGGTGAGCTGGCCTGGCAGTTGACCCAACGCATCCACGCCTCGCCCTATCACGGCATTCGCGTCGCGGGCTTCTTTGACGATCGCACGCCGGCACGGCTCAATGCCCAGACCTATGCCCAGGCCAATGGGCCGGCACGGCAGGATATCCTTGGAGGACTGGGTCTGCTGGCCTCCTACGCCAAGCATCATCACGTGGATCTCATCTACATCACCCTGCCCGTGACCCAGCAGCCGCGCATTTTGAAACTGCTCGACGAGTTGCGGGACACCACGGCGTCGGTCTATTTCGTGCCGGATATTTTTCTGTTCGATCTGATTCAGGCACGACTGGATTCCATCGGCGGCATGCCCGTGGTGGCCGTGTGCGAGACGCCTTTCCACGGCATGAACAGCTTCATCAAACGGGCCAGCGATCTGGTGCTGGCGAGCCTGATCTTGTTGCTCATCGCGCCCATCATGATTGCCATCGCCATCGCCATCCGACTCGGATCCCCAGGCCCCGCGCTGTTCAAGCAGCGACGCTACGGGTTGGATGGAAAGGAGATCATGGTCTACAAGTTCCGCACCATGAAGGTGATGGAAGACGGTGGCGAGATCCGCCAGGCGACGCGCAATGATGATCGGGTAACGCCCTTGGGCGCCCTCTTGCGCAAGACATCCCTCGACGAGCTTCCCCAATTCTTTAACGTGCTCCAGGGCCGCATGAGCGTGGTTGGTCCGCGCCCCCATGCGGTGGCCCACAACGAGCTGTATCGCAAGCTGATCCACGGCTACATGATCCGCCACAAGGTGCGGCCCGGCATCACGGGCTGGGCGCAGGTGAACGGACTACGAGGCGAAACCGAGAGTCTCGACAAGATGCGTGCGCGGATTGAATACGATCTGGCCTACCTGAGGAACTGGTCCCTGCTGCTGGATCTCAAGATCATCCTCAAGACACTCCTCGTCGTTTGGAAAAAACAGAATGCCTACTGAACTCCTCGATCCTGAAAAAATCCGCCAACGGGAACAACTGCAACGCGCATCGAGCATGGCCATGGCTGCGATCCTGATATTGCTGCTCTTCATCCTCGGCGCCCAGCCCTTCGCCGTGGGCCTATTCCCGGAGCCTTGGGACAAGCTGGCGCACTTTCTGATGTTCAGTCTGCTGGCCGGCTTGGTATGGATAGGTAACGATGGCCGCAGGCCGATGTGGGGGGTGCTTGCCATCGCCGCCGTGGGTGCGGCGGACGAGTTGCATCAACGCAACCTGCCGGGCCGTTCCGCCGACGTGATGGACTTTCTGACCGACGTGATTGCCGCGGTGTCCACGGTGATCACCATGAGCTACCTGCGCCGCAAACGCCGCAAGCAACCGGACAACGGCAACGGCCCGAAGCCGGCGAAGGCGGCGGTGTCGGGGGATTAAATTCACGAATGGCAGTTGCAGCGAACATCCCCGGATTCCGCTGCGCTGCATCCGGGCTACAAAGACTAAGGAAGCGCTGATTAAGTGATTGCCGTTCGGGCTGAGCCTGTCGAAGCCCTTGTGCCACAGGGCTTGCACTTCGACAAGCTCAGTGCGAACGGACTTGTTCGGTGCTTCCCTAAGCCCCTACCGCAGCCCACCTTGTCAGGGGGAGTTCGATGGGAGCCGGTTTGGAATCACCTTCTACCGAGGCAACAACTCTCCTCCCCTGACAAGCCTTTCGTGAGCTTCGGCGAAGCAGGAAGGCTGGGAGGGGGTAGCGGAGAACGCCACTGAGTCACTCGGAGTAGCAGGTAGGTTGGACTGAGCGGAGTGAAACCCAACGTGCGATCACAAACATGACGTTGATGTTCGCTCCGCTCACCACCAACCTACGGGACCGCCTTCATCCCGTCGCGAGCTGCTTCTCCGCCATTTCGCGGCGGAAGCTGTAGCCGGTGCCGCGCACGGTTTCGATCAGGCGGTCGAGGCCCCAGGGGTTGAGGGCTTGGCGCAGGCGACGGATGTGAACGTCCACGGTGCGCTCTTCCACGAACACTTGATTACCCCAGATTTCGTCCAGCAATTGGGCGCGGCTGAAGAGTCGGTTGGGATGGGTGGCGAAAAAATGGAGCATGCGGAATTCGATGGAGCCCAGATCCAACTCTTGGCCACCAACGGTGATGCGCTTGGCTGCGGGATCGATGCGCAGGCCGGCCACTTCCACCATGTCGTCGGTGAGTTGCGGCATGCGCCGACGCATGACGGCCTTGATGCGCGCCAGCAACTCACGGGGAGAGAATGGCTTGGTGATGTAGTCGTCTGCCCCCGCCTCCAGGCCCGTCACCATGTCGCTTTCCTGGGCGCGGGAGGTGAGCATGATGATGGGAATGTCCCGTGTCTCGGCATCGGCGCGTAGCTTGCGGATAAGGGCGATGCCCGTCACATCCGGCAGCATCCAATCCACCAGCACCAGATCGGGCACCTGGTCGCGAATGGCAGATTCAGCTGCAAACACGCTGGCGACGGAACGTACCTGATGGCCGGAACGCTCCAGATTCACGGCAATCATTTTCTGTGTGATGGGTTCGTCTTCGACGATGAGGATATCGCTAGGCATTATTTCTCTCCTTGGGTAATGGCGTGATATGGCTTGGTATTCGCTTTGTCATGGCCGACGATCCTCAAGCAGGGCGTGGAGGGCCACCAGAGCCGCCTCCAGGCGTCGGCCTTCCTCCCCCAGACGATTCAAGCCGGCGGTGAGAGCGGGCCAATCGCGAGGGGACTCCTCGGGTAACTGAACGGTGAGCTGAAGGGTCGCCGCCACGCGTTGCGCAGCGGTGGCGGCAAGATTGCACAGCATGCCGCTTAGGACGTGCATGGTTTGATCGAAGGCTTCGCTGCGTTGAAGGTCAGCGGCCTCGCGGGCCTTGTTTAGTAAGACGGGAAAATCGCGGCGATACAGAGACAGAATTTCTTCGAGCACGACACGGTCGCTTGCGATGCGCTCCAACAGCGCCCGCCGGTCGAGCACTTGCGGGCAATGCTGGTCGATGAGGGCGCCCAACGCTTCGCGCTGTATCGGTTTGGCAATGTAATCATCCATGCCGGCGGCGAGGCAGCGTTGCCTATCTTCGTCCCGCGCGTGGGCGGTGAGGGCAATCACGGGAACATGACCACCAAGGGTGCGCTCCTGTTGGCGCAGCGCCGCCACCACGGAAAGCCCGTCCATGACGGGCAACTGCACGTCCATCAACACCAGATCGAAGCGGCCGTCGCGCAGCCAACTCAAGGCCTCGGCGCCATCCTCGGCGCAAATCACCTTGTGGCCCAGGCTCTCGACGAGAATCTGCGCCAGCCGACGATTGGCGTGGTTGTCCTCCACCAGAAGTACATGCAAAGGTTCCGCGCAGGCTTCGATACCTGGCGAAGGAGCTTCCGCCTCCGCCACTTCGCGGCGCCCGCTGATGAGGCGCAGAAACCGGGCAGGACGCCCCATGGGCTTGCTCTTTTTCGCTGTGACCGCTGGGGCGGGCTGAGAACTGGCGAGGGCCAGACGTTGCGCCGGGGCAGGCTTGGGTGTGGGAGCCCTATCGCGTTGCTCATGGAGTGATGCACCCACGGATGACCCATTGGCAGCGGCACTCCATTTACGCAAGGCCGCACAAAGCAGACGCTTGCCGGGATTGGGCGAACGCAGGGGTAAGGCAGCGTCCGCATCGGCGGCCTGCTGGAGGGGCAAGGTGAAATGAAAGATGCTGCCCTGCCCCGGTTTGCTCTCCACCCAGATGCGCCCGCCCATGAGTGTGACGAGTTGTTTGGCGATAGTGAGTCCAAGGCCAGTGCCACCATAGAGGCGGGCGACGGACGGCTCTGCCTGGGTAAAGGGCGCGAAGATTTGCGCCTGCTTGTCGCTGGGAATACCGATGCCATTGTCTCTGACGGTGAAATGGCAAACCAGTTGTTCTTGACCGCGCGGCTGACGACGCACGTGGAGAATCACTTCGCCCTTGGGGGTGAACTTGATGGCGTTGGAGATCAGGTTCGATACCACTTGACGCAAACGCAAGGCATCCCCCAAGAGCCGGTCGGGTACGTCGCGCTCAACTTCGCAAGCGAGTTCCAGGCCATTTTTATAGGCTTCCACAGAGAGCGTATTGACGACGTCGCCAAGGGTGCTCCGCAGATCAAAGGGCAGATGCTCAAGTTCCAAGCGCCCCGATTCGATACGCGACATGTCGAGCAGGGGATTCACCAAGGACAGCAAGGCCTGGGCGGAATTTCGGATGAGCTCCAGGCCCTCTCGCTGCTCTGGATTCAATGGGGTTTGTAGCGCCCATTCGCTGAGACCGAGGATGGAATTCACCGGCGTACGCACCTCGTGGCTCATGTGTGCGAGGAATTCGCTCTTGGTCGCAGTCGCGGCCTCGGCTTGCGCCAAAGCATCGCGCAGTCGCTCCGTCTCTGCTTTGAAGGCGGTGATGTCGGATTCGATTTCCACATAGCCAGATACGATGCCTTGGGCGTCCACGATGGGCCGCCGCTCCACGGTGAGCCAACGCAGGCTGCCGTCCTTGTCGCGCCGTCGCGCTTCGTAGCGCCCTTCCTCAGGAGGCGTTCCCTCCATGGCGGTTCGTCGATCCGGCAGGGATGCGGCTTCGCGGCCTTGCAGTTCGGCCAAGGTGGCACCGTAAAGGCGAATGAATCCTTCATTCACCCACTGCACCCGGTCGCTGCTGTCAGTGAGCAGCACCGCGTACTCGGTGCTGCTGGCGAGTAGGCCATCCACCAGAAACATTTCTGCTTGGAGCGACAGGCTCATGACAACTCCTACGACTTTGGCTACGAGGTTGGCAACTACGTGGCAACTACGGGGCAACTAAGGTGGCATCTACGGTGACAACTACTGCGCCCACGCCTGAAGCAGCGCGGCGAGTTGCTCAAGGTTGATGGGCTTAGGTAATTGATCCGACGCAGCGCCCCGCTCCTGACCCAGAGCGATGATGGGGAGTTCCTGAAACTCCTTGAGCCCGCGAATGATGTGAATGGTGTCAGCCCCGCCCACCTGGGGCACGTCCACGTCGATCAATACCAAGGCTGCATCGGTATTGGCCAGCAGCAGTTCCAATCCATCCTTTCCGGTTTCTGCCACCAGGGGCTGAAAGCCGCGCTGTGAAAGGGTTGCGGCGATACGGAAGCGAGTGATCTCATCGTTAACCACGACCAGAGCTTTGCTGGCGTTTGACTGAACTGCCCCATTGCGGGCCACCAGAGGCGCATCCTTCGTCGCTCGCGGCGGCGATGGGACACGAATCGACGTGGCGGCAGGAGGCGCTAGCGGCATGGTGAGCACACGCTGGGAAAGTTTCACCAGGGAGTCTTGCTGAGCGCGTAACTCCTTCATCAGGGTTTGGGATTGGGTCAGCAATTGATCCACCCGCAGATCCAGATCCATG
This sequence comes from Rhodocyclaceae bacterium, assembly GCA_036279515.1. Taxonomy (GTDB): domain Bacteria; phylum Pseudomonadota; class Gammaproteobacteria; order Burkholderiales; family Rhodocyclaceae; genus AWTP1-18. The sequence continues at coordinate 3,877 of DASUJA010000088.1, read as the reverse complement.
CGCTGGGAAAGGGCACCGAGCAGATCGTCAAGCAGGCCGTTGATGGCACCTACGCCATCGGCCCAGCCGCCGCGTGCCGCAGCGATACGCACCCGTTCGCCGTGAAGCCCCTGTTGCCCCACCTGCTCGCGCACGCGGGCCAGCTCGGTCATCAGGGTTTCCAGCAGGTCGGCCACGCTGTTGTAGGCCTGGGCCGTGACGAAGTCGACCTCACGTCCATCGGTCGCGAGCCGCTTGGACCAGTCGCCCTTGCCAAGGGCCTGCAAGGCTTCGATCAAGGTGGGACTGTCTGGCTGGCGCTGCGGCCTAAGCTGTGACCGGGGACGAATGACGGGAACGTTCGACAATTGGTAATCCTTCCATGTGTGTTGCGGGCAACCCGATCCTGGTCCGTAGTGATCATCTGAAGTCACGACGGTAGCGGGACGGGAACCTAGAAATCGTGCGGCACCCCGCTCCGGACCTCGGGCAATACCATCGGCATTCATAGGCAAATGGGGCACGGCTTTGATCTCATGCTAGTGAGTAAAAAATGCGTCGCCTATCGCTGGACCTTGAACTTTTTGTAGCGCCGACCACAAAGCGCCGTAGCGGTACAACGACAGACGCGCGCGCATTCGCACCGGCAAAGGAAACCACCGTAGGCACCATTGCCCATGGCAAAAAATACGATTGAGAGAAACATCGGTCCAACCTCACCCCAACCTCATTCCGCCCTCATTCCACCAATTGATGCTTGATTGCGTAGTGGAACAACTGGGCGTTGTTGGCGAGGCGCAGCTTCTTGAAGATGCGGGCGCGATAGGTACTGACCGTGCTGGGGCTGAGGAACATGTCCTTGGCGATGTCGTTCACCTGCTTGCCTGCCACCAGCTGCCCCATAACCCGGTATTCCCGGTCGGATAGGGTTTCGTGCAACGGGCGTTCGCTTTCCACGGTCAACTCCGCGGCCAATTTTTCGGCGAAGGCGGGACTCACGTATTTGCCACCGCCCATCACCTTGCGTGCGGCGACAACGAGCTCTTCCGCCGCACATTCCTTGTTCAGGTAGCCGGAGCCGCCGGCACGGAATACCTGCTTGGCGTAAAGCTCTTCGGGGAACATGGACAACACCAACACGGGACGGCGCGGAAACTCTCGCTTGATGGCCTTGAGCAGTTCGGCGCCGCTACGGCCCGGCATGGAGTAATCGAGAACCAGCAGATCCCATTCCACGTGCCGAGCCGCATCGATCACTTCCTGGCCGTTGCGCGCCTCGCCCACTACGTGGAGCCCTGGTTCTTCCACCAGGATTTCCTTGAGGCCGCGGCGTACGACGGCATGGTCATCGGCGATGAGAATGTTCATGGTGCCCCAGGTTCGGCCTGGGCCTCGCTCAGGGGAATCGACACTCGAACCAAGGTTCCGCCGCAAGATGACGGAAGAATCTGCAGATTTCCGGAGAAGGGTGCAATGCGTTCGCGCATGCCCACGAGGCCGAGGGAAGTGGGTCTGCGTACTTCTGGCGGCGCCATGCCTTTGCCGTTGTCATTCACTTCGAGCACGAGGCTTTGGTCGTGGACACGCAAAGTGACTTGCACCTGTGTGGCATGGGCATGACGCGCCACATTGGTCAGGGTTTCCTGAAAGACCCGGAGCATGGTCGTATCCCGTTCGGCGTTGGGTGCCACGTCGGCAATATCCATCCGCATTTGGCACTGAATCCCCGTGTGAGCCTCGAAGTCCCGCGCTTGATGCTCCATGGCGGCCACGAGGCCCAATTGCTCCAGGATGTCGGGCCGCAAGCGCACGACGATTTCACGCAGGGATCGGATCGTGCCATCGATGAGGTTGGACATGACCGTCGCCTTTTCCTGGAGGGCGACATCGTCCGGTAGCTGGCGTGCAATCCACTGCAAGTCGAGCTTCAGCACGGCGAGGGCCTGGCCCAGGCTGTCGTGAATCTCGCGGGAAATACGGAACTGCTCTTCGTCCTTGATGGTGAGCAGGCGATTGGCGAGGGCACGCAGCTTCTGCTCCGAAGCGGCCAACTGGCGAGCCAGCATGCCTTTGTCGTCGGGCTCGAGAATGCTCTCATCCGCCATGGGGGAACGGCTCTGCGACCCGGCTTCGTTCCACCCTTTCGGCAGTCTTTCCTGACCCACCAGAAGGGATGGCACTGGATTTTGTTTAGCCAACATGGGAAGTGCAGCACCATGACAAGGGGAGGCACAATCCTATGGTGCAGCGCAAAAACGCCAAATGCTTCTGGCCCGGTATTTTGCTTACCGAGTTCCTGTAGCCGTCGGGGAAGCGCCGGTACTCAGCGTTCGCCAAGCCGCACAACGACAACAAAAAAGCCGACACGAAGGTCGGCTTTTTTGCTTTGCTATGGCCCATGACTAGGCCATGCAGACTACTTATTTGAAGGGGTGGCGCAGGACGATAGTCTCGTCGCGGTCGGGGCCGGTGGAGATCATGTCGACGGGTACGGCGCAGACTTCTTCAATGCGCTTGATGTAAGCGCGAGCGGCGGCGGGCAGGCCATCCAGGTTCTTCACGCCAACGGTGTTTTCCTTCCAGCCGGGCATGGTTTCGTAGATGGGTTCGCAGCAAGCCAAGTCGTCGGCGCCCACGGGGAGGATGTCGGAGACCTTGCCGTTGATCTTGTAGCCGGTACAGATCTTCAGTTCTTCCACGCCGTCCAGCACGTCGAGCTTGGTCAGGCACAGGCCAGACACGCCGTTGATCTGGATGGAACGCTTCAGAGCGGCAGCATCGAACCAGCCGCAGCGACGGGCACGGCCAGTGGTGGCGCCGAACTCGTGGCCCTTGGTGGCCATGTGCTTGCCGACGGCGTCTTGCTTGTCCACGGCGTCGTACAGCTCAGTGGGGAAAGGACCGCTACCGACGCGCGTGGTGTAGGCCTTGGTGATGCCCAGCACGTAGTGCAGCAGGCCGGGGCCGACACCGGCGCCCGCCGCAGCCGCACCTGCCACGCAGTTGCTGGAGGTGACGAAGGGATAGGTGCCGTGGTCGATGTCCAGCAGGGTGCCCTGGGCGCCTTCGAACAGCAGGTTGGCGCCGGCGTTATGGGCGTCGTACAAAGCGCGGGGCACGTCGGCGATCATCTTGATCAGACGCGGTGCAATGGCCATGGCGGCATCGTAGGTCTTCTGGAAGTCCACCGCTTCGGCGCCGTGATACTTGGTCAGCACGAAGTTGTGGTACTCCAGCAGCTCTGCCAGTTTTTCGGCGAAGCGCTTGGGTGCGGTCAGGTCTTGCAGACGGATGGCGCGACGGGCCACCTTGTCTTCGTAGGCAGGGCCGATGCCGCGGCCGGTGGTGCCGATCTTGTTGGCGCCACGGGCGACTTCACGGGCCTGATCGATGGCTTGGTGATAAGGCAGGATCAGGGGACAGGCTTCGGAAATCTTGAGGCGGGCTTCGGCGTCGATGCCGGCGGCCTGCAGCTCGTCCAGTTCCTTGATCAAGGCTTCGGGGGACAGCACCACGCCGTTGCCGATGTAGCAGGTGACGCCTTCACGCAAGATGCCGGACGGCACCAGGTGCAGCACGGTCTTCTTGCCGCCGATGACCAGGGTGTGGCCGGCGTTATGACCGCCTTGGAAACGCACCACTCCTTGGGAGTGATCCGTCAGCCAGTCGACGATCTTGCCTTTGCCTTCGTCACCCCACTGGGTGCCGACGACGACCACGTTACGGGCGTTGTTCGCCATGTTCAAGCTTCCTTGTTCTGAAGTGTTTCGATGATCCATTGTCCGCCCCGAAGAACCAGTTGCCGGTCGCAACCGGACTCGTTCCAGGACCCTTCGTGGCCGGGCAGCGCCATGACCACGGTTTCGCCCTTGGCGCGCAGTTGCGCGACTTCGGCGGA
>DASUJA010000087.1:0-15428 GCA_036279515.1 Rhodocyclaceae bacterium | reverse complement strand
TGACGGAAAGGACGATCCGTCACCCCAGCCATGGGCGCGACGAAAAGATTGTTCCGCAGCGTGAAGCCGGCGAATTCCATGGGAAGGGGGGCAAAAAGGGAAGGGGGCGGATTCTACACAACTGCTTAAAAAATGGGCAGCGTGTGCGGAGGAAAAATCTTCAATGTGATGCCCCATAAAGGGGCACGCAGAGGAGCTTTCACCCCTTGAAATCAAACGGCGTTTGAACTACCAGGCGCGAGCGCCGAACATCATGCGGTCTGCTACAAAACCGCGCAGGGGCGGCAGCAAATCCAGGGCGAACAGGCCGGCCCCTCGCGCATGGCCGAGCAGGCTTTGGTCGTTACTGAACAGGTGTACCAGTCCGTCGGTGAAACCGATGGTGCTGCGTCGATCAATGCGGCGGCGGGCGGCGTAATGGGCGAGGCCCTCTTGCGCGCCGGGGTCCATGGTGCCTGCCAGGCTGCAGGCTAAGTCGCGGATATCGCGCAGGGCCAGGTTGTAGCCCTGGCCGGCCACCGGGTGCAGGGTTTGCGCCGCGTTGCCCAGCCACACCTGACGTGGGCCGGTGGTGGTGTCGCGGTAGCGCAGGCCGAGGGGGAAGCGGTGGCGTTGGGTCACTGCTTCAACGGATACGCGGCCGTTGAATTCCGATTCCAATCGAGCGGCGAAGGTAGCGTCATCCAGGGCTTGCAGATCGGCTGCGGCTTCGGCGGGGCAGGTGTAGACCACCGCCACTTCGCGGGCGCTGTCGACACCTCCGTCAACCGGCAGTAGGGCGACGGGGCCGTGAGAAGTAAAGCGTTCCCAGGCCCAGCCGTGATGGGGCACGGTCAGGGTGGCGGTGCAGGTGATGGCATGCTGGTCGTAGTCGCGGGTGCGCAGATGGGGACCGTCGTCCACCGTGCCTTCGGCATAGGCCAGAAGCTTGGCGCTAAAGGCCCGTTCGCCAGCCTGGAAGCGCACGGCGTCGTTGTCGATTTCGGCGTTGGCAACGCGGCTCTGGCGATGGACCGTGATGCCGGCGTTTGCTGCCGCGTCCTGAAGTGCTGCCACCAATTCAGCGGCGGGACAAACGTAGCCCAGGGCCGGCACCTTCTGTTCTTGTGCGGTGATGCGAGTGCGCCCCAGGCCGCCGCGCTGGGAGACGTGGATGGTGGTGATGGGCGCGGATTTCGTGGCGAGCTTAGTCCAGACGCCGAGCCAGTCCAGGCACTGCATGGAGCCGTGGGAGAGGGCCAGGATGCGCTTGTCGGCGCGGCCCGCTTCGGCGGTGCCGGCGTCGAAGACTTGAGCTTGCTGGCCGTGCTTGTGTAGAGCGAGGGCGAGGGCTAGTCCTGCGGCGCCACCGCCAGCGATCGCGATGTCAGTCTGGATCACGAACGAGCTTCCTGGATCAGCGCCTCGATGTCGGCTACGGACTTGGGGGCATCGGAAGTAATGAGCCGGCAACCAACTGAGGTCACCACCGCATCGTCCTCGATGCGCACGCCGATGTTCCAGAAGGCTTCGGGCACGTCCTCGGCGGGGCGTATGTAGCAGCCGGGTTCCAGGGTCAGCACCATGCCGGGCTGGAGCAGCTTCCAGTTGTCGCCATCCTTGTATTCGCCGGCGTCGTGCACGTCCATGCCCAGCCAGTGGCTGGTGCGGTGCATGTAGAAACGCTTGTAGGTTTCCTTTTCGATGGCTTCGTCGATGCCGCCGGTCAGCAGCTTGAGGTCGATGAGTCCTTGCGCAAGCACCTTCACCGCAGCTTCGTGGGGCGCCATGAAGGAATTGCCGGGGCGGGTGGCTTGCTCGGCCGCGTGCTGCGCATCGAGCACCAACTGGTAGATGTCCCGCTGCGGTCCGCTGAAACGGCCGTTGGCGGGGAAGCTGCGGGTGATGTCGGAGGCATAGCCTTCCAGTTCGCAGCCGGCGTCGATCAGGATCAGGTCGCCGTCCTTGATGAGGCCGTCGTTCTCCACGTAGTGCAGCACGCAGGCGTGGGCGCCGCTGGCGACGATGGAGGTGTAGGCGGGGAAGGGGCTGCCGTGACGGTGGAATTCGTGGAGTAGTTCGGCTTCCACTTCGTATTCGTGGCGACCGGGCGCCGCAAATTTCATGGCACGCACGTGGGCGCCGGCAGAGATGCGGGCGGCCCGGGCCATGATGTCCAGCTCGAAGTCGTCTTTTAAGAGGCGCATTTCATCGAGCAGGGCACGCACGTTGCGGATGGTTTCCGGCGCCCGCTTTCCGGCTCGGGTTTGGCCGCGCACGGTGTTCAACGCAGCGGTGACACGGGTGTCCCAGGCGGTGTCGAAGCCGATGGCGGTCCAGAGCTGGGGCTGGTTGGCGAGGAGTTCCGGCAGCTTTGCATCGAGGGTGTCGATGGGGTAAGTCTCGTCGAAGCCGAAGGTCTCTTGCGCGTTCGCGGGGCCGTAGCGGTAGCCGTCCCAGATTTCCCGCTCTTCGTTTTTCTCTCGACAGAAGAGGATGCTGCGCGGTGTGTCGCCGGCGATCAGCACCAGAACAGCTTCGGGTTCGGGGAAGCCGGAGAGGTAATGGAAGTAGCTGTCGGAGCGGTAGGGGTAGTGGGCGTCCCGGTTGCGCACTTGTTCGGGTGCGGTGGGGATCAGGGTCACGCCTTCCTTCATGCTGGCGATTAGGCGTTGGCGGCGGGCGATGAAGGGCTGGGTGTTCATTGGGCAAGCTCTCTGTCGTTGTCTTGTTTTGACTGTGTTGTGACTGAAATTAGGCGCGATTGATTTCGCGTAGCTCCTGATCCAGTTGTGCGAGGCGTTGGGGCGTGCCGACATCTTCCCAGCGGCCTGAGTGAAACTCGGCGGACACTTTGTTTTGGTCCATGGCGGCACGCAGCAGGGGCGCCAGCTTGGCGGGCTTCCCTCGTTCCAGATCGGCGAATAGCGCGGGGCGGTAGATGCCGATGCCGGAGAAGGTGAAGCGCGCCGCGCCATCGTTGGCAGCGTGATCATGGCTCAGGGCGAAGTCACCCTTTTCGTTGTGGGGTGGGTTGGGGACCAGTACGACGTGGGCCAGATCGTCGCCCTGCACGGCAGACGTGGCGCGGCTTACGTTCCAGTCGCAGTAGATGTCTCCGTTGATCACCAGGAACGGTGCTTCGCCTAACAGGGGCAAAGCATTGGCAATGCCGCCCGCGGTTTCCAGGGCGCCGGGCGGTTCCGGCGAGTAGGCGATGGCGAGGCCGAAGCGGCTGCCGTTGCCCAGGGTTTGTTCGATCTGCTCGCCCAGATGGGCGTGGTTGATGACCACTTCCTTGAAGCCCGCAGCGGCTAGGCGTTCCAGGTGCCAGACGATGAGCGGCTTGCCAGCCACAGGCAACAAAGGCTTGGGCGTGTGGTCGGTCAGTGGCCTCATTCGTTCGCCTCTTCCTGCGGCCAAAATCATGGCTTTCATGTGCTTGCTCCGCTGTTGCTTGGGAGCAGGGCGGCAGTCGGCGAACGCGAAATAGTTGCCCCCCTCCCCCTGTCCACCGCCCCCGGGCGGGGGTAACGGAGTTGGAGTCCGCGCGAGGCGCGGACTAGGGGTTGATGTCTCATCCCGAGCACCCTATCCCTCACGCTTTTCCATGGTGTAGCCCAGCACGGTGATCTTGTTCTCCACCAGGTCCAGCACTTTGCGCAGGGGAGACAGTTCGTCGTAGCGCTCGCAGGCCTTGCGCAGGTAGTGGGCGACCAGGGGCATGTCCTTCAGATAGCCGTCCTTGCCGTCGCGGTGATAGAGGCGGGCGAAGATGCCGAGCACTTTCACGTGGCGTTGCACGCCCATCCATTCGAAGTCGCGATGGAAGCTGGCGAAGTCGGGATTGATGGGCAGGCCGGCTTTGCGCGCCCGTTCCCAATAGGTGATGAGCCAGTCGAGGATGATTTCCTCTTCCCATTCCACGTAGGCGTCCTTGAGCAGCGACACCAGGTCGTAGCTGATGGGGCCGTAGACGGCATCCTGGAAGTCGATGATGCCGGGATTGGGCGTGGCGACCATCAGGTTGCGGGAGTGGTAGTCCCGATGCACGTACACCTTGGGCTCGGCCAGATTCACGGCCATGATGCGTTCAAAGGTCTGTTCCAGGCCGAGGCGCAGCTTGTCGTTCAGTTCCACCTGCACGTGCTTCGCCAGATACCAATCGGGGAACAGGTCCAGTTCGCGCTTGAGTAGGGCCTGGTCGTACTCGGGCAATTGGCCCGGCTTGCTGGCAGCCTGGATGCGGATTAGAGCGTCGATGGCATCCAGATAGTGGGGTCGGGCCGATGCGGGATCATCCTGGTTCAGGATGGAAAGCAGGGTGGTGTTGCCCAGGTCGGAAAGCAGCAGGAAACCCTGTTCCAGGTCTTGCGCTTCCACTTCGGGCACGTGAACGCCTGCATCGTGGAAGAGTTGCTGAACGTGCAGCCAGGGCTTCACGTCTTCGTGGCTGGGCGGCGCATCCATGACGATGCGGGTGCTGCCGTCGGCCCGCGTGGCGCGGAAGTAGCGGCGGAAGCTGGCGTCGGCGGACGCCGGGGCTAGGGTGAAGCTTTGACCGGACCAGAGTTGGCCAAGCCAGGATTCGATGCGCTGTTGTCGTTCCATGGAAATGTCTTCACCCGGCGGCGGGCCGGGATTTGCGGGTATGAGAGGTGGAAAGGTCACCAGAAGGCTGGTGTTAGAATCGCAAAATTCTACATCGGCCCACGGGCTGCCTTGGCCGCCGCCCGTCGGCGCTGGGCAAATCGCACCCGATGGACTATCGAATCTCCATCCAACCAGCGGATATCCATGTCACGTTTGCCCCGCGCACAATTCAGCGTTCTCGCGCTCATGGCCGCCATGGGCGGCGGGACCGTAGTGGTCCACGCAGCAACTCTGCCCCCCTTCGTCGTGTCTCCGGACCTGCTCGGTGCGCCGCCCACACGGCAGCTCCGCCCCGATGCCGCCGGAAGCACAGCAGCGCCCGCAACGGGAAGTTTGACGGAGCCGTCGGCACAGCCTGCTGCTTCCCCGGCAGCCGCAGATACGCAGCGGAAGTCCGCTGTGTCTGGCCCGGCCGCTGCCGGCGTTCTCGTCGGCGGAACCGTGCTGCAGCCGGTTCCCCTGGGCACTGCCAAGGATCGCAAGAAGTCGCCGGTGTACGTGACGGCAGACCAGATCGACGGGACGCCCGAGGACAAAGTCATCGCCACCGGCAACGTGGATCTGGTCAAGGCCGATAGCGAACTCAAGGCCGACGTGCTGACCTACAGCAAACCCGATGACGAAGTGGAAGCCACGGGGCACGTCTATTTGCGGCGCGAACGGGATGAAGTGGCGGGGCCCCATCTCAAGCTCAAGATCGGCGAAAGCGTAGGTTCTTTTGAAGAGCCAGCCTTCCAGGTCAATCCCAAGCCTTCCCCCATAAAAGATGCCATCGTGGGCCAACCTCGCCCCGGTTACGGCACGGCGGAAAAGCTTGAATTCCAGGGCGAAGATCGTTATCGCCTGGAAAAGGCCACCTATTCAACCTGCAAGCCCGGGGATGGTCAGGACTGGTTTGCCAAGGTTTCCGATCTGGATCTGAACTATGTGACCAGCGAGGGGGAGGCCCACAACGCCACGGTGGTGTTCAAGGGGGTTCCGATCCTCTATTCGCCCTGGCTCAGTTTTTCTCTGAATGGCAACCGCAAGAGCGGCCTCCTGGCGCCGACCTGGGGAACGACAACCAATAGCGGCATGGAATTCGCGCTGCCCTATTACTGGAACATCGCTCCCAATATGGATGCGACGATCACGCCGCGCTTCATGGCACGACGGGGAACGCAGCTTCGTGGCGAGTATCGCTACTTGGGCGAGACCTACAACGGTGTAGCCAATGGGGAGTACTTGCCCCACGACCAATTGACGAATACGTCGCGCCGCGGTTTTAGCTGGGTACACAACCAATCATTCAGTCCTGCCCTGACAGGCCGCTTGAACGTCAATCAGGTTTCCGATAACACCTATTTCACTGACCTGTCGTCTCAGATTTCCACGATTGCGCAAACGAACCTGGTTCGCGAAGGCCGGCTGACTTATGCCGGTGGCTGGTGGACCGCTGGGACGCTGGTACAAAGATTTCAGACTCTGCAAGACCCCAATGCGGCGCCGGTAGCCAAACCGTATGAGCGCTTGCCGCAAATGAACTTGACTGCCAATCGCTATGACTTGCCTGCTGGGACGGCCTTTCATTTCAATGGAGAGTTCGTTGCCTTCAATCACCCCGACGGCAACCAGGTTCAGGGGCAGCGCACGACTTTTTATCCGCAATTGTCTTTGCCTCTGCAAACGGCAGCTTTCTACGTGACGCCGAAAGTCGGTGTGCACAACACCCAATACCAGCTGGAACAGCAAGGCGCAGGAGTGCCTTCGTCGATGTCTCGTTCCGTGCCCATCGTCAGCGTGGACAGCGGGGTGACTTTCGAGCGGGACACCAACTTCTTTGGCCGGGATTTGGTTCAGACCCTGGAGCCTCGTCTTTACTATCTGAATGTGCCCTACCGGGATCAGAGCCAGATTCCCGTTTTCGATAGTGGCGTGGCCGACTTCAATTTCGCGCAAATCTTTTCCGAAAATGCGTTTACCGGCGGCGACCGTATCGCCGATGCCAATCAAACAACCGCTGCGCTTTCCTCACGGTTGATCAGCCCGACAAGCGGTGCCGAACTGGCGCGCTTGGCCGTGGGCCAGCGTTGGTATTTCCGTGACCAGTTGGTTACCCTCCCTGGGGTGACGCCGCGGACGGGCCATTTGGCGGACTATCTTGCTGCATTCTCGGCTAAGTTAAGCCAGACCACCTCGTTCGATAGCGGGGTTCAATACAACCCTCGGGACAAGCATCTGCAGCGCTTCAACGCAGGCGTCCGCTATCAGCCTGAAACCGGGCACATCTTTAATGCCAGCTATCGGTTCAATCGAGATCAGACCCTGCTGACCACGACCGCATCTGGCACGACCACCACCACGACGGCTACCGACATGGGCCTGCGCCAGATCGACCTTTCCGGTCAGTGGCCCGTGGCTCCCGGCTGGTCCGCCGTGGGGCGTTACAACTACTCCATCAAGGACAAGCGCTTGGTCGAGAACGTGCTCGGCATGGAATACGATGAAGCCTGCTGGGCTTTGCGGTTCGTGCTGCAAAAGGTGGCCACAACTACGGGCCAGACGAGTAGCGCTTTCTTTGTGCAATTGCAGCTCAACGGCTTTTCCAGCTTGGGGGCCAACCCCATCAGTCTCTTGAAACGCAATGTTCCCGGCTTCGGCCGCGTGGTCGAAACCGAAAACGAGGAAATGATCCCGAAATGAACGCCCAAAACTTTCCGGCCATGACTTTCTCACACGCTTCTTTTGTACGCCGCATTGTCGGCATTGCTGCCAGTGCCATGCTGCTTGGCACCTGCGCTTCCGCGTTCGCCCAGAAACGGGTTCCCATCGACGCAGATCGCGTCGTGGCCGTGGTGAACGACGAAGCCATTACCCTTTCCGAGCTTCAGGCCCGGCAAGCCACCGTGGAGCGGCAGCTACAAGGGCAATCGGGTTCCCTGCCGTCCAAGGACATCCTGGCCCGGCAGATTCTGGAGCGCCTGATCGTTGATCGCGCCCAATTGCAGTTGGCTCGGGATTCCGGCATTAGCGTGGCTGATGCGGAACTGGACGCTGCCCTGCGCCGTATTGCCGAAACCAATCGCATGCCCCTCACGGAGTTCCGCGAGCGCCTGGAAAAGGATGGCATGCGCTGGTCCAAGTTCCGCGAGGAAGTGCGTCAGGAAATCACCATCTCCCGCCTTCGCGATCGCGAAGTGGATAGCCGGGTCGTCGTGACCGACGGCGAAGTGGACAACTACCTTTCCAATGTGGCGGCCAACGGCGATGCAGATGCCCAGGTCAACATCAGCCACGTCCTGATCCGTACCCCTGAGCAAGCGACGCCGGAGCAGTTGACCAAGCTTTCCAATAAGGCTGACCAAGCTCTGGCCCAACTTCGCGCCGGCGAGCCTTTTGCCAAGGTGGCCGCAGCTTTCTCCGATTCTCCCGATGGCCTCAATGGCGGCGTCATCGGCCTGCGTCCCTTGGATCGCTTGCCCGGTCTCTACGCTGAAGCCGCCAAGAAGCTGCAGCCGGGCGAGGTCAGCAGTGTGTTGCGTAGCCCGGCCGGTTTTCACATCGTCAAACTGCTGGAGCGCAAGGGTGGTGTCGACTCGCTGCCCGCGTTGCGTCAGACCCATGCGCGCCACATCCTGATCAAAGTGAACGAAGTGGTGTCCGAAAGCGAAGCCTTGCACAAGATCGAAGGCCTGCGCGAGCGTCTCGTCAACGGCGGCGACTTTGCCGAACTGGCGAAGCTCCACTCCCAGGATCTTTCCTCCACCAAGGGCGGCGATTTGGGTTGGCTGAACCAGGGCGATACGGTTCCCGAGTTCGAGAAGGCCATGGACGCGCTGAAGATTGGCGAACTGAGCCAGCCGGTCAAATCGCCCTTCGGCTACCACCTGATTCAAGTGCAGGAGCGTCGCACTGACGAAGGTTCGCCCGAACGCAAGCGCCTCGCCGCTCGCCAAGCCCTGCGCGAGCGCAAGGCTGAAGAAGCCTACGACGACTGGGTGCGCCAACTGCGCGACCGCACTTACGTTGAGTACAAGCTTGACGAACAGTAATACCCCGAAGCCGCTGGTCGTGACCAGCGGCGAGCCAGCCGGCATTGGTCCTGACATCTGTCTGGACTTGGCCGGCGCCCAACTCCCCGTGCCCGTCGTCGTCCTCGGCGACAAGCATTTGATCGAGAAGCGGGCCAAGCAGTTGGGCAAAACCACTGTGGGACTGGATATACGCCACGTGCCGTTGCGCGTGCCGAGCGTCGCCGGGCAACTGAACCCAGCCAATGCGCCTTACGTGATGGACTTGCTTGATCAAGCCCTGGCGGGCTGTTTGTCCGGCGAGTTCGCCGGCATCGTCACCGCGCCGGTGCATAAGGGCGTCATCAACGATGCCGGCATTCCCTTCACCGGCCACACCGAATATCTGGCGGATCGTACGAACACCCCCAAGGTCGTGATGATGCTGGCTGGCGGTGGTCTCCACGTGGCCCTGGTGACGACTCACCTGGCGCTTAAGGACGTGCCTGCTGCCATCACCCATCAGGAAGTGGAAAGCACCCTGCGCATCCTTCATGCCGACTTGCGCGACAAGTTCGGCATTGCTTCGCCGCGCATCCTGGTAGCCGGCCTCAATCCCCACGCGGGCGAAGGCGGTCATATGGGGCGAGAAGAAATCGAAGTCATCGAGCCGGTCATTGCCAAGTTGCGCAGTGAAGGCATGGACTTGGTGGGGCCACTTCCCGCCGACACGCTTTTCACTCGCAACGTGCTGGCTGGTTCCCACGCGCAGGTTGCCATGTACCACGACCAGGGCCTCGCTGTGCTCAAGTACGTGGCCTTTGAGGAGGGTGTGAACATCACCCTCGGCCTGCCCGTGTTGCGCACCTCCGTCGATCACGGCACCGCCCTCGATCTGGCCGGCACGGGCCGTGCCGATCCCAGCAGCTTGTTTGCTGCCGTGAAGATGGCTGCGGAAATCGTGGCCCGGCGGTAAAGGCAGATATGAAACACATCCCAAGAAAACGCTTCGGACAGAACTTCCTCAACTCGCCGGGCGTGATTCGCAAGATCGTCGATGCCATCAATCCCAAGGCCGACGACCTCATGGTGGAAATCGGCCCCGGCCTCGCCGCCCTGACCCAACCCCTGATGGAATACGTGCAACCCTTGCACGTGGTGGAAATCGACCGGGATCTGATCGCCGGCCTCAAAGAGCGTTTCACCCCCGAGCAATTGGTGATTCACGAAGGCGATGCCCTGGCGTTCGACTTCTCCAGCCTCTGCGTCGACCAGCGCCCGCTGCGTGTGGTGGGCAATCTGCCCTACAACATTTCATCGCCCTTGCTGTTCCACTTGGCCACCTATGCTCACAAAGTGCGGGACATGCACTTCATGCTGCAAAAGGAAGTGGTGGATCGCATGGCTGCCGAGGCGGGCAGCGGCGAATTCGGCCGCCTCTCGGTGATGCTCCAGTATCAGTTCTACATCGAGCGGCTGTTCATCGTGCCGCCGGGCGCCTTTACACCGCCGCCCAAGGTGGATTCCGCCATCGTGCGGCTGATCCCTAAGCCCGCCGATCAAATGGAAGCCTGCGACATTGCGCTGCTCGGCAAGGTGGTGACCGCCGCCTTCTCCCAACGCCGCAAGATGCTGCGCAACACCCTCAAGGAATTGGCTGGCGAAGCACTGCTTGAAGAGGTCGGCATCAAACCCACCGCCCGCGCCGAGGACATCCCCATGGAAGCCTACGTGCGGCTCACCAACCGTCTGGCTTCTGCCCTGTAAAACGGGCTCTCCGTAGAAACGACAGCGGGGGCGTTTGCCCCCGATTCATTTTTTTTCAGCGTCCGCCGGTCAGCGGAACATCCGCGTTCAGCCTTGTCAGGCGATGACCTCAAACAAGTGGTCTCGGCTGTCCAGTTCTTCCTCAAACTCTCGCAGTTCGGGTACGAGCGCATCTCGCACAGAGATCATGCCGACCAGATAGCCGTTCTCCACCACCGGCATGTGGCGATAGCCCCCTTCGTGCATCATGTGCATGGCGTGGCTCACAGGGCGGTTGGGCGTGATGGTCTGCGGGTTGCTGGTCATCACGTACTCAAGCTTGGTGGCGGATGGATTCATGCCGTTGGCAAGAACCCGGAACAAGGCATCCCGTTCGGTGAAGATGCCCACTAGCTTTTCGTCCTCAAGAATGGCTAGGGCACCTACTCGGGCATTGCGCATTGCAATGGCCGCATCGGCAACGGAAACATCTGGAGATGCAGTTACAACCTTCTTGCCTTGAATGATCTGGCGGATGGGTCGTGTCGTCATTGGCGGTTCCTCTACTCAATCGTTGATGATGGAGGCGAGTGGCGCATGGGATGCGCTTCTTATGTGCCTTGAACCGGAAGGGCCGGTTTCACCCGGTGTACCGTAATCGCCCTTCCATCAGAATTCAAGGAACGTCGCGCAACTTTCCAGTACGTGCTTTTTCCTGTTGGCATATGTTGCGAAGCAGAATTCCTTAGCTTCCATAGACATGCCGCAAGTACTTCAGATGGCAACTAAAGATTAATTTCGGCAACGACAGGCGCGTGGTCCGATGGGCGCTCCAATTTACGAGGCGTCTTATCCACGGTGCAGCTTCCACAGCGCTGAGATAGGGGGGCTGACAGCAGAATGTGGTCTATGCGTAGGCCCAGGTTGCGGCGGAAGCCTGCCGCCCGGTAATCCCACCAACTGAAACTCTGCTCCGGCTGGTCGAACAGACGGAAGGCATCGGACAGCCCCAGGCCCAGCAGTTCGCGGAAGGCAGCTCGCTCGGGTTCCGAGCAGAGGATCTTGTCCTTCCAGGCCGCCGGGTCGTGCACGTCCCTATCCTCGGGGGCGATGTTGTAATCGCCTAGCAGCGCCAGTTGCGGATGCCGCTTCAGTTCGTCGCGCAGCCAGCCTGTCAGAGCACGCAGCCAGCGCAGCTTGTATTCGTACTTCTCCGAACCGACTTCGCTGCCGTTGGGAAAGTAGGCGCACACCAGCCGCACGCCATTCACCGTGGCGGCGAGGATGCGCTTTTGCGGATCGTCGAAATCCGGGATGTCCCGTTGTACATCGCTCACCGTCGCGCCAGCTCGGGTCAGGATCGCGACGCCGTTGTAGGTCTTCTGGCCGTTATGGAGCGCCTGGTAGCCGGCAGCTTCCAGTTCGGCGAAGGGGAAGCCCTTGTCTTCGGTCTTCGTCTCCTGCAAGCACAGGGCATCGGGTTGGTTTGCAGCCAGCCAATCGAGCACGTGGGGCAGACGGACCTTGAGGGAATTGACGTTCCAGGCAGCGATTTTCAAACTTGATTCTCCGGCGGCGACAAGGGCTGCGCATGATACTAAACGCTGTCCGACTATCCCTAAAAGGCGTCGCTATACTCGCGGGATTCCCTTGCCCTGAGAGATCGCGATGAAGTGGTTCCTGGCGTTAAGTATTCGTTGGAAGTTGCAACTGGGTTTTTTCGTAGTGACCATGGTCACTACGATCTACAGTCGCCTGCTGGCCTCCCATGAGTTGCAGAAGATGATCGACATCGCCCAGGCGGGCGGTGCGAGCGCAGAGATCATCAAGGGCTTACGCGCCAACCTCGATGCCTACATCTTCAACTCCGTCTGGGAATCCGGCTTGGAGTTCGCCGTGCAGTTCTTCCTAATCGGCTTTGTCGCCAGCCGTTTCGTCAAGCCGATTCAAGACTTATGCATGGCCTTGCAGTCGGTGGAAAGCGGTGACCTCACTCGGGACGTTGCTATTACCGCCCACGACGAAATCGGCGTCCTGCAACGCCTTTTCAACGACGTGATGGGTAAGCTCAATCGCATCCTCGGCGAGGTGGACCAAACCGGCCGTCAGATGGCTCAGTCCGCCTTTCAGATCGCAACGATCGCTAAAGATATCGCCGAGGTCAGTCGTACAGAAGAAGCCCGCTCTGCGGAAGTGGTACAGGCGACCGAAGAATTGAACTCCCTCTCTGCCGACACCAAGCATCGTGCTATTCAAGCCGCCGACCAGACCCGGGCCGTTGAACAGCGTGGCCGCGAAGGGCTCAACAGCGTTCAGCGCAACATCGCGGAAATGCAAGCAACGGTCGGCGAAGTGAACCGGGTTTCCGAGCAGGTTGCCACCCTGGCCGAAGCTGCCGGAGAAATCACCCGCATCATCGACACCATCAAAGAGATTGCGGGCCAAACCAATCTGCTGGCGCTCAATGCCGCCATCGAAGCGGCTCGGGCCGGCGAGCAAGGGCGCGGCTTTGCCGTGGTAGCGGATGAGGTGCGCAAGCTGGCTGAACGCACAACACAATCAGCCACGGAAGTCACCGCCATCGTCGATACCTTGTCGGGCCACGTCAATGTGGTGCGCGAAACCATGGGGGCGGTGGTGAATAAGGTCCGCGATAGCCGTGCCGTGGCAGATGAGACAGCAACAGTCATGGATGGCATGGCTCACAGCATCTCCGACGCGGCTCAGACCAACGACGCGATTGCAGAAGTCAGCACCAAGCAGTTGGATCAGTTTCAGCAACTGCAAAGCTCCCTCTCCCGTCTGTTCGGCACCTTGCAGGAAAGCTCTACCAAAGTGGAAACAACGGCCACCATCGGCGAGGATCTCTACCGGGTGACAGGCCGTCTCTCGCAACTGATGGAAGGCTTCAGCTTCAACGCAGCTTCCACGTTGCAGCCGCCGGCCGGAGAGAAACGTCGCCACCCGCGCCTTGAACACGGTCTCCTGATGGAAGTGACACAGGGAAGCGAAGCACTGGGCGAAGGCGTAGCCATGGACTTCAGCCTGACAGGCGTGCGATTGGTATTGTCCAAAGCACCGCGCCAGGGCGAGCCGCTCACCATGCAAATGAGGCTGCCAGCGAACGACCTCGAAAGCTATCAGCGCCAATCCCCTCTGGTGGTGCAAGGGCGTATTGCCTGGTCGAGGGAGGAAAACGGGCGTCCTACCTGCGGGGTCGAATTTGTCGGCCTCGGCGCCAGCGAGCAGAAACAGTTGCGGGAAAGCTTCGCCTACTTCAATCACCCTGCCGAGTACGTCGCCGCTTGACGATCACGCCTGGGAACCTTCTTGGCGATAGCTAGTCCGGGCGGTAGGATGGTTTCACTTTCGCTTGCTAACGGTGCGCGCCATGTTCGATTCCCCCTTCGACTATTGCCCTTTGCATAATGAAATGGTGCTGCTGGATCAAACCGTGGAAGAATGCGCCAAAGAGCATGGCTGCGCGGATTCCGGCAAGTGTCCCTTGTACAACGAGTTCATGGGCACGGGCGCAGAAGCCCGTGCCCTGCAAAACACCGAGGAGTGTTCCAATGTCCCTTTCGTCCAACGAAAATCCCGATGATCGTCGCCACTTCTGGCGAGCCGCTTTCCATTCCCCGGTGCAGATCTCCAATACCACGGGGACGGTGGAAGGCGAGTTGATCGATCTGTCGCTCAAGGGCGCACTGGTGGAACTGGACAAGCCCACGTTGAAAGTGGGCGAGCGGTGCAAGGTTCATCTTGCCCTATCGACTGATGCCGCCATCAACATGGCAACTGTGGTGAGCCACGTGGAGGGGTGCAAGGTGGGGCTGCGTAGCGAACATATGGATCTGGACAGCATCACCCATCTGCGTCGCCTGGTGGAACTCAATGCCGGCGATCCCGACCTGCTGGATCGGGAACTGTCCGCGCTGCTGGGCAGTTAAGGAAGTGCCGATTAAGTCACTACCGTTCGGGCTGAGCCTGTCGAAGCCCTTGTGCTGCGCGTGCCCTAACGGCCCGCGGCGCCAATATGTTGGGCATCGCTACGCTCAGCCCAACCTACGATTTCTGCTAGATCGGGAATTGTCCGCCCTGCTGGGCAGTTAAGCACGCGCCGATTAGGTCACTACCGTTCGGGCTGAGCCTGTCGAAGCCCTGGTGCTGCGCGTGCCCTAACGGCCCCCAGCGCCAATATGTTTTAGCCCAACCTACGATTTCTTGCCGCGACAGGTCCGGTGGAATGAGAGGTTAGCCCGCAGGTAGCCAAGCATAGCGAATGTCCTCGCACTCGATTAGCCAAGTGGTACCACCGCCGATTTCAATTTCGTGAATAACGGCCCCGGCATCGGACAGTCGAATTTCATCCTGGTCCCAATCACCGTGGGCGGGCAACTCACACCCGATGAAGTACCGCTTTACGTTCGAGTATTCGATTTCAATGTGGCCGTCGTGGTACGCCCCGAGGAGGCGCAACTTGATATGTGACTGCCGATTCTCGTGACGCGCACCAGAGGCTGTTTCGTAAACGACCAATGATTCAAGCCAAGCATCGTGGGGGGCGCGAGGATCTTTGTAATTGTGGTGCCATTCGGCGAGCGCGAATTCACGGGCAGACGGGGGGAGTTGATCCGAAATAGAGGCAAGGTACTCCTTGTAGCGGCGCCAAGACGCGACAAACGACTCCATTGAGTCTTGGCTTCCATCTTTGCGAAGGACGTAGGTCATGGGCGGGCTAACGAATATTCTTGCTGGAGAACAACACCGCCTTGCCCGCAACGAAATTCGCGTTGATGTTGCTCGCCTCGTCGCCCCAGATGCAGGTGCGCACGGTGAGTGCCTCGCTGCACTGGGTGGGGCGGCCGAGGACTGCCTCAACGTCTTCGTAGGCCATGCCGGTTTTCAGTTTGTCGTAGTTCTCCTGGGTCAGGCGGCTGCATGCCGCCAGGGCCAGGAGGGTTGCTGCAAGGGCGAGGCCGCGCGTCACCGAGCGTTGATTCATCATGCTTCCACCATGCCGTTGTGACGCAGCAGCGCGTCGGGTTTGGGATCGCGGCC
>DASUJA010000086.1:0-14269 GCA_036279515.1 Rhodocyclaceae bacterium | reverse complement strand
GTGGTGGAGATTGGGGCACTCCCAGCAGCAGAATTCCATTCTGGACAATAGTGCGTCTACGTGCAGGAATGATGGAGCCGATTTATTCATCCATGCCGTCATGTTCGCCGTACTCCGGCATCATGGCGCCATGATCGTCTTTACTCCCTTCCCATGAGCCAGCCGACGTCGCGTGTCCGTCTGCGCCAATGGGCGCAGCTCGCCGCCGCTGCGTTGCTCTGCGTGCTGGTCTCCCTGGCGGCCTACGACATCTTCCATGCACGCGCGCTTTCGCACCTGCGGGAAGCCAACGGCCAGCGCCTGGACTTCTACGCGGCCAGTCTGGAAAGCAGTCTCGATAAGCACGAGCCGCTGCCCCATCTGGCCGGGCTGGAGCGCGACGTCCTCGGCGCCCTGGATCATCCCGCCGACGCTGCGGCCATTGCTGCTGCCAATCGCTATCTGACCATCGTGCAGCAGCAGACCAAGGTGGCCGCCATCTATCTGCTCGACACCCAAGGCCTGACTCTCGCATCGAGCAACTGGAACACGCCCCAATCCTTCGTCGGCCAGCGCTACACCTTCCGCCCCTATTTCCGCGAAGCCATCGCCGGCGGCATCGGCCGTATCTACGCGGTGGGTGCCACCACTCGGGAGCCGGGCTACTTCATCGCCGCGCCTATTCGTCACGGGGGGCGCATCGCCGGCGTCATGGTGGTGAAGGTGAGCCTCGACACGTTTGAGCAGGACATGGCGAAGAGCGGCGATCACATCGCCCTCGCCGACAGCGCGGGCGTGGTCTTCCTCTCCGCCGTGCCCGATTGGAAATACCGCACCCTCGGCCCGCTGCCTGCCGAATCCGCCCTGCGTCTCGCCGATGCACGGCAGTACGGCGACCATCCCCTCGTGGCCTTGGTGCCCGGTCAGCGCCTGGATGCGGATGGCCCGGCCCAGATCGCCGATTTCACCGCCGCGCCGGTAAAGGGCCGTCAGCTCATGCTGGCCCGCCCCGTGGGCCGGCTCAACTGGCGCATGCTGTCCTTCATCGATCTCGCGGAGGCTCGCCAAACCGCCCTGGGCCAAGCGGCTGCTGTCGGCTTTGCCCTGGCCTTCGCGCTTGCGCTTGCTGGCTTTCGTCGCCAACGGGCGCAACGCCACGAAGAACGACAAGCAGCTTCGGAGGAACTGCGCCGCGTCCACGCCGATCTGGAGCGCCGCATCGCCGAGCGCACCGAAGACCTTCACGTCCGCCTCGCCGAACTGCAAAAGACCGAAGCCATCCTGCGCGAAACCCGTGACGACGCCGTGCAAGCGGGCAAGCTGGCGCTGCTGGGCCAACTGGCCGCCGGCATCACTCACGAAATCAATCAGCCTCTCGCCGCGCTCACCACCTTCTCCGACAACTCGGTCAAGTTGCTGGAGCGGGGCGAGGTGGACGAGGTGCGCGAAAACCTGCAATGGATCGCCCAGCTGGCGCAACGCCTTGGGCGCATCGTCGGCCAGTTCAAAGCCTTCGCCCGCAAGGCTCCGGCGGAGTTGAGCGCGGTGGACGTGGCCGACGCAGTGCGCCTCGCCCGCGTGATCGTGGAGCCGCGCCGCCGCGAAATGGACGCGGAGATCGAAACCGACTTCCCCGATCAGCCTCTCACCGTAAAAGCCGATCCGGTGCGCCTGGAGCAAGTGCTGGTGAACTTGATGAAGAACGGCCTGGAGGCCATGGACGCTCAAACCGATGGTCGAAAAGGCAGACAGCGTCTGCATCTTCAGGCATCTCGCGCGGGAGATCAGGTGCGCCTCAGCATCCGCGACAGCGGCCCTGGCATCGCGCCGGAAGCCTTGCCGCATTTGTTCGAGCCCTTCTATTCCACCAAGTCCGCCAGCGACGGCATGGGCCTCGGCCTCGCCCTATCCCGCGCCATCGTCGAAAGCTTCGGCGGCAGCCTTACCGCCCACAATCCCCCGGAAGGCGGCGCGGAGTTCGTTATCATCCTCGACGCCGCTTAGCCATTTTTGTGACGCCTATGACTTCCGAATTGACGGTTTTCCTCGTGGAAGACGACGCCGCCGTGCGCAAAGGATGCGCCCAGGCCCTGCGTCTGGCAGATATGGAAGTGCAGGCCTTCGCCGATGCCGAGTCGGCCTTGCTGGCCCTCGACGAAGCTCTGCCCGGCGCCGTGATCTCCGACGTGAAGCTCCCCGGCAAGGACGGCTTCGCCCTGTTGCAAGCCTTGCAGCAGAAGGACAAAGACCTGCCCCTGGTGCTAGTCACCGGCCACGGCGACGTGACCATGGCGGTGCAGGCCATGCGCGACGGCGCCTACGACTTCATCGAAAAGCCCTTCGCCACCGAGCGCCTGATCGACGTGACCCGGCGCGCTCTGGAACGGCGCCGCTTGGTGTTGGAGAACCGCCGCCTGCGCGAGCAATTGGCCAAAGGGCCGTCGCCCCTGGTGGGCCAGTCGCCGGCCATGCAACAGGTGAAGCAACTCATCGCCGCTCTGGCACCCACGGACGTGGACATCCTCATCAACGGCGAAACCGGCGCGGGCAAGGAAGTGGTTGCCAACGCCATTCACCAAGCCAGCGGCCGCAAGGGGCCTTTCGTTGCCCTCAACTGCGGCGCGCTTCCGGCCAGCGTGTTCGAGAGCGAAATCTTCGGCCACGAAGCAGGCGCTTTCACGGGAGCCGCCAAGCGCCGCATCGGCCAACTGGAATACGCCAAGGGCGGCACCCTGTTCCTGGATGAAATCGAATCCATGCCGCTCGATCTGCAAGTGAAGCTGCTGCGGGTTCTACAAGAGCGGGTCGTGGTGCGTCTTGGCAGCAACGAGCCAGTGCCCGTGGACTGCCGCGTCATCGCTGCCAGCAAGGCGGACCTGAAGGCGGAAGCCGATGCGGGACGCTTCCGCGCCGACCTCTACTACCGTCTCAACGTCGTGAGCATTGATCTGCCGCCCCTGCGCGAACGGCGCGAAGACATTCCCCTGCTCATGGCCTACTTCCTCCAGGCCGCCGCCAAACGCTTCGGTCGCCCCGCGCCCGATTGGACCGACGCCGATTTTGCTCGCTGGCAAAGTCACGCCTGGCCCGGCAACGTGCGGGAATTGAAGAACGTGGCGGAGCGCTTCTGCCTAGGCTTGCCCGATGGGCTATCTAGCGTTGCGGAGGTAGGAGTTGCAACGCCGCTATCGACCATCAGCGGATCGCTCACGGAAAAACTGGAACAGGCCGAACGCAGCTTCATCGAAGCCGCATTGAAGGAGGCCCAAGGCCAAGTGGCGAAAGCGGCAGAGCTGCTGCAATTGCCACGCAAGACGCTCTACGACAAGCTGGCGCGGTTGGGGATTGAGGCAGAGAGCTTTCGCTGCTGAGTCGCTTCTTAGAGAAATGCCGAATAAATAGGCGCGGCGTCATTCCCGCGGAAGCGGGAATCCAGGTTTTAGGGTTGTCGAGTTGTTCATGAGCACCATGCCATAACAACCCAGCCGGGTCCCGCCCCGGCGGGCGGGTGGCTTTCTTGCTGCGCGGCAAGAACGTCACCAAAGAAACGCGCCCCGGCCACCTCGGCCCTGCGGGCTACCCGCTGCTGCGAAGCGAGAAATGGCCGGTCCCGCAAACTCGCGGCGATGCCGCTCAGACACGCGGTCCCGGACGGCCCCATTTCTCGCATCGCATCAGCGGCGAGGCGGAACGGGGTTGGAGCTTCGTAGTACGTGGACCGAAGAGGTTTCTCAGATGAAGTGCCAAATGAGCGAGGCTACGCCGAAGAGTATGACCAGCCCAAAAAGCATCTGTAGTAAGGCGGCAATTCTTAGGGCAAATCGTCCTAGCAGGTATGAGCTGGCTCCGGCGGCAACTAAAACGATCAACAGGCGAATCACTTTCGGCCAGTGCGCTGTGTCTAGTGACGAGTAGTGCAAAAAGGAATAAGAGACGAATCCGCCAAATAGAAAACCCAGAAAGGCCAGGGTTGCTTTGATTCCTTCTTGTCGTTCTCGTGTGACGGTCTGAGCGTAGGCTTCTTTGGAGTCGAAATGCTCAACAGTGTCTCGATCGATACGGCGGCTGTATCGAGTGCGCATACCTTCTGTCCTTACAGCGAGGGAATCGTGTGTTGCTGTCTTACAGCCGCCGAATCTTTTCCACCAGCGCAGTGGTGGAGCGTTCGTGGATAAAGGGGATGGAGTGCACCGTGCCGCCCCACCCCAGCACCTCGGTGTAGCCGACGATCTTTTCCACGGGCCAGTCGCCGCCCTTGACCAGGATGTCCGGGCGAATTTCCAGGATGCGTTCCAAGGGCGTGAATTCGTCGAACCAGGTCACTAGCGACACGCATTCCAAAGACGCCATCACCGCGAGGCGATCTTCCAGTTTGTTGATGGGCCGGTCGTCGCCTTTGCCCAGGCGCTTCACGGAGGCATCCGTATTCAGCGCCACCACCATGCCGGCGCCGAGGGCGCGGGCTTGGGCCAGATAGGTCACGTGGCCGCGATGAAGGATGTCGAAGCAGCCGTTGGTGAACACCAGGGGCCGGGGCAGGGCGGCGACGCGGGAAGCCAGATCCTGGGGGGCGCAGATTTTGGATTCAAAGGCGGGGGCGGCGTAGCGGTCGGTCATAGTGGGGACGCTTTTTGAATGGGGCTGCTGTGTTGCGTTGTGGGAGGGCCGCCTCGGCCCGACGCGGTGATGGATATGCGGCGGGTCGGGCCGAGGCGGCCCTCCTACAGAAGAGAAGTGCTACGAGCTAGGTAGATTATTTGCTGGGCTGGGCGTTGCCGCCGGCAGGCCCCGCATCCAGGCGATGGGCTTCGGTGTCGGGGATGATGTCAAACACGCGCACCACCTTCGCCACGTCCGCCGTGGTGCGGGCGATGTCCACCGCGTTGTCGGCTTCGGCCTTGGTCACCATGCCCATCAGATACACGGCACGGTTTTCGGTCACAACCTTCACCAGGTTGGCACGGAAGCGGTTGTAGTCGATGAAGCGAGCCTTCACCTTGGAGGTGATGTAGCTGTCGTTGGTGCGGGCGGAGAAGGGGCTGATGGACGCGATGCGCAGTTCGTTCTGGGTGAACTTCACGTTGGGCAGGCCGGCCACGATTTTTTCCACGTCGGCCTTGGTGGCCTCGTCGGGCACTTCGCCGGTGATCAGTACGGTGCGGTTGTAGCTGGTGGTGTTCACGTGCACCTTGTCGCCGTACTTGTCGCTGATGCGGGAACTGGCGCGGATCTCCGTGCCTTCGTCCGCCAGATAGGTTTCGGAGGGACGGCGGTCGGAGGCGATCAGTGCGCCAGCGCCAGCGCCCACGGCCACGGCGCCGAAGCAGCCACTGAGCAAGGGAACGACACTGGCTGCGAGGGTCAGTGCGGCAATGCGGCGTTTGGTTTCGGTCGAGAAGTTCATGCGGGGTCTCCCAGCAGGGTTTGATCGATGCCATCGCACAAGCAGTGGATGGTGAGCAGATGCACTTCCTGAATGCGGGCCGTTCGGTCGGCGGGTACGTTGAGATGAATGTCGTCGGGGCCGAGCAGGGCGGCCATCTTGCCGCCGTTCTTGCCGGTGAGGGCCACGATGCGAATGCCCTTTTCCTTGGCGACCTTCATGGCTTCCATGACGTTGCCCGAGTTGCCGCTGGTGGAAATCGCCAGCAGCACGTCGCCCTTGCGACCCAGGGCGTAGACCTGTTTGGAGAACACTTCCTCGTAGCTGTAGTCGTTGGCGATGGAGGTGAGTGTCGAGGTGTCGGTAGAAAGCGCAATGGCGGCCAGGGGCTTGCGCTCGCGCTCGAAGCGGTTGAGCAGCTCAGCGGAGAAATGCTGGGAGTCGCCGGCGGAACCGCCGTTGCCGCAGGCCATGATCTTGCCGTCGGCCTTGAGGCAATCCACCATGGCCTGCACGGCGGCGGCGATGGGGGCGGCCATGGTTTCCACGGCGGCTTGCTTGGTCTTGGCGCTGTCTGCGAAGTGGTTGCGGATGCGTTGTTCGATGCTCATGGCTCTCTGGCTCTCAGGCGATAGGGCGAGGAAAAGCGCGATTTTAGTCTGTGAGCGGGCCAGGAACTGCCAATTAACCAACGGAAACGATAGACGCGAGCTTTCAATCCATTCAAAGCACCACGAAGACTTCGATCAATACCCGCTTCCACGGATTCTCGGCCTCGCGCAGGGCCGCGATGCGGGCTTCCACTTTGCCGCCCCGATCCATTTCGGCCGCGACGGCGCGGTTTTCGGCACGGGGTAGGTAGCCCAGCTTTTCGCCCTTCCACTCGACGCGAATTGCCTTGGCATCGTGGGGGTTTTCCGGCTCACGGATCAGGCTGAGGGTGTCGCCCACCTGCATCTCGCTCCAGCGGACTTTGCCCACGTAGTACTGGAAGCCCGCCAGAGGCGAGCTTTGCACCAGCATTTTGATGGTCTGGGCCGGGGAGGCCAGAGCGGAGGCCCAGAGGGAGAAGGCGATGGCAGCCTTAATCGGCAGCAAACGCATCGCGTATCCATTCGATGGCATGTTCGTCGAGGGCCGTCAGCAGCACGCAGTCGAAGCGGCAGTCCCGTTCTCCGTGGGCTTGCAGGTAATGGCTGGCGGCCAGGATCAGGCGTCGTTGCTTGGTGGCGGTGATGCTGGCCGCCGCACCGCCGTAGCGGCTATTGGTGCGCAGGCGCACTTCCACGAAGACCAGCGTGGCACCGTCCATGCAGATCAAATCGATCTCGCCGCCACGGACCCGATAGTTGCGTTCCACCAGTCGCAGCCCCTGGCGAGCGAGGAAAGCAGCGGCCAAATCTTCCGCCGCTGCGCCGCTTGGCTTGCGCGACCCGCCTCGGGGCCGGAGAATGCGGGCGATGAACGACATTGATAACGCATCCCAAAGTAAGACATCGGCATTGTATGTGGTGGCGACCCCCATGGGAAACCTGGGCGACATCACCCTGCGTGCCCTGGAAATTCTCAAGCGCGTGGACGCGGTGGCCTGTGAAGACACGCGCCATGCCCGGCGCTTCCTCGATCACCACGGCATCCGCGCTCAGGCCTTCGCCCTTCACGAACACAACGAGCAGGAAGCCTCCGGCAAGCTGCTGGATCTGCTGGGCCAGGGCAAATCCGTCGCCCTGATCTCCGATGCTGGCACGCCCGCCATCTCCGACCCCGGCGCCAAGGCCGTGGCTGCGGTGCAGGCGGCGGGCTTCAGTGTGGTGCCGCTACCCGGCCCCAATGCGGCTGCCACGGCCCTGTCCGCGTCCGGCATCACCGATGATCGTTTTCTCTTCGTCGGTTTCCTTTCGCCCAAGACCCAGGCCCGTCGCGCCCAGATCGAAGCGGTGAAGGGCGTGGAAGCGGCCTTGGTGTTCTACGAAGCGCCCCATCGCATCACCGAAACCGTGGCTGACCTCGCGGCGCTGCTGGAACCGGAGCGCGAACTGGTGGTGGCCCGCGAGCTGACCAAGCTCTTCGAGCAGATCGTGCGCATGCCCATCGCCGATGCACCGGCTTGGCTGGCGGCGGATGCCAATCGTCAGCGCGGCGAGTTTGTGTTGATCGTTTCCGCACCGCCGCCCCGCCAAGGCATGGATGCGGAAGCGGAGCGCGTGCTGAAAATTCTCCTGGCG
The DNA here is from genome assembly GCA_036279515.1 of Rhodocyclaceae bacterium. GTDB lineage: Bacteria > Pseudomonadota > Gammaproteobacteria > Burkholderiales > Rhodocyclaceae > AWTP1-18. The sequence goes on along the minus strand of DASUJA010000086.1, from coordinate 6,682 downwards.
GAACTGCCTACAAAGCAGGCAGCGAAGCTCGCCGCGGAAATTACCGGGGCCGCCAAGAACGATCTCTACCAGCTCGCCCTGGACATGAAAAACGCTGCTGACTGATTGGGGCGCCTGGAAGCCCATGGCGGTTAAACTCGCCGCACCATGCTCTATTACGCCATCAAGGTACTCGTCTCTGCGTTGCTGATTGTTGCCATTTCCGAAATCGGCAAGCGCTCCAGCGGTTTCGCCGCGCTGGTCGCATCCCTGCCGCTTACGTCGCTGCTGGCTTTCGTCTGGCTGTGGTTCGATGGCGTCAGGCCCGATCAGATCGGCGGTCTCTCCATCCAGATTTTCTGGCTGGTGATTCCGTCCCTGCTGCTGTTCGTGTTGCTGCCGATCCTGCTGAAAAACGGTTTCAGCTTCTGGCCCGCACTGGGCCTGTCGGCTGCCGCAACCGTGGCGGCTTATCTGGCGCTGCTGCCTTTGCTGCGCAAGTTCGGCGTTGAGCTCTAGTTAGAGCCTATTTCAGTAGGGCTCGTGCGCCGCGTTGAGGCCAGGAGCGGATGGATGCAAGGCGCGGCGCTTGCCCGTAGTCATCTACGGGCAAGCGCCGCAACGCCGCAGACGCCGCTCCTGGCCTCAACCCGAAGGGCCGGTTTGGGCAAAACTTTGCCCAAACCCTCTCAGTTGTGGCACCGCAGCCGAAGGCTGCGGTGGGGCGGGCGCATTGCGGCGTTGCACGTCGCTTATGCAGATCACTGCATCGCGCGCCGTGCGCCTTGCACTGCATCCCGCCAGCTACCGGCGCGGCACGCGATCCCTACTGAAATAGGCTCTTAATCCCGCAGGGCCTGGATTTCCGCCACGGCGATGCGCAGCCGGTTGCCCAGATTGCGCGCTACGCCCTCGATGAGGGCGAGGGTCAGGGGGCCCTGTTCCTTGCTCAGCGCCAGGAAGTGCTCGCTGGAGAGTGCGTAAGCCTCCACGTCGGTCAATGCGTGGGCGTCCGCCGTGTGGGTGCCGCCGTCGAGGAAGCCCGTGCCGCCGACGATTTCTCCCGCTTCGCAAGTGGCCAGGTGGTAGCTGTCTTTCTTGTGGATGGGGATGGTGAGCTTGACGGTGCCGCTACGGATCAAATACAGCTCATCGCCCTGACTGCCCGCCTTGAACAGCTTCTTGCCCGCCTTGAAGTGATGCAGCTTGGTGGCCCGCTCCAGGGCCGCCAGGGCTTCCTCGTCAAACGGGGCGAAGATCGGCATGTCGCGCAGGTCCATGACGGGCGGTTGAACCTCTTGTTCCGCGATGGACTGGCCGTGGGCTTCCACCCATTCCAGGGCCTCGTCGAGCTGGCGGAAAGCGAAGGCCTTGTTGGTGGGGCGGACGATGCCCGTGTCCTTGAGGAAGCGCTTCATCTTCAGGCCGCTGGGCAAGCCCTTGGGGATGTCGCAGAAGACCAGATAGGCGTTGTGTTCTTCAAGCTTGTCCTTGATCTGCTCCAGCACATGGGTGGCCGTCAGGTCCAGGGACTGGACCCGGCGCATGCTCAGGATCACGTACTTGCGATTGGCGACTTCCGGCTCCAGGGCAGCCTGGAGTTGACTGGCGGTGCCGAAGAACAAGCTGCCCTGCAACTCGAAAACCACCACGCTGCCTTCGCTGGCCTCGATGCTCACGGTGGTGTGGTGCTTGGGTTGGCGGCGGGAAAAGATGTCCTGCCCCTCGATGCGATGTCGCACCACGGAGCTGCGGGTCTGCTCCCGCAGGAAGAGCAGGATGGCCAGCGCCACGCCGACGCCGGAAGCCGCGATCAGGTTGCCGAAAACGGCCACCAGGATGACGGAAACGATGACGGCGAAATCCAGGCGCGTGGTGGCGCTGAAAAAGAAGGCGAGGCTGTGCCGGTCGATCATGCGGAAGCCGATGACGATCAGAATGCCCGCCAGGGCCGGGATGGGAATCCACGCCACCAGCGGCGTCAGGGCCAGGAAGGTGAGCAGGGAAAGCCCGCCTTCGATCATGCCGGCGCGGCGGGTGCGTCCGCCGCTGGATACGTTGATGAGCGAAGCGCCCATGGTGCCGGAGCCGGGCACGCCGCCGATGAGCGCCGCCGCGATGTTGCCCAGGCCCTGGCCCACCAGTTCCCGATTGGGATTGCTGTGGGAGTTGGTCAGCGCATCGAGGACCACGCCGGTCTTGAGGGTGTCGATGGAGAGCAGCGCAGCCAGGGTCAAGCTCGGCACTAGCACCTGAACGACCGCATGGAAATCGACCCGCAGCAGGGCTTGCCAGTGTTGCCGGGTCAGGTCCACAAGGCTGGTGTCGGCGCTGCCGAGGGCGCCCACCAGCAGCTGGTTGTGGTCTGTGTGGAAGAGGGCAGGGTCGAACCACGCCAGCGCCAGAAAGGCGCCCACCCCGGCCAGCAGCGCGAGGATGGCGGCGGGAACTGCGCGGATCAAACGAGGCGCAAGCTCCATGGCGACGATGACCACGCCGCCGATCACCATGCTTTGCCAGGTCCACGCCATGGGCGCTTTCAATGTGCCGATCAACCCGGCACCGGAGGGGGCGCCTACCAGTTTGGGAATTTGACTGCCGATGATGATGAGGCCCACGCCGCTCAGGTAGCCGCTCACCACCGGATAGGGAATGAAGCGGATGAGCCTACCGATGCCGGATAGCCCGAAGCCGATCTGGATTACCCCGGCAAGCAGCCCGATCATGCCGATCAGCAGCAAGCTGTCCGCCGCCTCCGTGCCCTGCTGGGTCAGCGTCACGGCCAGGGCCGAAAGCACGGCGGCAGCCGGGGCGCAGGGGGCGGTGATGAGGCGCGAACTGCCGCCGAAAGCCGGCGCTACCAGACCGAGGGCAGTGGCGCCGAGCAGCCCGGCCAGTGCGCCTTGGGCCGCCAGCGATCCTGGCAGTGCCGCGAAGATGGTGACGCCGAACGCGATGGCCGAAGGCAGCGCCACCAGCATGGCCGACAGCCCGCCCCAGATGTCGCCGGTGAGATCGCGATTGGATGTCTGCGTTTCTTCGGGCATGGTTCTTATGCTTTCGGGCTAGAGGCGCGGAGTATCTGCCCAGCGCGGCAGCGGGTCAATTGGGGCGAGGCAATCGTATGGATGCTCGTAACCGCAACGACGGAGTTCCGTCGTCATCCTGGCTCAGCTCGATTGGAGCCCTGGTTGCGACCTTGCTACACCGTTCGCCCTGAGGTATCGAAGGGCGAGTTTCGGCATGGTGGCCCGTTCATGGTTCGATACCTCACCACGAACGGGAATATCTTCCATGCCATTTTTGCGAAGAATCACCCACCTAAGCGGTAGCTTCCCTAACCCCGCTCCAGCGCCCGCAGAATACGGTGCTTGCCCACGGTGCTGCGCGGCACCTTGCCGCTGAACCAGCTACGCACGTCCTCATCCAGACCGATGCCGTGCATGTAGTTGTAGAGGGCTTTGTTGAGCGCCTTGCCCAGGGCATCGTGGTCGACGCCGGTGGGGTCGATGAAACCCACGTCGTTCTTGGCGAATGTCACCGGTGGTAGCGGCTTCAGGCGGATGCCGTATTCCTCCGGGCTCATGCCCACCGGGGAATGCACGGTACAGGCGAAGCGGTGGAAGAAGCCCGACTGGATGCAGCCAGCCTCGAACAGCTGACGCACGTACTCAAGCGCATCCACCGTGTCTTGGAGCGTCTGCGTGGGGAAGCCGTACATCAGGTAGGCATGGACCAGCACGCCAGCCTCGGCGAAGCCGTAGGTGACTTGTGCCACCTGATCCACGGACACGCCTTTTTTCATCAGTTTCAGCAGCCGGTCCGAGGCCACTTCCAGACCACCGGAAACGGCGATGCAGCCGCTGTCGGCGAGGAGCTGGCAGGCCTCCGGCGTGAAGGACTTTTCAAAGCGGATGTTGCCCCACCAGGAGATGGAAAGGTTCCGTCGCAGCAGCTCTTCGGCCATGGCGCGCAGGGCCTTGGGCGGTGCCGCTTCGTCCACGAAATGGAAGCCGGTCTGGCCAGTCTCTTCGATTACGCGCTCGATGCGATCTACCAGGGCAGAGGCGGCGATGCCATCAAAGCGGCCGATGTAGTCCAGGCTCACGTCGCAGAAGCTGCACTTCTTCCAGTAGCAGCCATGGGCTACGGTGAGCTTGTTCCAGCGTCCGTCAGACCAGAGCCGGTGCATGGGGTTGAGCATGTCCAGCACGGAGAGATAGCGATCCAGGGGCAGGCCGTCCCAGGTGGGCGTACCCACGTCGGCGAAGGCAATGTCGGCTTCCTGATGCTGGATGTAGCGCACTTCGCCGGAGTCGGCGTCGCGGATGAAGGTGCGCACCAACTGCTCTTGCGGCCGTTCGCCGCGCAGGTGTTCGAGCAGGGCCAGCAGCGGGCGCTCGCCGTCGTCGAGAGTCACGTAGTCGAAATAGTCGAAGACGCGGGGCTCCTTCAGCTCCCGCAATTCGGTGTTAACGAAACCGCCGCCGAGCACGGTGACGATTTTCGGATGCGCGGCCTTGATGGCCTGAGCGATGCGGAATGCGCCGTACACGTTGCCGGGGAAGGGCGCGGAGATCAGCACCAGTTGCGGCGTGTGGCGGGCGATGGTGTCAATGGCGAGCTGGCGGAGGGTGTCGTCCACCAGCGTGGTCGGCGTGGCGAGGGCCTTCGCCAACGGCTCGAAGCTGGGCTGGCTCTGGGCCAGGGATTCGGCGTAGCGGACAAACTCGAAACGCTCGTCGGCCGCTTCCCGCAGTACGTCGGCCAGATCGTTCAGATACAGGGTCGCCAGATGGCGGGCGCGGTCCTGCGTCCCCAGGGCGCCGAAAGCCCAGGCCAGGGGATCGCCGCCTTCCGGGTCTTCGGGATCGACGTACACATCCAACGAAGAAAAGCGCGGCCCCTCGGGCAGGAAGTTGCGGCTGGCGATGCGATGGGCGATGGTGGAATCGCGCCCCTGGAGAAAAGCCACAGCTGGGCCCACGGTGGAACGGTAGCGGTCGAACTGGGTGTCGAACTGCTGAACCACAAAGGACTGCTTGTTGCGCGGCATGGCCCGCACCTTCTCCAGCACCGCATCCAGCCCAGCAGGGGAAAACAGACGCAGCACCAGGGCGAGAGCCAAGTCTTCCTGCACCGCATCCACGTGGCGGGAACGCAGAAACCCGGTCAGGTAGGCCGTGGAAGGGTAGGGAGTGTTGAGCTGCGTCATCGGCGGGATGACGGAGAGGACGCGCATGGGCTGAGCCAGTGAGGGGGAAAGGGCTCAATGATAACGGGGCGGTGGTGCCCGCGCGCTTCAGGCTTCCCGGTGTTTCCTGTGCGCGCCCACTGCTTTCCGGGATATTTGGGGCAGACTTCCGAAAACGCGGGTAGGTACGGCGATTTTGGCGTTGCGGCTGGAAACGAACTAAAACTACGATGGCGTTTGATTTGTTCGTCAGCCATAAAGCTTCGTCATTCCGGCCCTTCGGCAAGCTCAGGACAGGCCGGGCGGTGCCCGAGCCGGAATCCAGGGGGGCTTGCGGCCCGTTCTGGATCCCGGCTTTCGCGCACTGCTGTCCGGAATAATTTGATGCGAACAAAGGCCGCTGGAAAGTTGCAAGAGTTTTGGCGCGTTCCTGACGTTTTCGGTGCATGGCATGCTCAACCGAAGGGCGCTGGAATAGCGTTGCACGAAGCTCATTGAGGACAGTCCAGAGGCTGGATGCGATGCCGTGAGTCTTTCGGTAGAGGGCTGCTAGGAGATAGGCGATCAGTGCGCACAGGATCTGGATGCGCACTGCGTTCTCACTGCGACCGAAGAAGCGTTTGATCTTCAGGTGTTGTTTGATCCACTTGAAGAAGAGTTCGATTTGCCAGCGATCCTTGTAGAGCTTGGCGACGTGTATCGCAGGTGCCTCCAGATCGTTGGTCGTCAGCACCAATGGCCGGTCCTTGCCCTCGCGTTGAACGACGATTTTGCGCAGTGGATCGGTATAGGTGTTGCGTCGCCCAGCGCCAGGACTGGGGTTGTTGAAGCGGACGACACAATCCTCCAGCACGATGCTTTGATCGTGCTCGGGAATGGGCAAAGATCGCTCCACGCGCAAGCGGGCATTGCGCTTAAAGCGGGTGACGAAGCGCGCCCCTTGAGCGTGAATCCGCGCCCACCAGTTGTAGTCGCAATACCCTTTGTCAAAGACATAGGTGGCGCCACGCTCGATTTCCAGCGCACGGCCTTCATCAATGTCATTCACGTTGGCGGCACTGAAGCTGTAATGAATAGGCGCTTGCTCGTGGGCGGCGTACAGCAAGTGCAGCTTGATACCTTGAGTATGGCAAGTCCGGTTGCCCTGGGTCCATGGGTCAAACCCATGTCCCTTCAGGGTGATTGAGGTGGAATCGAGCAAATACAGCAGCGCCTGACCTTCTTTGCGCAGTGTGCGTCCCGCGTGGGCCATGAGCGTGGTGGCAACGTCCGAGAAGACCGCCGAAGTACGTTTGGCGTTGGCTTCCGCCAGGGTGGAGCGCCGAACTTCTGACGTACCTAAGTGGTAGTGATGGGCTCGTTGGCTGTTAAAGCCGGTCGCTAACGTTCGCAGACTATCGGCGCCGCTGAGTTGGGCATACACCATCGCCACAAGCTGATCCCAGCAGCTAAAGCCTTTGCAGTGCCTCTCCGCTTGATGGTGTGCCACCGAGCGATCAAATTCCCCGC
>DASUJA010000085.1:0-36325 GCA_036279515.1 Rhodocyclaceae bacterium | reverse complement strand
AGCGACGAATGGCGACTTCAAACGGCTCGTTTTCCTTGACGCGAATTCCGGGCATTTCAGTAGACCTTGGTAAGGCGGAAAAGGGCGGCATTGTAACGTGCGAGGAATGCTTGTCAATGATTCTGTGGACATTTTTCCAATAGTCCATTTCGAGCATTGCTCGCCAATCAGTCACCTCCCCGAGAGGGGAAGCCGGGAGGGGCGGCCTCTATGTTTGGCCGACGCGCAAGCGTCAGGCCGGTAGAATGCGCGCCCTCATGTTGATCCTCGGCATCGAATCCTCCTGCGACGAAACCGGCGTTGCGCTCTACGACACGGAGCGCGGCCTGCTCGGTCACGCCGTGCACACTCAGGTCGCCATGCATGAGGCCTATGGCGGCGTGGTGCCGGAGCTGGCGTCCCGCGATCACATCCGGCGTCTAATCCCGCTGCTGGAACGGGTGCTAGAAGAAGCTCAGTCGAAGCGCGAAGACATCGACGCCATTGCCTACACCGCCGGCCCCGGCCTGGCGGGTGCGCTACTGGTGGGTTCCAGCTTTGCCGAATCTTTGGCCTTCGCCCTCAACATCCCCGCCCTGCCCGTCCATCACCTGGAAGGGCATCTGCTGTCGCCCCTGCTCGCCAAGGACAGACCCGACTACCCCTTTGTCGCCCTGCTGGTGTCCGGCGGACATACACAGTTGATGCGGGTGGAGCGCGTGGGCAGTTACGAACTGCTCGGCGAATCGGTGGATGACGCCGCCGGCGAAGCCTTCGACAAAACCGCCAAGCTGCTCGGCCTCGGTTATCCCGGCGGCCCCGCTGTGGCGAAGTTGGCGGAGCAAGGCAAGCCGGGGCGTTTCAAGCTGCCGCGGCCCATGCTCCATTCGGGGGATTTCGATTTCAGTTTCTCCGGCCTCAAGACTGCGGTGCTCACCGCCGCCCGTGATTCAGTCCTTTCGGAACAGGACAAGGCCGATCTGGCAGCGGAGTTTCAAGAAGCGGCCACTGAAGTCCTGGTCACCAAAGCTTTGAACGCGGTGCGCCGCTGCAAGCTTTCCGCGTTGGTGGTCGCTGGCGGCGTGGGTGCCAATCGGCGCTTGCGCCAACGATTGGATGAAGGTGCAGCCAAGGCGGGAGTCCGCGTCTTCTACCCCGAGCTACACCTTTGCACCGACAACGGCGCCATGATCGCCTTCTGCGGTGCTCAGCGCCTGTTAGCCGGCGCCGTGCCTCCTACCGGCGGCGCTTTCAGCATCCGGCCGCGCTGGCCGTTGCACGAACTTGCTTAACGCCAGTCACTTCGCCTCTTCGGCGACCTCTTTTTTCTTACCTCCGATCTTGCCCTCGGTGCCAGCCAGCAGACGCTGGATATTGGCCCGGTGGCGCTGAACCAAAATCACCGCCATCACCGTAGCAGCCAACACCGCCGGCTGGGGCAGTTGCAGCCAAAGGCTCGCAGCAGGCGCTGCCACGGCGGCCACAAGCGCAGCCAAAGACGAATAGCGGGTGGTGAAAGCCACCAGCGCCCACACGCCCGCACAGATCAGCGCCAGCCAACCGGATAGGCCGCCCAGCACGCCCAGCGCCGTCGCCACACCCTTGCCGCCCTTGAACTTGAGGAAGATGGGGAACACATGACCGAAGAAGGCCGCGACACCGGCCACCACCACACCCGAGCCATCGGCACCCAGGGCGGCGGCAATCTGCATGGCGATCCAGCCCTTCAGCGCATCGCCGATCAACGTCAGCAGCGCGGCGAGCTTGTTGCCGGAACGCAGCACGTTGGTAGCACCGGGATTGCCCGAGCCAAAGCTGCGCGGATCGGCAATGCCGAAGGCACGAGAAACGATGACGGCAAAAGGCAGAGAGCCGAGCAGATAGCCCAGCAGAACGAAAGTGGCCAGAGTCATGGGAGAGAAAAGAGGAAGGGGCAGGAGAGTGAGGCTTTAGAATTTCGCCAATTCTAAAGTGGGAGCAGCGGTTTTGGATTTCATCTTCATCGAGGACATGCGGGTCGACGCCCACGTAGGCATCTTTCCGCGAGAACGCATCGCGCCCCAGACCCTGGAGATCAGCCTCACCTTCGGCGTACCCGACGCCGCTGCCCGCAACGACGACATCAACGACACCATCCGCTACGACGTGGTGATCGAGCGCATCCGCAAAGAACTGGACGAGCGCCACTTCAACCTGCTGGAAACCCTGGGCGAATACATCATCGGCATGATGCTGGACGAATTCGGCGCCCCCTGGGTCAAGGTCTCCATCGCAAAGATCGGCATCATGAAGGGCGTGCGCCGAGTCGGCGTACAAATCGAGCGGGCGCGGACATGAGCAACACAGCAGCGCAACCCAAGATCCTCTTCACCTGTCGCATTCCCCTGCGCTGGGGCGACATGGATGCCTATGGGCACATCAACAACACCAACTACTTCCGCTACATGGAACAAGCGCGAGTGGAATGGCTCGAATCCCTCGACCGGAAATGCTGGGGCGACGGCGTCATCGTCGTCGTGGCAACGGCGGCCTGCACCTTCCTCAAGCCCATGGCCTATCCGGGTACCGTGGAAGTCAGCATCTACGTGGAAGAACCCAGCCGCAGCAGCGTCATGACCCACTACGACCAGCGCCTGGAAGGCGACACGGAAGCCCGCGCCACCGGCACCGCAAAGATGGTGTGGGTCGATGAGAAGACCGGCAAGACCACGCCGATACCGGATGTGGCACGGGCGGCGTTGAGCTGAGATGTTCCTGTCGCAGCCAATCATTCCATTGATCCGCATATGACATAGCCCCCCCCCCGGCGGGCGGGTGACTTTCTTGCTGCGCGGCGAGAAAGTCACCAAAGAAGCGCGCCCCGCCACCTCGGCCCTTCGGGCTACCCGCTGCTGCGAAGCGAGAAATGGCCGGTCCCGCAAACTCGCCTGCGGCTCAGACACGCGGTCCCGGACTTCCCCATTTCCCGCATCACATCAGCGGCTCGGCGGAAGGGGGCGGGAGCTTCGTAGCAAGAACGAGGTGTATCGTAGAGAGGTCGTCACTCGATCCCCGTCACACCAGCGGAAGCGCCCCGAAGGAAGTACCCTTGGGGTGCCTGTGTCCAGTTGGGACTCCGCCTGGATTCCGGCGTTCGCCGGAATGACGTGCGTCGTTTTGCGAGCTTTTGAATTCCCATCTGAGCCGCCGAACGGCGGAAGGATTGACGGGGGAAGTCCGTGGCGCGTGTCTGAGCCGAAGGCGAGTTTGCGCCACGGCCCGTCAATCCTTCTGGAGAGAGGGCAGCCCGAAGGGCCGGTGAGGTGGGGCTGCTTCTTTGCCTACTTTCTTGCAGAAGCAAGAAGGTAGGTCGCCCGCCGGGGCGAACTCCCGGCGCCGAGGGCGCTATGCGGCTGGCTACTCTTGAAGGCCCGTCGAGTCTTCAAAAGTAGTCAAATCGGATGTTGCGTACGGGAATAGAGGGCCCTTAGTCGCCTACGCACCGCACTAGAAGGCCGCTATCTTTGTAAATCTCGAATTCTGCAAAAGAAGCAGTTCTATTGAAATGTCGATGATGGTTTGGTGACACAGATTCAGCATATTTGTGTTTCGCGTTAAGTGCTTCAGCAGAACACGCTATATAGAAACGATCTTTGTCGGCATCGACAACCGAAACCCAGTGGTTACCCTTTTCGATCGCGATAATTGCTACTTGTTCATCTGAGATAGAAGCTTTTAGTGATCGCAGGGTTAGGTTTTGCTTCTTACTTGTGACCTCGAACCTTTCTGCGTTTCCCGCTCCTTGCAGAAAGTTGTGGCACAGCCCTTCAAGATAGTTGAAATCATCGTTTAGATATCCTGTCCCGAGGTCGCCGCTTAAAAAGTCGTCGAGTCTAAAGGGAACCGATTTCAGTGATTTTCTCCATTGAGCCGACGTCATTCCTTTACCTGTTAGGGCGACGTAGCTATTCGCTAGGCAATATAGGAAACAAGCTCCGTCCAAATCACCTTGGGTATAGATTGTTCTTTTCATAGAAATGAAATTTATTTTAAAGGCATAACTATACCCCCGGATGCCGATGCACCGGCTCCGCCACATGCTCCGTCAGCGCCGCTGCATGGGCATGATGCCCCGCCCGCAACTCATCATGAATACGCGGATTGTGATGCAGCACCTGCGGCAACAGCGACCCAGCAATCATGCCAATAGCACTGGCGATGACGCCCGCGAACTGCGCCGGAATGAACGGATCTTCGCCGCCAGCGAGGAGGATCGACACCCACACGGCAAGCCCGCAGAAGATCGACACCACCGCCCCCTGATTCGTCGCCTTGCGCCAGTAGAGTCCGCAGAGCAGCGGCACGAAGGCCATCACCAAAGTGATCTGGTAGGCGTTCTCCACCATCTTGAAAATGCTGGCCTTGGAGTTCATCGCATACAAGGTCACCAGCACAGTGAAGCTCAGTGTCACGGTACGCATGGAGAGCAGCAACTTCTTGTCGCGCACATGGCCGTGTTCGTCGGCGAGGAAGGGCTTGAGGATGTTTTCGGTGAAGGTGACGGAAGGCGCCAGCAAGGTGGCCGAAGCACAGCTTTTGATAGCCGAGAGTAGGGCGCCGAAGAACATGATCTGGGCGATCAGCGGTGCGTGTTGCAGCACCAGATTGGGCAGGATCATCTGCGGGTCTTCGTCGATCAGACCTTGCACCATGGCCGGGTCGATCAGCGTCGCCGAGTAGGCCAGGAACATGGGCACGAAGGCGAACAGGAAATAGAGGCTGCCGCCCAGCACGGAACCCCAGATGGCGATCTTCTCGGTCTTGGAGGACTGCACCCGCTGGAACACGTCCTGCTGCGGAATGGAGCCGAACATCATGGTGATCCAGGCGGCGAAGAAGCCGATCATCTCTTTCAGATCGGGGGTGGGCCAGAAGCTGAACTTGCCTGCTTCGGACGCGTGGCTCACCACGGCGCCGATGCCGCCTACCTGGCCCGACACTTCGCCGCCAATCCAGAGCATGCCGATGACGATGATGATCATCTGCAAAAAGTCGGTGATGGCCACGGCCCACATGCCGCCGAAGAGGGTGTAGATCAGGATGGTGCCGGAGCCGATCCACATGCCCGCGAGCTTGCTGATTTCGCCCGCAGACACTACGTTGAAAACAAGACCCAGGGCCGTGATCTGCGCGCCGACCCAACCCAAGTAGGAGATGACGATGGCCAGCGTAGTCAGCACTTCAACGCCGCGACCGAAACGTTTTCTGTAGAAGTCGCCGATGGTTAGCAGGTTCATGCGGTACAGCGGTGCGGCGAAGAACAGGCCCACCAGGATCAGGCAGAGCGAGGAGCCGAAGGGATCTGCCACCACGCCGTGCAGGCCTTCCTTGAGGAAGGTAGCAGGAATGCCGAGCACCGTCTCGGAGCCGAACCAAGTGGCGAACACGGTGGCTGTCACCATGTAGAAAGGCAGGTGGCGGCCGGCGACGGCGAAGTCCTTGGTGTTGTGGACGCGAGTCGCGGCATAAAGACCGATGCCGACCGAAACGACCCAGTAAGCGATGACGAACCAGAGCAGCATTTCAGCTCTCCAATAGCAAATACGGACGATGAACTCAGTAAGAGGAAGAGGTGCGGAGTGTGTCAAAAGCCGCGCCATCACTGGCGATGGCGCAGGATGGCAACGGGCGGCGATTATACTTAAGGCAGTGCGTGGGTTTCTCGCAATTCCCCGATATCCGGCACTAAGTAGCCACTAAGCAGCCGTTAAACATCAGACAAAAGGCGGCGAAGAGGAAGAAAATGACAGGCAATCGTCAGCAACCAAACGCAAAGAACCGCGACTTCGCCTGGGAGACCCGCACATCATGAGCACCGTTCAAGAACAAGCCCGCTATGCCTTTGCCTGCCAGCCCGTGCTCAACGGCGCCGGGGCCTCGGTGGCGGTGGAGTTGCTCTATAGCGACCGCCCCCTGACGGATGCGGCGCGGCCTGACAACGAAGCCGAGGCAGCGGCCAATGCCATCCTCAGCGCCTTCGTCCACGACAGCAATCTCGATCAGTTGTTGCGCCAACGGCGAGCGTTTCTCCTCGTCACTCGGGCCTTGCTTGAGAGCGATCTCCTCAACCTTCTGCCCTCTGATCGTTTCGCCCTGGAGGTGGATCGTGAAACGGTGCTGGCCCTGACCAACCGCTGTCGGGAGTTGAGGGCCAAGGGCTATCGCTTCGTGCTGGATCTGAGCCGCGAGTCCGCCCCCTCTCAACTCACCGATCTCGACACGGTGTTGCCTCTCGCCGACGTGGTGAAGTTCCATGCCAAGCAGGCGCCGTCCTGCGGCGCGTTGATCGACGAAGCCTGGGGCCAGGGCGTTCAGCTTTACGCTTGTGGCGTGGATTCGCCGGAGGACTACGCGGCCTTGCAGCAGCAGGGCTTTCACCTGTTTCAGGGCTACCACTTCGCCCATCCTATGGCAGTGGAAGGCCAGCGGGCCGATCCGCAAAAACTGGCGGTGCTGGATCTGTTGGCGAAGCTCACCGCCGATGCCGACGACCGGGCCTTGGAGGAATCCTTCAAGACCGATCCGCTGCTCTCGCTGCATTTGTTGCGGCTGGTGAATTCTTCCGCCTTCGCCCTGCCCACGCCGATCCGCTCCCTCAAGCACGCCTGCGCCATCCTTGGCCGCGAGCAATTGCGGCGCTGGCTGCAAGTGCTGCTCTATGTGCTGCATGGCGACGGCAAGAGCTCGCCGTTGATGGAGTTGGCGCTACGCCGCGCCCGCTTCATGGAGTTCGTGCTCACCTATCGCACCCATCACGCCACCAGTCTGTTGCAGGATGAGGCCTACATGGTTGGCCTCATGTCTCTGGCCGATGTGCTCATGGGCTGGAGCATGGAGCAAGTGGTGGAGCGGCTGCACCTGGCCGATGAACTGCGTTCGGCCTTGGTGTTTCGGGATAAGCCCCTGGGGCAGTTGATCACCCTCTGCGAAGCCCTGGAGGCCGGGGATTTCGACAAGGTGGAAGAGATGGCGGGCGTGTTGCAGATCGGCGTCGAAGGCGTGATGACCGCACAGCAGGAAGCCATTGCCTGGGCGCTGCGGGTGAGCAATGGCGCTAATGCGGCAAACGAAAAGCCGGTGGAAGAAGCTGCGGACGAAGATGGCGCCGATGCGCCGGATCAGCAATCCTGAAGTCTTTGGAAATTAGCACCCCGTTCGCCCTGATGCTTCGACAAGCTCAACACTGGGCACGCTACGCGTATTGAAGGGCTAGATATGGCACGTTGTACGTTCATTCGCCCTTCGATACCTCAGGGCAAACGACGGGGGCTTGGTTGAGTTATGTCCAGCCTTGCGCAACGTGTGGGACAACTACGCAGCCGGCTTTAGGCCGTGACCAACGCCACCAGCAAGCCCAGCAACAGCAGGGCAATGATGGACAGCCAGCGGTTGCGTTCCTTGCCTTGCTTTTGCAAATCGTCCAGGGCGGCCAGCAGGCGCGGCGTGTCGTGTTGTGACAAAGCCTGATGCACTAAACGCGGCAGCGCGGGTAGTTGGGAGGCCCATTGCGGAGCCTCTTTCTTCAGGTTGTTGAGCAGGCCGCGCCAGCCCACTTGTTCGCTCATCCACCGCTCGAGGAAAGGCTTGGCGGTCTTCCATAGATCCAGTTCCGGGTCGAGCTGACGACCAAGACCTTCGATATTGAGCAGGGTCTTTTGCAGCAGCACCAGTTGCGGCTGGATCTCCACGTTGAAGCGGCGCGAAGTCTGAAACAGGCGCAGCAGCACGCGGCCGAAGGAGATGTCTTTCAAGGGCCGGTCGAAGATCGGCTCGCATACGGCGCGGATGGCGGCCTCGAATTCATCGATGCGCGTATCGGCAGGCGCCCAGCCCGATTCCACGTGAGCCTCGGCCACGCGCTTGTAGTCGCGACGGAAGAAGGCGAGGAAGTTCTGGGCCAGATAGCGTTTGTCGGTTTCGTTCAGGGTGCCGACGATGCCGAAGTCCAAGGCGATGTAGCGGCCCTTGTCCGGGCCTTCGGTGGCGACCTGGATGTTGCCCGGGTGCATGTCCGCGTGGAAAAAGCCGTCGCGGAATACTTGGGTGAAAAAGATTTCCACGCCGGCGCGTGCAAGCGCCGGGATGTCCACGCCCTTGTCGCGCAGCGCTTCCATCTGGGAGATGGGCGTGCCCTTCATGCGCTCCATCACCATCACCGTTTCGCTGCACCAATCCCAATAGACCTCGGGCACCTTGAGCAGGGCCGAGGCGGGATCGTTGGTGGTGAAGTTGCGCCGCAACTGGGAGCAGTTGGCGGCTTCGCGCATCAGGTCCAGTTCGTCATGCAGGTACTTGTCGAACTCGGCCACCACTTCGCGAGGCTTGAGTCGCTTGCCATCGGCCCACACTTTTTCCAGCAGCATGGCGGCGGCGTCGAGCAGGGCCAAGTCGTGCTCGATGATGGGGGCGAGGCCGGGACGGAGAATCTTCACCGCCACTTCCTTGCCATCGGGCAGCACGGCGAAGTGGACCTGGGCCACGGAGGCGGAGGCCACGGGCTCCTGCTCGAAGTGGGCGAAGACTTCGCCGAGCGGCTTGCCGTAGTTGGCCTCCAGCAGGGCCACGGCTTGGGCCGAGGGGAAGGGCGGCACCCGATCCTGCAAGCGTGCCAGCTCGTCGGCGATGTCCGGCGGCATCAGGTCGCGGCGGGTGGAGAGCATCTGGCCGAACTTGACGAAGATCGGCCCCAACGCTTCCAACGCCAGACGCAGACGCACGGCGCGAGGGGCGGACAGGTCGCGCCAGAAGAAGACTCGCTGCGCCAGACGCATCAGATGGCCGCTGGGTTCGTGCTCCAGGATGAGTTGGTCGAGACCGTAGGCGATGCCGACGCGGATGATCTTGGAGAGGCGCAACAGACGCATGGAAGCGGGGAGGTGGGGCGAATGGGGAGGGGCGACTTTACCCGCTTTCGGAAGTACGGAAAAGCACGCTTCTGCACAATGCAAGGCCATCCTTTCCCTTCAAGAGCAGCCTCACGACTGGCTTCGCGGTATGCTTCGGCCCCGTCGACATTCGGAGTGGATAACCCATGAAGTCCTTCCTGATTGCCAATCCCAAGGGCGGTGTTGGCAAAAGCACCCTGGCCACCAACCTCGCTGGCTACTTTGCCCGCCAGGGACACAAGGTCATGCTGGGCGATATCGATCGCCAACAATCGTCCCGCGCGTGGCTCAAGTTGCGTTCCTCGGCCCTGCCGTCCATCGGCACCTGGGAAGTGGAGGAGGACAAGCCTGCACGCCCCCCAAAGGAAACCACTCACGCGGTGCTCGATACGCCCGCCGGGCTCCACGGCAAGCGCCTGGGGCAGGTGTTGAAGCTGGTGGATCGAGTCATCGTACCGCTGCAACCCTCGATCTTCGACATCCTCGCCACCAAGGATTTCCTTGATGCCCTGGCCGAGGAAAAGGAGATACGCAAGCATCAGGCTTACGTGGCGGTGGTGGGCATGCGCGTGGATGCGCGCACCCGTGCGGCGGCGGAGTTGGAGCGTTTTCTGGAAAGTCAGGGCCTGCCCGTGGCGGCCTATCTACGCGATACCCAAACCTATGTTCAGGCCGCGGCTCACGGCCTCACCATCTTTGATCTTTCGCCGTCGCGTGCCGGGCAGGATCAGGCGCAGTGGCAGCCGTTGATTGATTGGGTAAATGCGCCCTAAGGCAGAACTGCGCGGTTATCCGCTACTGTGGATGCGCTGATTCAATTCCTGGTTGAGGAGCTGGTTGAAGGCCTTCTGTTTGGCGTCGGTCGCTTTGTGTTGCGGCTGATTTCCTTTGGCCGCATTCGCCTGGACGCGCCCACGCCGTTCCAGGTGTTCCTTGTCGCCCCTATTGGCCTGGTAACGATGATCCTTGCCGTGGGTGGTGCTGCGTCGCTTGTAGGGTTCTTGTCGTGACGAGTGGGATCACTCGCTGGGTGGAGGAGCCACGGTAACGCGGTTGCGGCCTTCCTCTTTCGAGACGTAGAGGGCCTTATCGGCCCGGTCAAAAAACTCGTTGGCCGATTCCCCTTGCCGATAGGTGGAGACGCCTAGAGAGGTGGTGACCTTCGCCAGGGTCTGGTTGCTATCCTGGCGACGGATGCGGCCTGCGGCGATGGTGGTACGTATCTTCTCGGCCAGTGCTTGGGCGCCTTCCAGAGGCGTGTCGGGCAACAGCACCACGAATTCTTCACCCCCGTAGCGGGCAGCCATGTCCTTGCCCTTCACGTTGGCCTTGAGAATGTCGGCCACCATGCGGATCACCCGGTCGCCGAAGAGGTGGCCGTAGTTGTCATTGATCTGTTTGAAGTTGTCGATGTCGGCCACCAACAGACTGGGGCCGGCTTCCGCGTTCGGCTGGGAGGCCAGGCAGGCTTCCAGGGCTTGGTCGAAACCCTTTCGATTGGCGAGGCCGGTCAAGCTATCGGACAGGGAATCCATGCGGGCCCGTGCGACTTCGCGGCGTAGGCGCTCCACTTCCTGACGGCTTTCGTTCAGGCTTTCTTTGAGTACCGACATGGTGTCCTGCATCTGGCGGGTGTCCTGCAACACCTGCTTGCGGCTCTCGGACTGGCTCGGCGGGGCGTCATCCTGCAAGTCCGCTTCCCACTGCTCCAAGGAGCGGCCAAAGCGGCTGGCCTGGTCGCCGGCCTGATCCACTGATCGGCCCACGTCCACCAGGACTTGTTGGAAGCCTTGGGCCACACGGCGGGCGGCTTCCTCATCCAGTTCGGCAACGAACTGTCGATAGATGACATGGATTTGTTCATCGTCCAGCACCCGGCCTTCCGCCATCAGTCGATCCAGGTGTTCCTTCAGGGGCGGATTCGCGCCCGATACGTACTCGTACCAGACCGCGTAGCTGAGCGGATGCAGGCCTGCCGCCTGTTTGGTCATCAGGGGCAGAGCCAAGCGAAGGTATTCCGCGCTTCTTTCTCTATCGTCGGTGTAACGCACGCCGGTAAGCCCCCTCGGTGTTTTGATTCTATTTACGCCATTTTAGTGACAACTCTCTGGATGGTTCTGCAAATACAGACGTTGTTCCCCGGTTTATGCGTGAAATTGGCGCTAAAGCGGCTCCAGCAGCCGTGCTTCCCATTCGTCCGTCGCCAGTTTTTTGCGAAACCACTCTAAAGCCTTGCCGCTGGTGCCGTGACGCCACGCCAGGCTGACTGGGCTTGGTGCCATGCCACCCTCGATTTCCTTAATAACCAGCCGGCCCGCGGCTGCTTCCCGTCGTGCGGTGCCAAGGGGTAAATGGCCAATGCCCAGGCCCGCCACCTGGGCGGCCAGTTTCGCCGCCAAGTTGGGAACGGTCAGGGTGTCCTGGCCGCCGGTAATGCCCGCACTACGGGCGAGCAGTTCGCGGGAAGTGTCGGCGATGACCACGATGCGATGCCGGGCGATCTCGGCCGCCGGCAAGGGTTCGGGCAGCGCGGCGAGGGGATGGTCGGGCCTCATGGCGAAGGCAAAGCGGCATTGCCCCCAGGCCAGGGTGGCGATGCCCGCGCCGGGCGGCGGTTCGCCTTGGGCGCCCACCGCCAGGTCGGCACGCCCCGTGACGAGGGCATCCCAGGTGCCACCCAGCACTTCGTGGGTGAAGCGCAGGCGGGTGCCGCCATGTTCCCGGTCGAATTCCGCGACGAGGGGCATCAGGGCGCCCAGGTCGATGGTGCTGTCTACGGCGAGGCATAGGTCTGCCTCCCAACCCTTTGCGATGCGCTGTACCCGGCACTCCAGGGCACCGGCGGCCTTGAGCAGATGACGGCCTTCCTCCAGCAGAGCGCGTCCAGCGGGGGTGAGCTGGGCGCGACGGCCTTCGCGCAGGAACAGCGCCACGTCCAAATCCTGCTCCAGCTTGCGTACCGCGTGAGTTACCGCTGACGGCACCCGGTGCAGGGATTCGGCGGCAGCGGCGAAACTGCCCTTCACATCGATGGCATCCAGTAGTTGCAGGGCGTCGAGGGAAATCTTCATGTGAAATTAATTAAACGATATGTTCGGAAAATATCGCCGACTGAATTCGACTTAGACATGGTCCGCGTATGGCACCATTCTATGGTGAATTTTGTTGAACTATTTTTATAACTTTCCGGGAATTCCCACCATGACCAAAATTGTTATCGCCTACCACAGCGGCTACGGCCACACCGCCCGCCAAGCCCAGTCCGTCCTGGAAGGCGCCCTGTCCGTTGCCGGCGTCACCGGCAAATTGTTGAACGTGGCTGAAATCAATGACGCCGGCTGGACCGAGTTGGACGCCGCCGACGCCATCATCTTCGGCACGCCCACCTACATGGGCGGCGTTTCCGCGCCCTTCAAGGCCTTCATGGATGCCAGCTCCAAGGTCTGGATGGCGCGCGGCTGGCAGGACAAAGTGGCCGCCGGCTTCACCGTTTCCGCCAGCCAGTCCGGCGACAAGCTGGGCACCCTGATCCAGCTGATGATCTACGCCAACCAGCACGGCATGATCTGGACCGGCACCGGCCTGATGCCCGGCAACAACTCCAGCACCGGCTCCGTGGACGACCTCAATCGTCTGGGCAGCTTCTCCGGCGCCATGGCTCAGGCCAACGCCGACCAGGGCGCCGAAGCCATGCGCGACTCCGACCTGAAAACCGCCGCCCATCTGGGTCAACGGGTCGCCACTCTGGCGGCAAAGCTAAAGGCAGCCTGAGCGTAGGTAGCTGATTGCCGGGCTCCGTGCAGCCCGGCAATTACCCATCGAGCATGGGGGCGGAAAGGTAGAATCCCTGCCGCCATGCCCCAGCCCCAGTTCGTACATCTCCGCCTCCACACCGAATACTCCATCACCGACGGCATCGTCCGTATCGATGATGCTTTGGGCCGCGCCAAGAAGGACGGCATGGCCGCCATGGCCATCACCGACTTGGCCAATCTGTTCGGCATGGTCAAGTTCTACAACGGCGCGCGGGGCAAGGGCATCAAGCCCATCATCGGCTGCGATGCCTGGATACGCGATGAAGACGCTCGCGATCCCACCCGCGACGTGGCCGCCCGCCTGCAAATCCTGGTCAAGAACAAAGCCGGCTATCTGCGCCTGTGCGAGTTGCTCTCCGCCGCCTACCTGCAACCGCGCCGCCAGGGCCGCGCCGAGATCAGCATTCAGGCTCTGGCCAACGGTGACAACAGCGGCCTGATCGCCCTTTCCGGCGGGCCTTCGGGCGATCTGGCACCGTTGCTGGCTGCGGGCAAACTTGATCTGGCCCAAGAGCGGGCCCAGCGTTGGGTCGAACTCTTCCCCAACAGCTACTACCTGGAAATCCAGCGCCCCCACGGCAATCGGGACAACGCCCAGCAGGAAAGCCTAGTGTCCCAGACCGTGGAGCTGGCCGGCCGCATGGACCTGCCCGTGGTGGCGACCCACCCGATCCAGTTCATGGATCCGGACGACTTCATGGCCCACGAGGCCCGGACCTGTATTGCCGAAGGCTACGTGCTGGCCGACACCCGCCGGCCCAAGCCCTACACGGAGCAGCAGTGCTTCAAGACCCAGGCCGAGATGGCGGAGCTGTTCAGCGACTTGCCCGAAGCCATCGAGAACACGGTGGAAATCGCCAAGCGTTGCAGCTTGACCGTGACCTTGGGCAAGCACTTCCTGCCCGACTTCCCCACGCCCGACGGCATCAGCCTGGACGACCACCTCGCCAACGAATCCCGCAAGGGCTTGGCCTACCGCCTGGAGCATCTCTACCCCGATCCCGAGGAACGAGAGAAGCAGCGGCCTCGCTACGAGGAGCGGCTGGAGTTCGAGATCAAGACCATCCAATCGATGGGCTTCCCCGGCTACTTCCTGATCGTGGCCGACTTTATCCAGTGGTCCAAGAACAACGGCGTGCCCGTGGGGCCGGGCCGGGGTTCCGGTGCCGGTTCGCTGGTGGCCTACTCGCTGCTGATTACCGACCTGGATCCGCTCTACTACGAGCTGCTGTTCGAGCGCTTCCTCAACCCGGAACGGGTCTCCATGCCCGACTTCGACGTGGACTTCTGCCAGGAAGGCCGCGACCGAGTGATCCAGTACGTGAAGGACAAGTACGGCAGCCACTGCGTCTCCCAAATCGCCACCTTCGGCACCATGGCCGCCAAGGCCGTGATCCGCGACGTGGGCCGGGTGCTCGACCTGCCCTTCAACTTCGTGGACCAGTTCGCCAAGCTGATTCCCAACGAACTGGGCATCGACCTCAAGACGTCGCGGGAAAAAGAACCCCAGATCAGCGAGCGCATTAACAACGAGGAGGAAGTCTCCCAACTGTGGGACTTGGCCATCCGCCTCGAAGGCATGACCCGGAACATCGGCATGCACGCAGGCGGCGTGTTGATCGCGCCGGGCAAACTCACCGACTTCTGTCCGCTCTACTCCGCCGATGGCAGCAACTCGGTGGTGAGTCAGTTCGACAAGGACGACGTGGAAAAAGCCGGCTTGGTGAAGTTCGACTTCCTCGGCCTGCGCACGCTCACCATCCTCAACGAAGCCGTGGACTTCGCCAACAACGTGGAAGGTGGCAGCGTCGTGTTGGAGAAGCTGCCCCTCGACGATCAGGCGGTGTACGAAAACGTCTTCCGCAACGCCAACACCACGGCGGTGTTCCAGTTTGAATCCCGCGGCATGAAGGACATGTTGGTCCAGGCCAAGCCCGACCGACTGGAAGACCTGATCGCCCTCAACGCCTTGTACCGTCCCGGTCCTATGGACCTGATCCCGAGCTTCATCAACCGTAAGCACGGGCGCGAGAAGGTCACCTACCTGACGCCTTCCCTGGAGAAGGTGCTGTCCACCACCTACGGGATCATGGTGTACCAGGAGCAGGTGATGCAGACCGCCCAGGTGGTGGCTGGCTACTCGCTGGGCGGCGCCGACATGCTGCGCCGGGCCATGGGTAAAAAGAACGCCGAGGAAATGGCCAAGCAGCGGGCCGTGTTCATCGAAGGCGCGGGCAAGCAGAACATCACCGCCGACACCGCCAACGAAATCTTCGACTACATCGACAAGTTCGCCGGCTACGGTTTCAACAAGTCCCACGCCGCCGCCTACTCGCTCGTCGCGTATCACACGGCCTGGCTCAAGTGCCACCACCCGGCCAGCTTCATGGCCGCCACCTTGTCCTCGGAAATGGCCGATACGGACAAGGTCCAGTTCTTCCTCAAGGACGGCAAGGACCGGGGCCTCACCTTCCTGCCGCCGGACATCAACAGCGGCGGTGTGCGCTTCCAGCCCATTGACGGCAAGACCATCCGCTACGGCCTGGGCGCCATCAAGGGCACCGGCGAAGCGGCGTTGACCTGCATCTTCAAGGCGCGCAATGAGGGCGGGCCGTTCAAGGATCTGTTCGATTTCTGCAAGCGCCTCGATAAGCGCGTGGTGAATCGCCGCGTGATCGAAGCCCTGATCAAGGCCGGTGCGTTTGATTCCATCGACGACCACCGCGCCAAGTTGCTCGCCTCCGTGGGCGTGGCCCTGGAAGCGGCGGAACAAGCCGAGCGCAACGCCTTGCAGAGCGGCCTGTTCGACATGGGCGACGGCGGCGCCAGCGACACGGAACACTACGTGGACGTGCCGCGCTGGAGCGAGCGGGAACAACTGCTGCAAGAAAAGCAGGCGCTGGGTTTCTTCCTCTCCGGCCACCCGTTCAACGCCTTCCGCAAAGAGCTTTCCACTTTCGTGAAGCGTCCCCTCGGCCAACTCTCGGCCCAGAAGGATCTCGTGCTGATGGCCGGCGTGGTGCTCTCCACCCGCATCCAGATGGGCCGTCGCGGCAAGATGTGCATCCTTACATTGGACGACGGCACCAGCCAGCTCGAAGTGGTGGTGTACAACGAACTGTTCGAAGCCGAGCGGCCCAAGTTCAAGGAAGACGAACTGCTGCTGATCGAAGGCAAAGTGCAGGACGACGCCTTCAGCGGCGGCCTGCGCGTCACCGCCGAAAAAGCCTTCACCCTGGCCGAAGCACGGGGCCGCTTCGCGCGCCGCCTGCAACTGTCCATGAACGGCCAAGCCGATGCGCGCAAGCTACATTCGCTCCTCAGCCCCTACAAGGACGGCCCCTGCCGCGTGCGCCTCAGCTACCGCAACAACACCGCCCAAGCCGAGATGGACCTCCCCGCCGCCTGGCGCGTGCACCTGGACGACAACCTGCTCGCCAGCCTCGCCGAATGGCTGACGCCCGACAACGTGAAAGTCATCTACTCATGATTCCTCTCATCGACAAAGCCCTGCTTGACGCCGTCAGCGCCGAAGCCAAGGCCGCGCCTCGCGGGCGCAAGAACCGCAACTTTCATCCGAACAACGAGTTCCCCGCCCACCGGCTGCTGAACGCCATCGAACCCGGCAGCTACATCGCGCCCCATCGTCACGCGGACGTGAACAAAGATGAAACCATGGTGGTGTTGCGCGGCGCCTTGGGCTTGGTGGAATTCGACGAGGCAGGCAATGTCTTAACGTGCACAACCCTGCGCGCCGATGGCGACGTGATGGGCTGCGATATTCCCCACGGCACCTTCCACACGGTGCTGGCCCTGGAACCGAGCACAGTGTTCCTGGAAGCCAAGGCTGGCCCCTTCGCGATGCTGACCGACGCGGAGAAGGCACCCTGGGCACCCCAGGAGGGTGATGCGGGCGTAGCCGAGTATCAAGCCGCGCTGCGCGCCCGGTTCTGATTGCCAAGGAACCCCGATGACCTTGCTCTATCTCGAAGACTTTGCACCGGGCCAAACCTGGACTTCCGCCTCCCAAGTGGTGACGGCCGACGAGATCATCGAGTTCGCCACTCGCTACGACCCACAGCCTTTCCACACCGATCCCGAAGCGGCGGCCAAGACCTTCTTCGGCGGCTTGGCAGCAAGTGGATGGCACACGGCAGCCCTCACCATGGGGCTCATGGTCCGTTGTGACTTCAAGCCGGCCAGCGGACTCGTGGGCGCCGGCGTGGATGAACTCAAGTGGCCCAATCCCCTGCGCCCCGGCGACGAGATTCACGTGGATTTGGAAGTGCAGGAAGTCCGACGTTCCACCTCCAAGCCCGACCGGGGCATCGTCTGTGTAGCCATGCGCACGCTCAATCAGGACGGCAAAGTGATGCAGTCCGGCATCGCCAACGTGGTGGTTCCTGCCCGCGCGACGCGCTGAGCTTTCCCCTGGCATCCGTCTGGTTGATGGTTGTCATTGATAGAAGCGAGTTCTATCTACTTTAGGCTTTGACTATTCTCTCCGCCGGCATGGGCGACACAGCCCACCCCAACATGGAGAGAAAAAATGTTTCGCTACTTCCCAACCAACTACGTCTGGAATCTTTCCGTCGACCTGGCTATCGAAATGGGTGCCAAGATCGGCGAGATCGAAGAGATGTGCGCGCCTTTGATCGAGGCGTCGAAACAGCCCGATGCCGAAGGCACCCGCGCCTTCCGCGAAACCTGGGTGCGCATGGGCGACAAGCTCACCGAACTGGCCGCCGAGGACGAAGCCGTCGGCCGCCTGCTGTCCGCAGGCGACAAGCTGAACCGCGCCGCCACCTACTACATCACCGCCGAACGCATGCAGGCCCATGGCGCCGAAGGCCGTGCCGAGCTCTACGCCAAGTTCATCAGCACCTTCCAGAAGGGCGTCAAGCTGTCCCATGAGAACTGCGAGCGCGTAGAAATTCCCTACCAGCATGTCCACATCTCCGGCCTCTACGTGCGTGCCGAAGGCGAGCAGGGCAGGGCGCCGATCCTGGTTCAGATCAACGGCCTCGATTCCACCAAGGAAATGCAACACCGCGTCGGCCTGCCCCAGATGCTGGCCAAGCGCGGCATCTCCTCTCTCATCATCGACCAGCCCGGCACCGGCGAGGCCCTGCGCCTGCACGGCCTGACTGCCGTGTACAACACCGAGGTCTGGGCCAGCAAAGTGGTGGATTATCTGGAGACCCGCGACGACGTGGATCCCCACCGCATCGGCCTCATGGGGGTTTCTCTGGGCGGCTACTACTGCCCCCGCGCCGTGGCCTTCGAGCCTCGCTTCGCCCTGGGCGTTTCCTTTGGCGCCAACCACAACTGGGGTGAGCTGCAAAAGCGCCGCCTCGCCAACGAAGGCGAAAAGCCCGTGCCCCACTACTGGGAACACGTGCGCTGGGTCTGGGGCGCCAAGGACATGGACGAGTTCATGCAGCTTGCCGAAAAGATCCACCTCAACGGCGTCGTTGAGCGGATCAAGGTGCCCTTCCTAGTGACTCATGGCCAAGCCGACAAGCAAATTCCTTTGGAATATGCGCACCAGACTTACGAGCAACTGGTGAACAGCCCCAAGCGCGAGCTGAAGATATTCACCCCGCGCGAAGGCGGCATCCAGCACAGCAGCTTCGACAACAGCGCCAACGCCGGCAACTTCATCTCCGACTGGGTGGCGGAGAACCTGGGCGGCAGGGTCGCCTGATCTCTCACAGGTTTCATGTTTCTCCTCTGGCCCGGCCCCTACCCTCATGGCCGGGCATTTTTTTGGGAAGTCCCTCATGAGTTACCAAGGAAAACGCGTCATCACCGGCCACGATGCCAACGGCAAGTCCATGGCGCTGCGGATCGAACAGCCCCTCCACACGCGCAGTGTTCCCGGCGCCGAATTTTTTGAAATCTGGGCCACCTCGGCCAGCCCTGCGCCGATCACGGCGGACGAACCCGAGCCCACCATCGCTGTCCCCAAGGTTCACCCCGCGCCCGGCGGCAGCACGGTGCGCGTCATCGACTTTCTTCCTGCCAATCAGGGCGGCGTGTGCAGCCCCATGCATCGCACCCGCACCGTGGATTACGGCATCGTGCTCGAAGGTGAAATGGTGCTGCTGCTCACGGATTCGGAAGTCCACCTCAAGGCTGGCGACATCGTCATTCAGCGCGGCACCGACCACGCCTGGGAAAACCGCAGCGAGCGACTGGCGCGCATGGCCTTCATCCTGCTCGATGGCGAGTTCGCGCCGACGCTGCTGGAGACCTTGCCGGATTTTCATTTGATGCCGTAACGACACGGCCTACCCACTCCGCATCGGCATTGCGCTCAGACGACCGCCGTCTCCTGCGCCACTTGCACCAGCATGTCGCGCAGCCAGCGATGGCCTACGTCCTGGTCCTGGTAGGGATGCCATTGCATGCGCTCCAGCAGACGCGGCACGGGCAGCGGCGCAGGTACGAGGCGCAAAGGCAGGTGGCGCGCGTGATGCAAGGCCAGGCGGCGGTGGGTGGTGATCACCCGCTGGGTGCCGATCACCATTTGCATCGCCGTGTTGAAGTCGTAGGCAATGGCTTCCAGCCGGCGGTTGTAATGGTGCTGGTTGGCGAACCACTCATCCAGGGCCGGGACGCGCTTGGTGACACCGATACGGGTCGTCACGTGGCCCAGGGACAGGTAGTGATCCAGGCTCAGGCTGTTGCCCACCGTCGAGTTCTGGTCCCAGACCACGCAGACGAAATCGTCCTGGAACAGATCGGCGTGGGGATGCCGGTCCGAGGTGTAGGCGTCGGGCAGGATCAGCAGGTCTATCTCTCCGCGATCCAGCGGCTCAAAAACGTTCTCGGTCTGGGGCAGGAATTCAAAGGAAAGCCCAGGCGCCGTCTGACTAAGGCGAGCCAAAGCTTGGGTGAACAACACCGTGACTACGTAGTCCGACGCGCATATGCGGAAGTGCCGGCTGGTAGTGGCCGGGTCGAAGCTGGGCCGCGCTTCCACCGTGGCCTGGATCTCCAGCAGGATCGAACGCACGCGCGGCCGCAAGTTTTCCGCCAGGGCGGTGGGCATCATCTTGCGCCCCACCTGGACCAGCAGCTCATCCTGGAAGTAGTCGCGCAGCCGCGCCAGAGCGCCGCTCATGGCCGATTGGCTGAGGCTCAGCCGCTCCCCCGCGCGGGTGATGTTGAGCTCTTCCAGCAGGGTGTCGAGGGCGACCAGGAGGTTCAGATCCAGGCGATTGAAATGCATGGCGTTCGGCAGCTCAACTATCGTCAAGGCCGATACTTTAGATCGAAACAAATGATTTTTCAAATTAAAGCCCGGTCCATAAGCTGCGCACCTATCCACCGCAATCCCGCTGCGCACGCGGATTGCGCTTTCAACTGATAGGAGCGAAGTCGATGGCCCTGAATGGAATACACACCCTGCTCTATGCCGTGGAGGATGTGGAGGCGAGCACCCGGTTCTTTGAAGACTTTGGGCTGATCGTCCTGGAGAAGGGCGAACGTCACACCCAATTCCGTTTGCCCAACGGGTCCAACGTCATCGTGTGTCACCTGTCCGATCCTGCCGTGCCCAAGAGCGGCGTCGTCGGTCGCGGGGTGCATGAGTGCGTCTGGGGCGTGGACAGCGAGGACTCTCTGGCACGTCTCGTGGCCGACCTGTCCCGCGACCACGAACTGCGTACCGATGACGAGGGCGTGGTTCACTTCGTCACCGACTTCGGCCTGGCCCTCGGGCTCAAGGTCTGGCGTCCGCTGCCGGTGCATTCCGCCTCCAGCCCCGCCAACGAGCCGGGCACGGTGCGTCGCCTCAATCAGTCGCGCAAGTGGATCACCCGCGCCCATCCCAAGTCCATCGATCACGTGGTCTGGGCTTTCCCCGACAACATGAAAGCCTGGGCCTTCTTCCGCGACCGGCTCAATTTCAAGCTCACCGACAAGCAAGGTCCCTTCGGCTGCTATGCCCGTTGCGACGGTGCCGTCGAGCACCACAGCATCTTCTGCCTCAACGGCAACCTGCCCTTCCCCGGCATGGACGGCAAGCTCCGCTTCAACCACGCCAACTTCGCGGTGGAAGACCTGGATGAACTCATGATTGGCTCCAATCACATGGAAGCCAAGGGCTGGAAGGAATTCCGCAACGAGGGCACCGCCATGGATTGGGGCATGGGGCGTCACCGCATCTCTTCCGCCCTCTACCACTACTGGTCCAGCCCCGCCGGCGGCGATGCCGAATACGGCGCCGATTGCGATTGCGTGGACGACCGCTGGGTGCCCCGCGAGTTCGAGCCCCGTTTCGGTACGGCCATCTTCATGCACAACCGGCCGGATTTCATGAAGGGACCGATCCCTTGGCGCGTGGAATTCGTTCCCGACTACGTGCCCGCCGCAGACAAAGGCGAAGGCCACTGAGCCTCGCTTATCAGATCAACCAAACAACGAATCAATAAGGAGAAATCAGCATGGCGACTCTTGGAAAAGTTCTTATCGTCGGCGGTGGTATCGGCGGCCTGTCCGCAGCCCTGTCCCTGAAGCAGCAAGGCATCGACGTGGAAGTGGTGGAAATCCGTGAGGACTGGAAGGTCTATCACGTGGGCATCGTGGTGCAAGGCAACTTCATTCGTGCCATGGCCGCGCTGGGTGTAGCCGATGCTGCCGTGGCCGCCGGCTTCCCGGTGGATGGCGTGAAGATTTGCGACGTGGCAGGCAACGTCAGGGTCGAAAACCCCAGCATGAAAATCGGCGGCCCCGGCCTGCCCGGCGACCTGGGGCTGACCCGGCCGGCGCTGCACAAGGTGCTGACCGATGCCGTTACCGAACGCGGTATTCCCGTGCGTCTGGGTGTCACCTGTCGCAACGTAGTGGACCGGGGCGATCACGTGGACGTGGAGTTTTCCGACGACAGCAAGGGCAGCTACAGCCTGGTGGTCGGTGCCGATGGCGCCTACTCCAGTCTGCGCCGCCAACTCTTCGGCGACCGCTATACGCCTACCTACACTGGCCAGGGCGTCTGGCGCTACAACATTCCGCGCCCCAAGGACCTGACCTGGTCCTACATCCACAAAGGCAAGCCGGGCGGCACCGCCGGTTTCATGCCGCTCACCGAGGACACCATGTACGTGTTCTACGTGGGCGCCGAGCCCGGCAACCCCCACTTCCCCGAAGCCACCCTGGCGGACGAACTGCGCCACCGCCTCGAAGGCTACGGCGGCCTGATCCCCCCCATCCGCGACCAGATCACCGATCCCTCCCTGGTGGTGTATCGCCCTCTGGAGCCGGCCATCGTCAAGGAACGCTGGTTCAAGGGTCGCATCGCACTGCTGGGCGATTCCGCCCACTCCGCCACCCCGCACATGGGGCAGGGCGCAGCCATGGCTGTCGAGGACGCGGTGGTCCTGGGCGAAGAACTGGCCAAGGACCGCGACGTGCCCGCCGCCCTAGAGCGTTACTGGCAGCGCCGCTACGACCGCGTCATGTTCGTCGGCGGCAGTTCCATCCAAATCGGCGAATGGGAACAGAGACCCACGCCCGATGCAGACACTGTGGGCCTCATGCACAAGGTCTGGCAGCGAGTCGCCGAGCCCATCTGAGTTTGCTTGTCCCGGTCCCCGAAAAGGGGACCGTTAGATTTTTATAACCACAAGGAGGAACAGCATGACGACCACCCCCCAACCGATGCGCCGCCTGACCCGACGCACGCTGCTGCCCATGCTTGTCGCCGGCCTCTATGCCGCCGCGCCGGCCCAGGCATTCCAGTTCGACACGGGCAACTCAGACTTCAAAGCCACTTGGGACAACACCATCAAATACTCGGCCGCCTGGCGGACCAATAACCCCGACGCCACCCTGACCGCAAATCCCAATCTGGACGACGGCGACCGCAACTTCAAGAAGGGCCAGATCTCCAACCGCTTCGACTTGCTGTCTGAGCTGGATATGTCCTACCAGAACGTGGGCGCGCGGATCAGCGCAGCTGCCTGGAATGACAGTAAGTACACCGGCAGCAACGACAACCCCGGCTCCGCCGGCGGTGCCTTCCCCAACCAGACCTCCGTTCCCGCGAACCAGTTCACCTCGGCCACCAAGCACATCCATGGCCAGGGCGGCGAGATTCTCGACGCCTTCATCTACGGCAAGTTCGACCTGGGCGAACAGCGCGCCACGGTGCGCGCGGGCAAGCATGCGCTGCAATGGGGTGAGTCCCTGTTCTTCGGCGGCAATGCCATTGCCGGCGGCATGGCCCCGGTGGATGTGGTCAAGCTGCTGTCGGTGCCCAACACCCAGTTCAAGGAAGCGATTCGGCCCGTGCAACAGATCTCCGGCCAGATTCAGCTCACGCCTGAAGTTTCCGTCGGCGGTTATTACCAGTTCCGCTGGGCGCCCAACCGCTTGCCCGCCGTGGGCAGCTACTTCTCTCAGGGCGACACCAATCCGGATGGCGCCGAGCAACTGCTCCTCACCGGCCCCGGTTCCCCCTTCGCCAATAACGCACCGCGACTGGGCGATCAACGGGCCAGCAACTCGGGACAAGGCGGCATTCAACTGCGCTTCCGCGACGACGCAACCGACTACGGCCTCTACCTGATCCGTTTCCATAGCAAGAGTTTCCAGCAGGTCACCAATGTGGGCCTCGCACAAACGGTGGTCCCCAACGCGGGTTGTGCCGCGGCTTTCGGTCCTGCCGGCGTCACCATGGGCCCCTTCTCTCCCTGCTTCCTCGCCGGCGGCCCGGTCAGCTATCGCCTCGCTTACCACGAAGGCATCACCGCTTTCGGCGGCAGCGTCAGCCACACCTTCGGCGAAGCCAACGTGGCAGCGGAAGCTTCGATCCGCCACAACCAGGACTTGGCCAGCAGCGGCGCCTTCGATGCCAGCGCCCTGGGCGGTGCGGCCACCAACAACAGCAACAATCCGGGTTATGCCACCGGCGACACGGCCCACGTGAACGCGTCCGTGTTGTGGACCTTGCAACCCACGTTCCTATTCAACGAGGCTTCTGTCGCAGCCGAAGTGGCCTGGAACCGGGTGCTGCACATCGCCCACAACCCGGTCAATGCGGTCGGTGTCGCTGCACTGGATCCCCGCGCAACCCGCGACGCCGTTGCCTTCCGCGGCGTGTTCACGCCGACTTACCGTCAGGTGCTTCCCGGCCTGGATATCGAAGTACCCATCGGCCTCGGCTTCAGCCCCAAGGGTTCGCGCTCCATGGCCATCGGCCCGGGCTCCTTCCCCTCTGACGGCGGTGGCGACTTCAGCATCGGCGTGAACGGCATCTACCTGGACAGCTGGCGTGTGGGGCTGAGCTACACCCACTTCTTCGGTCCCGAAGGCACCTTCCTGAATGCCGCCAACAGCTTCAGCTACAAGCAATCCCTGCATGACCGGGACTTCATCGCCTTCTCCGCGCGTACCACCTTCTAACTTTGCCCAGAGAGAGATCATGAAAAAAAATCAAAGCACATCCCTGCGCGCCGCCCTTGTTGCTGCGTTGCTGACTGCAAGTCCCTTCGTCTTCGCTGCCGTCTCCGCCGATGAAGCGGCCAAGCTCAAATCCGAACTGACGCCCTTCGGTGCCGAGAAAGCGGGCAACAAGGACGGCAGCATTCCTGCCTGGAGTGGCGGCAACACCGTGGTCCCCGCAGGCTACAAAGCGGGCGGCAAGCGTAGCGATCCCTTCGCCGCAGAAAAGCCCCTGTACTCCGTCACGGGCGCCAACATGGACAAGTACGGCGACAAGCTGACCGATGGCGTCAAGGCGATGTTGAAGAAATATCCCAGCTATCGCATCGACGTTTATCCGACTCACCGCACCGCGGCTGCGCCCCAGTACGTCTATGACAACACCCTCAAGAACGCCACCCGCGCCAAGCTGGAGGGCATTGTGGTCAAGGGCGCCATCGGGGGCATTCCCTTCCCGATTCCCAAGACCGGCGAAGAGATCATGTGGAACCACATGCTCAACTGGCGCGGCGAGACGGCCAAGGAGGAAATCCGTGCCTATCTGGTCACCTCCGACGGCAAGAAGGTCATGACCGTCGAAGGCACGACCATCAAGCAGATGCCCTATTACGCCAAGGACGCCAGCCTCGACAAGTTCAACGGCGATTACTGGCTGGTTCGTCTGCTGAACTCCGGCCCTCCCATTCGCGCCGGTGAAGCCATCGTCGGCCGCGAGAACCTGGATCCGGACAAGACCCAAGCTTGGGTCTACCTGACCGGCCAGCGCCGCGTGCGCAAGCTGCCGAACGCTTGCTGCGACACCCCGACACCCGCCACCGCCGGTGTCTTGAGCTTCGACGAACTCAACGTCTTCGCCAGCGCAGAGACGCTCAAGCGCTTCGATTGGAAGATCGTGGGCAAGAAAGAGATGCTGATTCCCTACAACAGCAATCGCTCCAATCTGGTCAAGGATGCGGAGCTGGTGGGCGATCACCATTTGAACCCTGACCACGTGCGTTGGGAGCTGCATCGCGTCTGGGTGGTGGAAGCCGCGCTCAAGGCAGGGCAGCGTCACCAGGCGCCCAAGAGCCGCTACTACATCGATGAAGACACCTGGGCCGCAGTGTTGGGCGACCGCTGGGATGCCAACGGACAGTTGTGGAAAACCGTGTGGCAATTGCCGGTGGCCATGCCCGACGTTCCCGCGACTACTCCTGTGAGCTTCGGCTTTTACGACCTCGTGACAGGTACTTGGTTCGTGAACGACGTGGTTAACGAGAAAGGCGCACCGTACGCCGTTATCCCCAAAGTCAGCGACAGCTCATTCACTCCCGATGCCATGGCCGGCGAAGGGGTGCGCTGAGCACAAAAAACTGTAATCCCCGCGACCAACCCGCTCCCCCTCGACGGGGAGCGGGGCACATAACGAGAACGATGCCATGCACCGCCCCACACTGATAGCTGCCTTCGCCTTGCTTGCCGGCACCTTGCCCGCCATGCCGGCCCAGGCCAACACGATGGCCGATCCCCTTGATCGGCCCGCACTGATCTCCAGCCTTGCGTCACGCGCCGTGATGCTCGACCTGACCCGCGCCGGAACGCAAGCCGGCTCCCGTCTGGTGGCCGTGGGCGAGCGCGGCATCGTCCTGCTCTCCGACGACCAAGGCGGCACTTGGCGCCAGGCTGTGGTGCCGGTCAGCGTCTCCCTCACCGCCGTTGCCTTTGCCGACGCCCGCATCGGCTGGGTCGTCGGCCATAGCGGCGTCATCCTCAAGACCGAGGACGGCGGCGAACATTGGAAACTCCAACTCGATGGTCGTCAGGTCGCCGACCGTATCGCCAAAAGCGGCGTCAGTGAAGCCGCCGCTCAGCGCTGGCTCAAAGACGGTGCCGACAAACCCTTCCTCGCCCTGCATGTGGCCGACGCCAAATCAGTCCAAGTGGTCGGCGCCTTCGGCCTCGCCTTCCGCAGCCGCGACGGTGGTGCCACCTGGGACGACTTCGGCGACAAGCTCGACAACCCCAAGGGCAACCACCTCTACGCCATCGCCGTCCAAGATGAGCACATGTTCATTGCCGGCGAACAAGCTTGCTTCTTCGCCTCCAACGATGGCGGCATGACCTTCAAGCGCCTGGGGTTGCCTTACAAAGGCAGCCTGTTTGAATTGCATCCGACGGCCAAGGGCCTCTTTGCCGTCGGCATGAAGGGCAAGCTGTTGTTCACGCCTGACCAGGGCAAGACCTGGAGCGACGTGGCCAATCCGATGCCGGTTTCCCTCCTGAGCGTCACCACGCTTCCCAACGGCAAACAGCTTTGGCTCAACCAGGCCGGCCAATTTTTGATGGGCGGTGAAGACGCCCAGCCGCTCATGCCCCTGCAAGGCTTGGCGGCCCCTGCCGCTATCCGCGCCACCGTTGCCGACAGCAAACGGCTCGTCACCGCCGGCTTTCGCGGTGTCTCCGTTCAGCCCTGGACTCACTAAAGGTCTGCCATGCACTCATCTAACGTTTCCGCCGTTCCCGGCATCGACGACTTCGATCCCAAGTCCGGCGGCTTGCTCGAGCGTCTGCTGTTCAACAACCGTCGCGTCGTCATTGCCATCTGCGTGCTGATGACGTTGGTATCGGTCCTTCTCGCCACGCGCCTCACCCTCAACGCCAGCTTCGAGAAGACCATCCCCACCCAGCACCCTTACATCGCCAATTACCTGCAGTACCAGAAGGAATTGAGTGGCCTGGGTAACGCCGTGCGCATCGCCGTGGAGAACCCGAAAGGCTCCATCTACGACGCCGGATACATGCAGACCCTGCAAAAGATCAGCGACGAAATCTTCCTCACGCCCGGCGTCTATCGCCAGTTCATGAAATCCCTGTGGACGCCCAACACGCGCTGGAACGGCGTGACCGAAGAGGGCCTGGAAGGCGGCCCGGTGATCCCCGACGGCTACGATGGTTCGGCAGCCAGCCTGGCTCAGTTGCGCATCAACGTGGATCGCTCCGGCGAAGTGGGGCAATTGGTGGCCCACGATGCCAAATCCACCGTCATTTATGTGCCCCTGCTTGCCACCGATCCCGCTACCGGCAAGTCCCTCGACTACGCCAAGCTCTCCGCCACCCTGGAACAGGTTCGCGCCAAGTACGAGAAGGAAGGCGTGCGCATCCACATCACCGGCTTCGCCAAGATCGTCGGCGACCTGATCGATAGTCTGCGCGAAATCCTGTTCTTCTTCGCCGCAGCCATCCTCATCGCCGCCGCCATGATCTATTGGTACACCCGCTGTGTGCGCAGCACCTTCCTGGTGGTGACCTGCTCCCTGATCGCGGTGGTATGGCAACTGGGCATGCTGCCCCTGTTGGGCTACAGCCTGGACCCCTACTCGATCCTGGTGCCCTTCTTGGTCTTTGCTATCGGCATGAGCCACGGCGCCCAAAAGATGAACGGCATCATGCAAGACATCGCCTGCGGCGCCGACAAGCTGATCGCTGCGCGGCTCACTTTCCGCCGCTTGTTCCTTGCCGGCCTCACCGCCTTGCTTTGCGACGCCGTCGGCTTCGCCGTGCTGATGGTGATCAAGATCGCGGTGATCCAGGATCTGGCCATCATTGCTTCCATCGGCGTCGCGGTGCTGATCTTCACCAATCTCGTGCTGCTGCCCATCCTGCTCTCCTACACCGGCGTCAGTGCCCAGGCTGCCCAGCGCTCCCTGGTGGAAGACGAAGACAGCGGTGCGACCAAGCATCCCCTCTGGGCCTTCCTCGACCGATTCACCCGGCGCAAGTGGGCCACGGGAGCCGTGGTCGGCGCTGTGATCCTGGCCGTGGCCGGCTATCTGGTCAGCCTGCAACTGAAGGTAGGGGATCTGGATCCGGGTGCGCCCGAACTGCGCGCCGAATCCCGCTACAACCGCGACGTGGCCTTCATGAACAACAGCTACGGCGCCTCCAGCGACGTGCTGGCGATTATGGTCAAGACCCCGGACAACGCCTGTTCCGCCTACGACGCCCTGATGCGGGTGGACGCCCTGGAATGGGAGCTGCAACAACTGCCCGGCGTCGAATCCACCCAGAGCCTGGGTCGCCTGGTGCGGCAGATGATGGTGGGCCTCAACGAAGGCGCGCCGCGTTGGTACGACATGACCCGCAACCAGGACATGCTCAATACCGTCACCGCCGGTGCGCCGCGCGGCCTCTACAACGAGACTTGCGGCCTGCTCACGGTGTACGTCTTCCTCAAGGACCACCG
The DNA here is from genome assembly GCA_036279515.1 of Rhodocyclaceae bacterium. Taxonomy (GTDB): domain Bacteria; phylum Pseudomonadota; class Gammaproteobacteria; order Burkholderiales; family Rhodocyclaceae; genus AWTP1-18. Next base: position 7,934 of record DASUJA010000085.1, on the reverse strand, counting down.
GGCCGACACCTTGGTTCGCGTGGTGGACCGGGTCGAAGCCTTTGCCGCCGACAACAATGGCGAAGCCCACCAGTTCCTGCTCGCCGCTGGCAGCGCCGGCATCGAAGCGGCCACCAACATCGTGGTCAAGAAAGCCAGCCACGAGATGCTGTTCTGGGTTTATGGCGCGGTGATCCTGCTGTGCTTCGTTACCTTCCGTTCCTGGCGCGCGGTGCTGGTGGCGGTGCTGCCCCTGATGCTCACTTCCATCCTCGGCGAGGCGCTGATGGTGGCGCTGGGCATGGGCGTCAAAGTGGCGACCTTGCCCGTGATCGCCCTCGGCGTCGGCATCGGCGTGGACTACGCCCTCTACATTCTCAGCATCCTGCTCGCCTGGCAGCGCATGGGGCTCTCCCTGTCGGCCGCCTACTACAAGGCGCTGTTGTTCACCGGCAAGGTGGTGATGCTCACCGGCCTCACCCTGGCGGTGGGCGTGGCTACCTGGGCCTTCTCTCCCATCAAGTTCCAAGCCGACATGGGCATCCTGCTCGCGTTCATGTTCGTCTGGAACATGCTCGGCGCCCTGGTGCTGCTGCCCGCGCTTGCCCATTTTCTACTGAAGCCTTCGGCTCCCCCGCTCCCGGAATTCCGCGAGCAATCACTTCCTTATGTCATGGAGACTTGAAATGAACATCATCGGACCTGACGCCCTGGTTTTCGGCGTCGACGACGTAGCAGCCTGCAGCCAGTTTCTGATCGACTACGGTTTACAGGCAGTGAATGCCAACGCGGAAGGCGGCCGTTTCGAGGCCCTGGACGGCACGGGCATTGTGGTCGCCCACAAGGATGCGCCGGGTCTGCCCCCGGATCTGGGCACGGGCGCCATGCTGCGCAAAACCATCTACGGCGTGGCCGACGCCCAAACGTTGCAAGCCATCGCCGAAGAGCTGGGCAAGGATAGAGAAGTGCGTCGCCTGGCTGACGGTTCCATCGAAGCCTTCGACGACATGGGCTTCTGCCTGGGCTTCCAGGTGACGGTGCGGCGCCCCCTCAACCTGCCGGCGGAAACCGTCAACGCACCCGGCGCGCCGGCCCAGCGTGCCCCCAACGAATTGGCCGCACGGGCCGATGCCGAGGCGCGGCCGCGCACCCTGTCCCACCTGGTGTATTTCGTACCCGATGCGGTGAAGGCCGAAGCTTTCTACGTGGAGCGTCTCGGCTTCCGCTGCGTCGACCGCTTCACCGACGTCGGTCCCTTCCTGCGTCCGGCCGGCACCCTGGACCACCACACCCTGTTCCTGATCCAGACGCCGCCGTTCATGAAGGGCGTCGAACACTTCACCTTCCACATGGGCGGCCCCGGCGAGCTGATGCAGGCGGGCACCCGCTTCGTCAACAAGGGCTACCAACCCTTCTGGGGCCCCGGTCGTCACATCTTCGGCTCCAACTGGTTCTGGTACTTCAACACGCCCTTCGGCTGCCATGTGGAGTACGACGCCGACATGGACCTGCACGACGACAGCTGGGTCGCCCGCGAGGCGTCCCTCAGCGCCGATGCTTCGCAGCTGTTCCTCTTCGCCCCGCGCGACAAGTGGATCCCCGGCGGCGAGCCGAGCGATCACTGAGGTGCATGAGGAATCCATGACGACTCGCGTCCGCCTTTGCCGCCTGGAGGATCTGCCCGATGGTGCCGCGCGCGGCTTCGATCCGGCGCACAGCGGACGCGACACCTTGTTCGTCGTGCGACGCGGCGACGCGCTGCACGCCTGGCATGACCGCTGTCCCCACTACGGCGACACGCCCTTGCCCTGGCGCAAGGACGCCTATCTCAACGGGGGCGGCACGCGCATCGTCTGCGCCGCTCATGGCGCCCAGTTCGACATCGCCAGCGGCGCCTGCCTGCTCGGCCCTTGCCTGGGCCAGGCCCTAGATCCGGTGGCGTTGACCGTCACGGCGGAAGGGGACGTGCTGATGGCGGAGACGGAACAAGAGGCGCAACCATGACTTCCCCTTTTAGCCTGCAAGGTAAAACGGCGCTGGTGACCGGCGCTGCAGGCGGCATCGGCCAAGCCGTTGCCGCAACCCTCGGCGCCTTGGGCGCGCGGCTGGTGTTGGTGGACTTGCGCGAGGACGCCGTGAATGGCGTCGCCTCACAGCTTGAGGCCCAGCGCATCGCCTGCCTGCCCCTGGCCGGCGATCTGTCCGACCGGGAACAGACCGACGCGCTGCTGGCCCAGGCGGCCCGCTGGGCCCCCATCGACATCCTGGTCTGCAATGCAGGCATCCACGGTCCGCAACAGGATCCCGAACATCTGGACTGGGCCGACTACCGGCGCACCTTCGCCGTCAATCTGGACGGCCCCTTTCATCTTTGCCGGCGCCTGATTCCGGCCATGGCGCAACGGGGCGGCGGCAGCGTGGTGCTGATGGCCAGCCTCTCCGCCCTGCGCGGCAATGGCGCCATCGGCATCTACGGCATGACCAAGGCGGCGCTGGTTCAGGCGGCTCGCGACCTGGCGGTGCAGTGGGGCCGCCACAACGTGCGGGTCAATGCCGTGTCTCCGGGCGTGATCGAAACGCCTTTCGCTACCGCCATCACCGAAGACACCGCGCGCCGCGTATCCCGTATCGCCCAGACGCCTTTGCGCCGCTTCGGCACGCCGGAAGAGGTTGCCGGCGCCGTCGCCTTTCTCGCTTCCGCCGCCGGCGGTTTCGTCACCGGCCACAACCTGGTGGTCGATGGCGGCACCCTCATCGGCGATGGCTCATGACTTTCAAGGAAACCTTCATGCCCCAACGTTTACCCGACGCAGCTCTCGATCAACTTTTCCGTACCGCGCGCAGCCACAACGGTTGGCAGTCCAAGCCGGTGACCGATGCCTTGTTGCGGGAACTGTACGAAACCCTGGTGTGGGGGCCGACCAGCGCCAACGGTTGTCCGGCGCGATTCGTCTTCCTGCGCACCGATGAACAGAAACAACGTCTGGCGCCGGCCCTCAAGGGCCACAACCAGGCCAAGGCCTTGAATACCCCGGTGGTGGCTCTGGTGGCCTACGACCGGCATTTCTACGAACGGCTGCCCGAGCTGTTCCCCATTTACGACGCGGCGGCGCCCTATCGCGGCAACCAGGCCTTGGCCGATCAAGTGGCCTTGGTCAACGGCAGCTTGCAGGGCGCCTACCTGATTCTTGCCGCCCGCGCCCTGGGCCTCGATTGCGGCCCGATCTCAGGCATGGACGTGGAGCAGGTCAATCAACTGTTTTTCCCCGACGGCCGCTGGGCAGTGAATTTCGTTTGCTGCCTCGGCTACGGCGATGCGGAGAAGCTGCGTCCGCGGGGGCCGCGCCCGAGTTTTGACGACGCCTGCGTGTTGCTCTAGGCGCGATAGGGTATTCGCATGAATACGCATAGCTGGAAATTCGTAGCTCCGTCATTCCCGCGAAAGCGCCCCGTAGGAAGTGCCCTTGGGGTGCGGGAATCCAGGTGGCTTGCCACGAAGTACCGCTCATGGATCCCCGTCTTCGCGCACTGCTGTCCGGGATATTTCCGAACGTATTTTCCCGAAGAGTCGAGGCATAACAACGCAGCCGGGTCCCGCCCCGGCGGGCGGGCTACTTTCTTGTTGCACGACAAGAAAGTAGCCAAAGAAGCGTGCCCCGCCACGTCGGCCCTACGGGCTACCCGGCGCTGCGAAGCGAGAAATGGCCGGTCCCGCAAACTCGCGGCTGCGCCGCTCAGACACGCGGTCCCGGACTTCCCCATTTCCCGCATCGCATCACCGGCTCGGCGGAAGGGGAGGGCGCTTCGTAGCAAGGGCGAGGTGCATCGAAGTGCGGTCGTCACTCGACCCCCGTCACACCGGCGGAAGCCGGTGTCCAGTTGGGCCGCCGCCTGGATTCCGGCGTTCGCCGGAATGACGGTGGTCGCTATGCGAGCTTTTGAATTCCCATCTGAGCCGCCGAACGGTGGAAGGATTGGCGGGGGAAGTCCGCGGCGCGTGTCTGAGCCGAAGGCGAGTTTGCGCTGCGGCCCGTCAATCCTTCTGGAGAGAGGGAAGCCCGAAGGGCCGGTGAAGCTGGGGCTGTTTCTTTGCCTACTTTCTTGCAGAAGCAAGAAAGTAGGTCGCCCGCCGGGGCGAACTCCCGGCACGGTGAGCAGCGGAAAGCACCACCCGTTGCCAGTTTCCGTAGGCTCAAAAGAATCGAGTCCTTCCATCGAAAATCCGCTGCTATCCCAGGCAGGGCACGCCGTGCGAGGGAATTCCCCCCAACGTCCCGGACAGCCATGCGCTTTCGCGAGGATGACGGAGTGCCAATTGAACTGTTTGCCGTGTCATGCAAGCGCTCTGACAGAGCGCCGCATCAACCTCTAAATATTTCGGAGAACTTTATGAAACTCGCCACCCTCAAGGACGGCAGCCGTGATGGCAAGCTGATCCTCGTTTCCCGCGACCTGAGCCGCGCCGTGAGCGCCGAGGGCATTGCGCCGACGATGCAATTCGCCCTCGAAAACTGGGACGCCGTGGTGCCCGCGCTGCAAGCCCGTTACCAGGCGCTCAATGATGCAGCGGTACCCAGCGCCTTTGCCTTCGATCCCGCGGCCGTGATGGCGCCTTTGCCTCGCACTTACCAGTTCGTGGACGGCTCGGCCTTCCTCAACCACGGCAACATCATGAAAGAGGCCTTCAAGGTCACGGTGAAGGACGTGGAGGGCGTGCCCATTCTGGTCCAGCGCCAGGGCGATGCCTTCGCCGGTCCTTGCGACGACTACCCGTTTCCCACCGAGGCGGACGACGGCGATTTCGAAGGCGAGTTCGCAGTGATTCTCGACGACGTGCCGGCCGGCGTGAGCACCGAAGACGCGCTGGCACACGTCAAACTGCTCACCATCTTCAACGACATGAGCATGCGCGCCCATCTGTTCCGCGAACTTTCCATGGGTTTCGGTTTCATCCAGGCCAAGCCGGCCACGGTGTTCGCGCCGGTGGCGGTGACGCCGGACGAGCTGGGCAACGCCTGGCGCGACGGGCGCGTGCATCTGGACATGCGGGTGTTCCGCAACGGCGAATGGTTCGGCAATCCCAATGGCGGCGAGATGGATTTCACTTTTGCCCAGCTCATCAGCCACCTGGCCTACAACCGTCGGCTAGGGGCGGGAACCGTCCTCGGTTCCGGCACCGTTTCCAACAAGGCGCATCGCACGGTCGGCTCAGCCTGCCTGGCGGAACGGCGAGCCCTGGAAGTGATCGACCAGGGCCAACCGAAATCGCCCTTCCTCAAGTTCGGCGAACGCCTGCGTTTTGAAGTGCTCAATGACCAAGGCCGATCCGTGTTCGGCGCCATCGATCACCGCCTGGTGGGCGGCAATCCCTCTCTTTGATCCGACCCCAGGAGCTTGCCCCATGAGCCGCCGTCTCGTCGACCTGTCCATCTATCTGGAGAACGACGTTCTCTCCGACCCGCCGCCCCTGGCACCCCGGATCGAATACCAGACCCACAAGGACACCTTGCCGGAGTTCGTGCAAATGATCCCCGGCACGACGCCCGAGGATTTCCCCGACGGCGAGGCTGCCGCTGCCGAATGGGTGCGCCTCACCACCCACAGCGGCACTCACCTGGACGCGCCCTATCACTTCCACTCCACCATGAACCGCAAGCTGGGCGGTTCCGAGCGCTCCATCACCATCGATGAAGTGCCTCTGGAGTGGTGCTTCCAGCCGGGCGTGAAACTGGACTTCCGTCATTTCCCCGACGGCTACGTGTGCACCGCTGCCGACGTGGAAGCGGAGTTGAAGCGCATCGGCCACGAGTTGCAGCCCCTGGACATCGTGGTGGTGAACACCCGCGCCGGTTCCATGTACGGCAAGCCGGGCTACCTGAACGCCGGCTGCGGCATGGGCTACGAAGCCACCATGTATCTGCTGGAGCGTGGCGTGCGGGTTACGGGCACCGACGCCTGGAGCTGGGATGCGCCTTTCTCCTACACCGCCAAGCGCATCGCGGAAACCGGCGACAAAAGCCTGATCTGGGAAGGCCACAAGGCCGGCCGCGACATCGGCTACTGCCATCTGGAAAAGATGCACAACCTGGAAAGCTTGCCCGACGACGGCTTCTTCATTTCCTGCTTCCCCCACAAGATCCGCGCTGCGTCGGCCGGATGGACGCGAGCGGTCGCCATCATCGACGATCGGCTCCTGCCTTGAACGGAGGCGCATTCCCCATGAAGCGCTTCAAGCATGTGCTGATTACCGGGGCCGGCGGCTTCGTCGGTCGCGGTCTGGCGCAGCGGCTCCTGGCACCCGGCTTGTTGTCCGCCGACGCCCGGTTCACCTTGGCCGATCTGCACCTCCGCGACGCGCCGGAGGATCCGCGCGTGCGGTGCCTGGAGGGCAGCATCGCCGACGCCGATTTCGTGGCCGGGGCTTGTGCCGATGCGCCGGACTGCGTGTTCCACTTGGCCAGCATTCCCGGTGGCACTGCCGAGCGGCAGAGTGAACTGGCCTGGCAGGTGAACGTGGAAGGCACGCGCCACTTGCTGGAGCAGGCCGCCGCCGGCGGCACCAAGCCCCGTTTCGTCTTCGCCAGTTCCATCGCCGTCTTCGGCGATCTTTCGGGTTCCTTGGCGGATGAAGCCCAAGCGCCCCGGCCCCTCATGTCCTACGGCGCCCACAAGCTCATGGGCGAAATTCTGGTGGCTGATTACTGCCGACGTGGAGCGGTGGACGGGTGCTCCCTGCGCCTGCCGGGCATCGTCGCTCGCCCGCCGGAAAACACCGGCCAGCTCTCCCTCTTCATGAGCGACATGATCCGCAAGCTCGCTGCCGGCGAAGCCTTTACGTGTCCCGTGGGACCGGATGCGGCGAGCTGGTTCATGTCCTTGTCCTGCTGCGTGGACAACCTGATTCATGGCGCCACGTCCGCCTTGCCAGAGAACCCCTGGCAGCGAACCTGGACCCTGCCCGTGCTTCATCTGCGCTACCGCGAATTGGCGGCAGCCATCGGTGCCGTCCGAGGTGCTCCCGTCGGCGACCTGTTGCGCTATGCGCCCGACGAACGCATTGAAGCCCTGTTCGGCCACCAGCCGCCCTTGCACGCGCCTCGTGCCCTGGCCCAGGGCTTTCGCCCTGACGCAGATGCCGAGGCCCTGGTACGCGATGCACTGCGGGCTTGAGTGTTGAAAGTGGAGTCTCAGTGGCGTGTGTGAGTCGTAGCGAATGCTTCGACTCGGTGTTGTTGTCGGGAGGATGCGGTAACGAATCAAGCCGCCTGCGCTAAGGGCATAGGGCGGCCCCCAACCAAGGAGAGCAGAATGAAAATGAACATATTGAAGGAGTCGTTCAAGTCCGCCGTGCTGGGCGGTGTCGGCAGCGGCGCGGCTAGCGCTCTCATCGCCTTCTATCTCATCGGCATGCCGGCGGACGTTGTCGAGAATGTCGTGAACAACGGCATGGCCGGTTTGTTCTCGGGCGCTATTTCCGGCTTCATCGGCGCGTTTGTCGCCGCACACATCTTCGGCGCACGTCAGGAGGAGCAAGCATGAGCGGCAAGGTGTTCCCCTCGGCCGCTGCCGCGCTGGCAGGCTTGCTTCACGACGACATGACCGTTGCCGCAGGCGGCTTCGGCCTTTGCGGCATTCCCGAGAACCTGATCGTCGCCCTGCGCGACAGCGGTGCGAAGGGTCTGACCATCGTCGGCAACAACGCCGGTGTGGATGACTTCGGTATGGGCTTGCTGTTGAAGACCCGCCAAGTCAAAAGAGTCATCGCCTCCTACGTGGGCGAGAACAAGGAATTTGAGCGACAAGTTCTGGCGGGTGAGTTGGAACTGGAACTCACGCCCCAGGGCACCCTGGCCGAGAAGCTGCGCGCCGGCGGCGCCGGCATCCCCGGCTTCTACACCCGCACCGGCTACGGCACGCTGCTGGCCGAAGGCAAGGACCTGAAGAGCTTCAACGGC
>DASUJA010000084.1:0-15552 GCA_036279515.1 Rhodocyclaceae bacterium | reverse complement strand
CCGCCTTCACCGGGCTTGGCGCCCTGGGCCATCTTGATCTGGATCTGGTCGGAGTTGGCCAGGTACTCGATGGTCACGCCAAAGCGGCCGGAGGCCACCTGCTTGATGGCGGAACGCAGGGAGTCGCCTTCCTTCAGGGGCAGGTCGCGCTCGATGCGGCTCTTGCCGATCACGTCGCCCACGGTCTGGCCGGCCTTCACAGGCTTGAAGCGTTGCGGATCTTCGCCGCCTTCACCGGTGTTGGACTTGCCGCCGATGCGGTTCATGGCGATGGCCAGCGTGGAGTGGGCTTCGGTGGAGATGGAGCCCAGGGACATGGCGCCGGTGGCGAAACGCTTGACGATCTCCTTGGCGGATTCCACTTCGTCCAGGGGTACGGCAGGACCGGATGCCTTGATTTCGAAGAGACCGCGCAGGGTCAGGTGACGCTTGCTCTGATCGTTGATCAGCTTGGCGTATTCCTTGTAGGTCTCGTACTTGCCGGAGCGGGTCGCGTGTTGCAGCTTGGCGATGGAGTCCGGGGTCCACATGTGGTCTTCGCCGCGGACGCGGAAGGCGTATTCGCCACCGGCTTCCAGGGTGTCGGCCAGCACGGGGTCGGCGGAGAAGGCAGCGCGATGGACGCGCACGGCTTCTTCGGCCACTTCCTTCAGGCCCAGGCCTTCCACTTGGGTGGAGGTGCCGGTGAAGTACTTGCCGATGAAGGCCTTGTTCAGACCGATGGCTTCAAAAATCTGAGCGCCGCAGTAGGACTGGTAGGTGGAGATGCCCATCTTGGACATGACCTTGTTGAGGCCCTTGCCCACAGCCTTGACGTACTTCTTGAGGGCTTCCTTGGCGTCCTTGCCGGAGAAGCTGGCGATGGTTTCCAGAGCCAGCCAGGGGCACACGGCTTCGGCACCGTAAGCGGCCAGCAGGGCCACGTGGTGCACTTCGCGCACGGAGCCGGTATCCACCACCAGGCCGGTGTTGGTACGCAGACCTTCGCGGGTCAGGTGGTGATGGGCGGCGGCAGTGGCCAGCAGGGCGGGGATGGCGACGCGCTCGCGATCCACGGTCCGGTCGGACAGGATCAGCACGTTGTAGCCGTCGGCCACGGACTTCTCGGCGGCGGCGCAGAGGCGCTCGATGGCGGCCTCACAGCCGGCGGCGCCTTCAGCCACGGGGTAGGTGATGTCGAGCACCAGGGACTTGAACTTGCCCTTGGTCAGACGATCGATGTTGCGCAGGCGGGCGATGTCCTCGGCCAGCAGCACGGGCTGTTCGACTTCCAGACGGGGCGTAAGGGCCTCGTTGGGGTTGCCGATGCCCAGCAGGTTGGGCTTGGGACCGATGAAGCTGGTGAGGGACATGACGATCTCTTCCCGGATCGGGTCGATCGGGGGATTCGTCACCTGGGCGAACAACTGCTTGAAGTAGTTGTACAGGGGCTTGTTCTTGGCGGACAGCACCGGCAGGGCATTGTCGTTACCCATGGAGCCGGTGGCTTCTTCGCCATTCTTGGCCATGGGCTCCAGCACGAACTTGACGTCTTCCTGGGTGTAGCCGAAAGCCTGCTGCGTATCGAGCAGGGATTCCTTCAGTTCGGAGGAAGCCTTGGGCGCGGACAGGTCGGACAGGAAAATGCGGGACTCTTCGACCCACTTGGCGTAGGGCTCGGAGGTGGCGATCTGGGTCTTCAGTTCAGCGTCGTCGATGATGCGGCCTTGTTCCAGGTCGATCAGGAACATCTTGCCGGGTTGCAGACGCCACTTCTTGACGATCTTCTTCTCGGGGAAGGTGAGCACGCCCATTTCAGACGCCATCATCACGATGTCGTCTTCGGTGATCAGGTAGCGGGCGGGACGCAGGCCATTACGGTCAAGCGTGGCGCCGATCTGGCGGCCATCGGTGAAGGCCACGGCGGCGGGGCCGTCCCAGGGTTCCATCACGGCGGCGTGGAACTCGTAGAAGGCGCGGCGCTGCTCGTCCATCTCCTTGTTGCTGGCCCATGCCTCGGGAATCATCATCATCATGGCGTGGGACAGGGGGTAGCCGCCGGCCACCAGCAGTTCCAGCGCATTGTCGAAGCAGGCGGAGTCGGACTGGCCTTCGTAAATCAGGGGCCAGAGCTTGGACAGGTCTTCGCCGAACAGGTCGGAAGCCATGGCCTTCTGGCGGGCCTTTATCCAGTTCACGTTGCCGCGCACGGTGTTGATTTCACCGTTGTGGGCAATCATGCGGAAGGGGTGAGCCAGATCCCAGGTGGGGAAGGTGTTGGTGGAGAAACGCTGGTGCACCAGGGCCAGGGCGGAGGTGAAGCGCTCGTCCTTCAGATCCAGGAAATATTCGCCCACTTGCCAGGACAACAGCATGCCCTTGTACACGATGGTGCGGGAGGACAGGCTGGGCAGGTAGAACATGTCGCTGTCGGAAATCTTCAGCGCATGCACGGTGTGGGAGATGCGCTTGCGGATCACCAGCAGCTTGCGCTCGAAGGCGACTTGGTCGGCGCAGTTGTCGCCCTTGCCGATGAAGACTTGGCGGATGACGGGTTCGATCTCGCGGGCGGCGTCGGCCAGACCGCTGTTGTCCCGGGGCACGTCGCGCCAGCCGAGGAATACCTGGCCTTCTTCGCAAACAATACGGGCAATTGCGGATTCACAAGCCTGACGGCCGTTGGCAGACTGGGGCAGGAACACCATACCGGCGGCGTAGCTGCCGGCGGCGGGAAGCGTGATGCCCAGCTTCTTGGTTTCTTCCCGGAAGAAGGTATCGGGCAGTTGCAGCAGGATGCCGGCGCCGTCGCCCAGTTTGGGGTCGTAACCAGTAGCACCGCGGTGTTCCAGGTTTTTCAGGATGGAGAGGCCTTGCTCAACGATGGCATGGCTCTTTTTATTTTTGATGTGGGCGACAAAACCGACGCCACAGGCGTCGTGTTCCTGGGCAGGGTCGTAGAGACCTTGTCGACTGGGTAGGGACATCACTTTTTCCTTGAAAAACAGACGTTTTGCGCTGTGGGTAAAGCGCCTTCAACAGGTGGAGCAACCGGCAAAAAAGCCGGGGCGCGACAACTCCCCGGCTTGGTATCGAATCTGTTGGGCGAACGAGCAAATATAACTGCGTTTCCCCTTGAACTCAAGACCTTGGCGCGTAAGTCGGTGTTGGGGAAGCTCGGGGCGGTACTACTTTCGTGCGAGTGTGGCCGCTCAGATTTCGCCGATGGCGAATAGCCGGTGGTGTTCACGCATGGCATAGCGGTCGGTCATGCCGGCGATGTAGTCGGCAACGGCGCGAGCCTTCGGGTCTGAAATCATGGGGTCGTCGCCGGGCGCGGCTGCCATTTCCTGATACTGGGGTGGCAGCAGACGTGGGTCGCCCATGAAGGCTGAGAACAGGTCGGCGATGATGCGGCGTGCCTTGCTGGTCATCCGCACGACTTGGTAGTGACGATAGAGCTGTTCCAGGAGGAAGCGCTTTAGCTGGCGGTTTTCCTCTTCCATCTGCGAAGAGAAGCCGATCAGCATCGGCGCGGTATGAACGTCTTCCAGCGTGGCGAGTTGCGCTTCGTTGATGCGGCGGCGGGATTCAGTCAGCAGGTCTTCCACCTGTACGCCGATCATGCGGCGGATGGTTTCGTGGATAAGACGCCTTTCGGGGATTTGAGGGTACTCCCGTCGTGCTTCGGCGATGTGGCGAGCGAAGAGGGAGATCTCCTGCAATTGTTCCAAAGTCAGCAGGCCTGAGCGCAGGCCGTCATCCACGTCATGGTTGTTGTAGGCCACCTCGTCCGCCAAGTTGCAGATTTGGGCTTCGATGGATGGCTGCCGTTTTTGCAGGAAGCGTTCGCCCAAGAGTCCGAGCAGGCGGGCGTTGCGGGGCGAGCAGTGCTTGAGGATGCCTTCCCGCGTTTCGTACATGAGGTTGAGGCCATCGAAGGCGCCGTAGCGTTCTTCCAACCGATCCACGGTACGCAGGGACTGGAGGTTGTGCTCGAAGCCGCCGTATTCCTTCATGCAGTCGTTCAGAGCGTCCTGGCCGGCGTGGCCGAAAGGCGTGTGGCCCAGGTCGTGGGCGAGAGCGACGGCTTCGGTCAGGTCGTCGTTGACCCGCAGTACCCGGGCGATGGTGCGTGCCAGTTGCGCCACTTCGATGGAATGGGTGAGGCGGGTACGGAACAGGTCGCCTTCGTGATTTACGAAGACTTGGGTCTTGTACTCCAGTCGACGGAAGGCCGTGGAGTGGATGATGCGATCCCGGTCCCGCTGGAATTCGCTTCGCGCCTGGGGATGGGGCTCGGCAAAACTGCGCCCCCGGCTGTTGGCTTCGGTGACAGCGTAGGGGGCGAGGTTCATGGCGTTAGGCCTTGCAGCAGGCGTCGATGGCGGCGGAGATTTCTTCTGGGCTTGCTTGGGATGTGGTGACGGCTTCACCCAGGCGCTTCAGCAGCACCAAACGCAATTTTCCGTCCAGCACCTTCTTATCGTGGCTCATGTAGTCCAAGTATTGGGCGGCACCCAGGCTTGGCCCGACCACAGGCAGTTTGGCCTTTTCCAGAATGGCGCGTGTCCGTTGAACGTCGGCATCGTTGATCCAGCCCAGGCGGCGAGAGAGCTCCGCGGCCATGATGGTGCCGGCACCCACGGCTTCACCATGGAGCCAGGTACCGAAGCCCAGACCGGCTTCAATGGCGTGGCCAAAGGTGTGGCCCAGATTGAGCAGGGCGCGACCGCCGTCCTTAGCCGTTTCGCGCTCGTCGCCAGCCACCACATCTGCCTTGTTTTGGCAGGAGCGTTCGATAGCGTAGGCAAGCGCCTCGCCATCGCAGGCCATAAGTTGATCGATATTGGCTTCGATCCATTCGAGGAACGGAAGGTCGCGGATCAAACCGTATTTGATGACTTCCGCCATGCCGGCCGAAAGCTCACGGGAGGGCAATGTCTTCAGTGTTGAGGTGTCTGCCAGCACAAGTCGCGGCTGCCAGAAGGCGCCGACCATGTTTTTGCCGCGCGGGTGATTGATGCCGGTCTTGCCGCCTACGGAGGAATCAACCTGGGACAGCAGCGTAGTGGGAATCTGGATAAAGGGCACGCCGCGCTGATAGGTGGCCGCTGCGTAGCCGGCCATGTCGCCCACCACGCCGCCGCCGAGGGCGATAACGGTAGTGGTTCGGTCGCACCGGTTGGCGAGCATCGCGTCGTAGATGAGATTGAGCGTGTCGCCGTTTTTGAACGATTCGCCGTCGGGCAGAACTACTTCGGTCAGCTTGGTGCCCGCTGCTCGCAAGCCCTTAGCTAAGGCGTCCAGATACAGCGGCCCAACAGTAGTGTTGGTAACGATCACCGCTTGCTTGCCCGGCATGGCTTGCACGATGCGCTCGGCGTTCGAGAGCAGTCCGTCGCCGATCAAAATAGGATAACTGCGCTCGCCGAGCGCAACGGTCAGTTCTCGCATGGATCAGGATTCCAGAGCTTGAAGGATGCGCCGCACGACCTGGGATGCCTGGGTCTGGCCAACCTCGATCACAAGGTGGGCGATTTCCCGATAGAGGGGGTCGCGTTGGGCGTACAGCTGCTGCAATTTTGCCAGACGATCTTCCACTTGCAGCAAAGGCCGGGAGCGGTCAGTGCGGGTACGTTCAAAGAGCACCTCTGGCGAGGCGAAGAGATACACGGTACGGCCACGGTCATGGAGGTGCTGACGATTGATGGGGTCCAGCACTGCTCCGCCGCCGGTGGCAAGCACCAGATCGGGCTGTCGGGTCAGATCGTCGATCACCTGGGATTCCCGCTTACGGAAGCCCGTTTCGCCTTCGATCTCGAAGATGGTGGGAATGGGGACGCCGGTACGCGCTTCGATTTCGTGGTCGGCATCGACGAACTCGACCCGCAAGCGCTTGGCCAGCATGCGGCCGACCGTGGTCTTGCCGGCCCCCATGAGGCCGACCAGGAAAACGGATTCCAATGGATTCCCCGGGTTTTATTGCAGGACCAAGTCCTCGGTGACAACGCGCGGCGTGATGAATACCAGCAGCTCGGTGCGAGTCTTCACGTCTTTTCTGTAGCGGAACAATGCGCCCAGAACGGGAATGTCACCGAAGAAGGGCACCTTGTCTTCCGCGTTGGTGTCTGCCTGCTTGAACAAACCGCCGATCAACACGGTGCCGCCGTTTTCCACGACCACCTTGGTATTCACCGAGCGCTTGTTGATCCCGGTGGAACCGTTAAGAACAGTCGGTTCGTCGTTTTGCACGATGAGGTCCATCTGCACGCGGCCGTCCAGCTGAATTTGCGGCGTTACGTCCAGAGTCAGCGCTGCGGTAACGAAGGAAGTCGTCAGGCCGGTGTTGAGCGTGCCAACCGTATAGGGAATGGCTTGGCCGTTGACCAGTGTGGCTTTCTGGGAGTCGCGGGTCAGGATTTTGGGGCTGGAGATAGTCTTGGAGCGGCTGTCGCTTTCCACGGCCGCTAGGGCCAGGTTAATGATCTTGGTTTGAGCAGAGTTGAACAATGAAATTCCGCTCACGCTCCCACCGCCGGAGCCAACCACGCCCCCGATTTTGCCGCCTGAGAATGACACGGAGCCGGCCTTGTTACCGATGGAGTACCCCATCACGCCGCTCAGATTCATCCCTAAGTCCTTCTGGAAGCTGTCGTCCACTTGAACGATCCGGGCTTCGATGATGACCTGTCGCATGGCGCGGTCCAAGGACTGGATTCGTTCCCGAATCTTGGTCAGGCGAGTCTTGGTTTCTTCGATGTAGATGGTGTTGGTCGCGTCGTCGTAGGTGATGAGGCCACGATCACTAATCAGTGAATTGGTTCGCGCTGCGGCAGCGCCCGCTGCTGGCTGTTGTTGCTGCTGACCACCCGCGGCAGCGCCCGTCGTTGTGCTGGTTCCCGAGGACAGCTTCTGCACGATTTCGCTTGCAGTGCGGTACTTGATCTTGAAGGTTTCCTGGAGGATCGGTTCAGAGTTGGCAAGTGCGGCGGTGCGGTCGCGCTCGTCTTTGTCGTACTTGGCCAGATCATCCGCCCGGCCTACCACCACGATGTTGCCGTAACGGCGGAAGCCGAGGCCGTACATGCGGGAGATCACGTCGATGGCGGTTTCCACCGGCGTGTTGTCCATCTTGAGGCTCTGGATTTCACCCGAAACGCCGGGCATCACCATGAAGTTGAGGCCTGTGATGTCCTGGAAGATGCCGATCATCTGGCCCACTGGGACGGGCTGGGTGAAGTTGAAGCTCACCACCTTGCCCTGCACGTCCTTTGAGCCTGCGAGGCTGGTGGGGTCGACTATCGTGCGGCGTACTTCAATTAAGACTTGATTGTCCAGTTGGCGGACGTTGTAGTCCCACTCGCCCTTGTTGTTAAACACTAGCTGAGTACCGCTGGGGGTCCGGGATGCGGTTACAAAATCTACCGGCGTACCGTAATCCTTTACGTCCAGGCGCTTCACCAGCCGCTCAGGCAGGGATGTGCCGGGGAGGGCGAGTACCAAGTCGCGGCCTTGCTGGCGCACATCCACCAGGGCATTGGGCTCAGAAAGGTTCAGTTTGAAGATAGCCAAGTCGGCACTTTCAGCCCGGAAGTCCATGTCCTGTACGACAGGCGCCAGGGGCGCAGTGCTCACACGAGGCGTCGAGCTCGGCACTGTTTCCGCGCGAGGCGCCGAGGCAGGAGTTGAAGCCACAGCGGGCGCGTCGCTTTTGGGAAGTGAAATGAACAGCGCATTACCTTCGGTTCGCACGCGGTAACGATTGGCTTCGTTCAGATTCAGCACCAGCCGGGTGCGATCACCTACCTGTACGAGATTCAGGCTGCGCAGGCTGCCAACACCCGCTGGCAAATTGCTGGTGCCAGACGTGTTCTCCGTGTCGTTGAAGTCAAAGGCGACACGGGGGGGATTGGAAACTGTAAAGTCGGACGGCTGAGAGGCCAACGGTTGGCGTAGTTGCAGCTTGATCAGTACTTCGCCAGGCAGTTGAGAAAACTCCACCTTTTCAATGGCATTGTTTGCTGCCAACGCTCCGCAGGCGAAGAGGCCGAGGATACTTGCGGATGAGGCCAGCCCCAGGTTACGGATAAGAGTGTGGCGCTTCATTTTTTGTCTCCTTGGCCCGAGGTGGTGATCCGGGTTTCGCGTTCGACCCAGATACCTTTATCGAGAACCTTTTCCTTAATTACGATTTCGCCGTCGTCTTGTTTTGCCATCTTGATGGCAATGACACGGCCGTTGTTCTGGCCGATGTAGTCGCCGACGCGAACCTTGCGTGACGCGTCCCGGTCACTCTGCACAATGGCGATGGTTTCTTTGCCGACAATCATTGTGCCGAGCAGCCGGACGCTTTCCAGCGGAACGCGGGCCAGCGGGTAGGCGTCTGCGTTGACCTGCCGAGGGCCGCCGTTGCGGCCTTCCTGCGCTGCCTTGACCTCTTCAGCAAAAAGCTTGTCGCCGGCAAAGGGCTGAACCGCATCACCCGGTTCGTAAACGATGGGCGGCAAGGTCTTGATCTGAGGCAAGTCGGGAACTTGTCCCTTCAAATCCTTGGTCTTTTCTTCCATCCACTGGCGAACGTCTTCCGGTTCGCCGGTGCCGCAACCGGCCAAAGCAAAGAGGGATGCCAGAAGCAGCAGTTTGCCTGCGTTCGTCCGGGTCATTTGCCGCCTCCTGGCTTCTTCTGTGCCTTCTTCTGGGCGGCCAGTTCATCGGCGTCCAGATAGCGGTAAGTCATTACCGTTGCATCAAGGCTGAGGAGCGCGCCGGACTTGGCGTCCTTGGGTTTGAGCTTGATATTGTTCAGTGTGACGATGCGCGGCAGTCGGGCCAGATCGCCCGCAAAGGAGGCCATGTCGTTGTAGCCGCCGTTCATTTGTACGCTGATGGGCAGCTCCGCGTAGAAGTCCTTCTTGGACTCTGCGCCCGGCTTAAACAGCTCGGTCTTGAGGCCGCGGGTCAGGGCTGCTTGGCTCACGTCCACAATCATGGCGTCCATCTCAGCCTTGTTCGGCAGCTGTTTCAGCAGCTCGCCGAAGGCCGTGTCGATTTCCTGCTTCTGCTTGCGGTAGGCGTCGAGATTCACTGCCTGGCGTTTCTTGTCCAGCCATTCTTGCTTGAGTTGCTCTTCCTTCTGATGCTTCTGGTCCAGCTCTTCCAACTGGCTGCTCCAGCCCGCGAACCACGCGGCTGCCAGCAGGCCGATGAACAGGCCTGTGAGAATGACCAGACGAGGACCCAGCGGCCAGAGGCCTGGATCCTTCGGGTCGAGGGTTTTGAAATCCTCGGCGAGAGCGTTGAAGTCAAACTTCGGCAACTCGATCTTCGGCGGCGTGGGCTTCTTCATCACTGCCCCCCCTTGGCTGCCGGTACGGCTCCGGGTTTTTTATCGTTCGTTTCAGCGGCTGGGCGCTCGATGGTCATCTTCATCTGGAAAGCGTAGATGGCACGGCCATTGGAAGCAGTCGCCGCGCGGATTTCAAGAGGCGTGACCTGTTGGAACATGGGCGACTCTTCCAGATTGCGCATCAGGGTTGAAACGCGAGCTTCCGACACGGATTCGCCGGTCATTTCGAACTGCACGCCGTTCTGGGTGAAGGTGGAAATGCGTACGCCATCCGGAACTCGGCGCAGAAGCTCGTCGAACAAGTGCACCGTTTCAGCACGGTTGCCTTGCAGTGTTTCGATCACTTGTTTGCGCTTGAGCAGAGCTTCGGTTTCTTCCTTCAGCTTGGAAATCTCTTCGATCTGCTTTTTCAGATCGTTGATTTCCTTCTCGATAAAGGCGTTTTTGCTTTCTTGAACAGCGATGTAGCGGTTGATGGCAGTGAAGCCCAAAAACCAGATAACGACCGCTGTTGCCGTGACTAATCCGAGGAACGCATAGAACTGCTGGCGCCTCGCCTTGCGTTTTTCCTCGCGGTGGGGGAGCAGGTTGATGCGAATCACAGATCGAACCTCCGCAGGGCCAAGCCGCAGGCCACCATGAGGGCGGGGGCGTCAGCAAGCAGGTTCTTGGCTTTCACCTTGCTACCTACTTCCATCTGAACGAAGGGATTGGCCACCATGCAATCCACCTGGGTATGGCCAAACACCGCTTCGCTGACCCCGGGAATGACGGCGCAGCCGCCGGAGAGGACGATGTGGTCCACTTGGGTGTAAGGCGTGGCGCTGAAGAAGAACTGCATGGCGCGGCTGACTTCCTGCCCCAGGTTTTCCATGAAGGGGGCTAGGATTTCGCTGGCGTAGTTTTCCGGAAGGGAATTGTTTCGTTTTGCGCTCTCGGCTTCGTCCAGGGACATGCCGTAGGCACGCATGATGTCTTGCGTCAGGAGCTGGCCGCCGAAGGCCAGCTCGCGGGTGTAGATGGATTGCTGATTGCGCAGCATGGTCACGTTGGTGACGTGAGCGCCGATGTCGGCGAGGGCGATGATTTTGTCGAGGCCCGCTTCGGGCAGACGTTGGCTGACAAGATCAAAGGCGCTGAGGGCCGCGTAGGTTTCCACGTCCATCACCAGCGGCTTGAGGCCGGCGCCTTCGGCACAGGCCACGCGTTCTTCAACCATTTCCTTGCGGCTGGCGGCCAGCATGACCTCGACTTCGTCCGGGCTGGAAGGAGAGGGGCCGATGATCTGGAAGTCCAGATTGACTTCCTCCAGTGCGAAGGGAATGTACTGGTTGGCTTCCGACTCCACCTGGATTTCCATTTCCTGCTCGCGCAGGTTGGCCGGGAGGATGATTTTCTTGGTGATCACCGCCGCGCCCGGTAGCGCCATGGCTACGAAGCGGGTGGTGGTGTTGAGTTTCTTCCAGGTTTTAGTAACGACATCGATCACCGCGTCGATATTGACGATCTTGCCGTCTACGACAGCATCGCGAGGCAGGGGCTCGATGGCATAACGCTCCACCACGGTTTTGCCCGAGCCTTGCTCCTGGCCGCTCAATTCCAGCATCTTGACCGAGGACGAGCTGATGTCCAGCCCGATCAGCGGCCGCTTGCTTGGATTGAAGATCGAGAGGTCGATCTGCACTAAATTTCCTTAATAATCATTAAATTGCAAGCAATAGCAATAATTTACATCAGATGCTAGCAACAAGTATATCGACTGTAAAGCTATTTTCTTGAGAGGGCCGTGTCGTGTGCGGCCTACGGGGAAAAGAGGGGGCAAGCGGCGACGTATAATCCCGGCACCCTTCCGTAGCAGAACTCCCCCTCATGACCGTTCCCTCTTCCCTTCGTTGGGTCCTCTATGGCCTGTTGGCCTTGGCGGGCCTGTTGCTGGTGTGCGCATCTTTGGTTGGCATCGTGGTGGTGCTGGCCTACCCGCAACTGCCCTCCCTCGACGTGCTGACCGATTACCGGCCCAAGATTCCCCTGCGCATTTACACCGCCGACAACAAGCTGATCGGCGAATTCGGCGAAGAGCGGCGCAACGTGGTGCAGATCAAGGAAGTGCCGCCCCTGATGATCCACGCCATTCTCGCCGCCGAGGACGAACGCTTCTATCAGCACCCCGGCATCGACACTCTGGGCGTGCTGCGCGCCGCCTATTCAAACTTCGCCAGCGGCGGCAAACGCCAAGGGGCCTCCACCATCACCATGCAGGTGGCTCGCAACTTCTTCCTTTCTAGCGAAAAGACGCTGACCCGGAAGGTTTACGAAGCCCTGCTCGCATTCAAGATAGAGCACAACCTGTCCAAGGACGAGATCCTTCAGCTCTACATCAACCAGATTTATCTCGGCCAGCGGGCCTACGGGTTCTCCGCCGCGGCCCAGATCTATTTCGGCAAGCCCCTCAAAGACCTGTCCCCGGCCGAAGCCGCCATGCTGGCCGGCTTGCCGAAGGCCCCTGGCCGCTACAACCCAGTGGTCAATCCCAAGCGCGCTCGGCTGCGTCAGCTCTATGTGCTGCGCCGGATGCACGAACTGGGCTTCATCGACGAAAAGCAGCAGAAAACCGCCGAAGTCGAGCCGCTCCACGTGAAGACCGACGCCAACGACTTCGGCATTCACGCCGAATACGTGGCCGAAATGGCGCGGCAGATCGCCTATGAACGCTTCGGTGACCAGACTTATTCCGGCGGCTACCAAGTCGTAACCACAATTCTTGCCGCCGACCAACAGGCTGCTTACCAGTCCCTGCGCAAGGGCGTCATCGACTATGACCGTCGCCACGGCTATCGCGGCGCCGAAGGCTATGCCGACATGAAGGACGTGAAGTCCGATCAGGACGAAGAGCTGGAAGATCAGCTGTCCGATTACGAAGACGCTGACACCTTGATTCCTGCCCTAGTCCTCGACGTATCCCCCACCCGCTTGCGCGCTTACCTGCGCGGCGGTGAGATCGTCACCCTGACTGGTGAGGCGCTCAAATTCCCGGCGCGCATGATGGACGAGAAGGCCGCGCCCAATAAGCGCCTGCGCCGTGGTGCCGTGATCCGTGTGTTCAAGGACGAGAAGGACCAGTGGCAAGTGGGCCAGATGCCCGAAGTGGAATCCGCCTTCGTCTCCGCCAGCCCCATCGATGGTGCCGTGCGTGCGCTCGTGGGCGGCTTTGATTTCAACCGCAACAAGTTCAACCACGTGACCCAGGCCTGGCGCCAGCCCGGTTCTAGCTTCAAACCCTTTATTTACTCGGCCGCCGTCGAGAAGGGCTACACGCCGGCCTCCGTGGTGGAAGACGCGCCCATCGTGATTCCCGCCGGCGAAACCGGTAGCCAGGATTGGGCGCCCAAGAACTACGACGGCAAGTACGAAGGTCCCATGACTTTGCGCACCGCCATCGCCAAGTCCAAGAACATGGTGTCCATCCGCCTGCTGCGTTCTATCGGCACCCACTACGCTCAGGAGTACATCACCCGCTTCGGCTTCGAGGCAGACAAGCATCCGCCCTACCTGACCATGGCCCTGGGCGCCGGCTCTGTCACACCCTGGCAGCAGGCGGCGGCTTACTCTGTGTTCGCCAACGGTGGTTACAAGATCCAGCCCTTCGTGGTGAAGCAGATTCTTGATGCCAAGCGCCAAGTGCTGGCCCAGTTCGATCCTCCCGTCGCCGGCGATGAATCCCTGCGCGCCATCGACGCCCGCAACGCCTACGTGATGGACAGTCTGTTGCACGAAGTGACTCGCCGAGGCACGGCGGCCAAGGCGGCCGTGGCGCTGAAGCGTTACGACATCGGCGGCAAGACCGGCACCACCAACGACTCCATCGACGCATGGTTCTGCGGCTATCAACCCACCGTGGTGGGCGTGGCGTGGATCGGCTTCGACAAGCCGCGCTCCCTGGGCGGCGGCGAAACCGGCGGCGGCGCCGCGCTGCCCATCTGGGTCGGTTATATGGAAAAAGTGCTGAAGGGCGTGCCCGAGACGTACATGGATGCCCCCGAGGGCTTGGTGACGGTGAATGCCACCGACCCCACTACCCAGAAGCCCCTGCAGGAATTGATCTACAAGGAAACTCTGCCGCCTGCGGATAGCGGTGGCGACGCCCCGGTGGCTCCGCCCGAGCGCCTGCCGCTGGCGCCCGTCCAGGAAGCCAAGCCCAAGCCCGTGGAAAAGACGCTGAGCGAAAAGCCGGCGGCCAAAGCCGCCCAGTAAGCAAACAAACGTAACGAGTAAAAACAAGAAGGGCTGTCCGCGGACAGCCCTTCTTGTTTTTAGTTTTCGCCATCATTCATTGGGCTTTCCTTCGCCTGAAGGCCCGGACGTAGTCTGCGTCTTCAGGCGATGATTCTTTCAATGAACGCATGTGCGTGTATGCGCGAACCTCAGCCTAGTTTCACTGCTTCCCCAGACTGCTCGCTCATGCAGCGGGACAGGGCTGCCATCAGCTCTTCGCCGCTCTTGGTATCCACCCAGCCGCCATTCTCGGGCTTGAAGTGATACCCCCCGGAGCGAGCCGCCACCCAAATCTCCCGGGCCGCACCGTGGCGATTGACGATGATTTTGCTGCCATCGTCGAACTCCAGTTCCAACACGCCGCCGGCCTTGAGCTCGAAGTCGAAATCCAGGTCGCAGCCCTCCAGGGCCTGTTCGATGCGATCCAGCATGGCGTCTGCCAGTTCAGTGAATTCTTGCTCATTCATCGCGTGCTACCATCCTCGGCCTTTGCCGCTATCAAATTTGGACTTGTCATGATGCGCTTTACGACACTCGCGCTCTCTCTGTTGGTCGCCTCATTCGTGGGCGCCTGTGGTCTCAAAGGGGACCTGTACCTGCCGCCCCCCGCCGCCAAACAGCCTAGCGCCGCGCCTGCCGCGCCGCAATCGGCCACGTCGACCAGCGCGCCTGCGGCCAAGGGCGGCGATGATAGCAAAGCCGCTCAGCCCGCTCCTGCTGCCAAGTAAGCCTCCTCTTTTTGCCCCTCGCTTCACCCAAGGATTTCTGTCATGAGTCTCACCCAACTGCGCCAGGGCGCCCTCCATGTGGAGTCCGTGCCCCTCACCGCCATCGCCGAAAAATTCGGCACACCCTGCTACGTCTATTCCCGCGCCGCGTTGACCGCCGCTTTCCAGGATTACCAATCCGCCCTGGTCGGCCGCAAATCCCTGGTCTGCTACGCGGTCAAAGCCAACTCCAATCTAGCCGTGCTCAACGTCTTCGCCCGTCTCGGTGCCGGCTTCGACATTGTTTCCGGCGGCGAACTGGCCCGCGTGCTGGCGGCTGGCGGCGATGCGAGCAAGGTGGTGTTCTCCGGCGTAGGCAAGCGCACCGATGAAATCCGCGCGGCGTTGGAAGCCGGCATCCATTGCTTCAACGTGGAATCCCCTGCCGAGTTGGATCAGCTCAACGCCGTGGCCGGCAGCTTGGGCAAGCGTGCGCCCATCTCCCTGCGGGTCAACCCCAACGTGGATCCCAAGACCCACCCCTACATCTCCACCGGCCTGCGCACCGCCAAGTTCGGCGTGACCTATGAAGACGCCGTGGCCCTCTACCGCAAGGCCGCGTCCCTGCCCAACCTGCAAGTGAAGGGCATCGACTGCCACATTGGCTCCCAGTTGCTCGATCCCGCGCCTGCCGCCGAAGCCGCCGAGAAGGTGCTGGCCCTGGTGGACGCGCTGGCAAAGGAAGGCATCGTCATCGAGCACATCGACCTGGGCGGCGGCAAAGGCATCCGCTACAGCGATGAAACCCAACTGACTGCCGCCGAATACCTGGCCCCCGTGCTCAAAGTGATGGAGGGCCGCAAGGAAACCCTGGTGTTCGAGCCGGGCCGCTCCCTGGTGGGCAATGCCGGCTTGCTGCTGACCAAGGTGGAAGTGTTGAAGCATGGCGAAGAGAAAGACTTCGCCGTGGTGGACGCCGCCATGAACGACCTAGCCCGCCCCGCCCTGTACGACGCTTTCCACGACATCGTTCCCGTCGTGCCCCGTACCGGCACAACCCGCAGCTACGAAGTGGTCGGTCCCATCTGCGAATCCGGCGACTTCCTCGGTCACGACCGCAGTCTGGCCCTGGAGCAGGGCGACCTGCTGGCCATCCTCTCCGCCGGCGCTTACGGCATGACCATGAGCTCCAACTACAACACTCGTCCCCGCGCCGCCGAAGTCATGGTGGATGGCGACCAAATGCAT
>DASUJA010000083.1:0-5360 GCA_036279515.1 Rhodocyclaceae bacterium | reverse complement strand
CACCACGTTGTTGCGCTTACGGTCGAGCTTGATGACCTTGAATTCGAATTCCTTGCCTTCGTAAGGAGTGGTGTCCTTGACGGGGCGGGTATCGACCAGGGAGCCGGGCAGGAAGGCACGGATGCCGTTGGCCATGACGGTGAGACCGCCCTTGACCTTGCCAGTGATCAGGCCCTTGACCAGGATGCCATCGTTGAGCGCCTTGTCCAGGTCGTTCCAAGCGGCGATGCGCTTGGCCTTGTCGCGGGACAGGCGGGTTTCGCCGTAGCCGTCTTCCAGCATTTCGATGGCGACTTGCACGAAATCGCCGGGGGCGACTTCCAGCTCGCCTGCATCGTTGCGGAACTCTTCTACGGGAATGAAACTTTCGGATTTCAAGCCGGCGTTAACGACCACATAGTTCTGGTCGACGCGGACAACTTCAGCCGTAATGACTTCACCGGCCCGCATTTCTTGGCGGGTCAGGCTTTCTTCAAATAGGGCTGCAAAGCTTTCGGCAACAGCGGTAGACATAGGATTGGACTTTCACAACACCGTCGGGAAACGGCAGGTTAGTTGCACAACGTCCGGTCGGCGGGCGCCGCCGGACACCTATCGCGGGGATGAATCGATTAAGGATTAAAGACGCTGCCGGGTCCAGCCCAGTACCGCCTCAACCGCCTGTTCGATGGAAAGTGCCGTGGTATCCAGCATTTCCGCATCCTCGCACTTTTGCAGCGGAGCCACGCTCCGCGCGGCATCGCGGGCATCACGCTCGCGCAAGTCCTGCAAAAGGGCGGCCATATTAGCAGCAACCCCTTTGCCGATCAACTGCTTATAGCGCCTTTCGGCCCGTGCTTCGGCACTGGCAGTGAGGAAGACTTTGCACTCGGCTTCGGGGAAAACCACGGAGCCCATGTCACGGCCATCGGACACCAATCCGGGCCAGCGCCGATAGGCCCGCTGGCGGTCCAGCAAGGCGGCGCGAACGGCAGGTAGGGCAGCCACTTTCGAGGCACCGACGCCCATTTCCTCGGTGCGAATGGCCTCAGTTACGTCATCTCCGGAGAGGGTGATTCGGTCGCCGTTGAACTCAGCCGGCAAGGTGGCGGCAATGGCCGCGACGCCGGACTCGTCATCCCAGGCCACGCCGGCCCGCTGTGCCGCCAGAGCGGAAAGGCGATAGAGGGCGCCGCTGTCCAGCATGTGGAAACCGAGGGCATCGGCCACGCGAGCAGCGACGGTGCCCTTGCCGGAGGCTGAAGGGCCGTCGATGGCGATCACCGGCGCCGTCACTTGGGCGTAGGCGTCGAAGTAATCGGGGAAGGTCTTGCCCACGCACTTGGGATCCAGGATGCGCACCGGGACGCCGCCCAGAGCCGCCAGTGACAGACACATAGCCATGCGATGGTCGTCGTAGGTGGCGATTGAGGCGTGAGGAGTGAGGAGTGAGGCGTGAGGCGCGGAAACCCGCAGCCAATCTGGCCCCTCCTCCACCGTAGCGCCTACCTTGCGCAGTTCGGCGGCCATGGCGGCGATGCGGTCGGTTTCCTTGACGCGCCAGGAGGCGATATTGCGCAAGGTGCAAGGGCCGTCGGCGAACAGGGCGGCCACGGCTAGGGTCATGGCTGCGTCGGGGATGTGGTTCAGGTCCAGGTCGAAGGCCTTGAGCTTCCCGTCGATCGGGGCACGGGTTTCTATCCAGTTCGGGCCCATTTCGATCTTGGCGCCCATGGCGGCCAGCGCATCGGCGAAGGCTACATCGCCCTGGATGCTGTCCCGGCCCACGCCTTCCACGCGCACGGGACCGCCGCCGATGGCGCCGGCAGCGAGGAAATAAGAGGCAGAAGAAGCATCGCCTTCCACGTGGATTACGCCTGGGCTCATGTAACGCTGACCGGCGGGGATTGTGAAACGTTCCCAACCGTCGCGTTGCACGGTTACACCGAAACGCGCCATGAGCTTGAGGGTGATCTCGATGTAGGGCTTGGAGATCAACTCCGTTACCAGTTCGATCACGACCTCCTGGCCTGTGAGCGGCAGGGCCATGAGCAAGGCGGTAAGGAACTGGGAGGACACGTCGCCACGCACCTTGATGGGCGCGGTGAGCTTCACGTCGGCGGGACGCACGTCCAGGGGTGGGAAACCCTCGTTGCCCAGATAGCGCACGTCGGCACCGATCTGGCGCAGGCCATCCACCAAATCGCCGATGGGCCGCTCGTGCATACGCGCCACGCCGGACATGGTGTAGTGGCCTTGCGACAAGGCCAGCGCCGCAGTCAGAGGACGAAAAGCCGTGCCCGCGTTGCCGAGGAACAGGTCCGCCTGCTTGACCGGGAAGGGGCCGCCCACGCCGGTCACGCGCCAGCGGTTGATGCCAGTGGATTCGAGACCCACGCCCAGCTGCTTGAGGCTGGCGAGCATGACTCGGGTGTCGTCGGAATCGAGCAGATCGTGAATATCGGTGACGCCCTCGGACAGCGCCGCCAACAGCAGGGTGCGATTGGAAATGCTTTTGGAGCCAGGCAGGCGCACGGTGCCGGCTGCACGGCGCAGAGGGGGAAGATCGAGGAATTCCATTATTCGTCGCTGGAAGGAATCAGCCCGGCGAGCCAGGCTTCCCGCGCAGTGCGGGCGGTGTCGAAGAGTTGCTCCAGACCGGGGCCGTCGGCGCCGGCGAGGAGCACGCGCAGGCGCAGGAGCTGGCCCATGTAGGCGTCCAGCTCCTGCAACAGCGCATGGCGGTTGGCGAGGCAGATGTCGCGCCACATTTCGGGATGACTGCTGGCGATGCGGGTGAAATCCCGGAAACCGCCGGCAGCGAAGCCGAAGAGTTGTTCGGAGTTGTCGCGCTCGGCCACGTCGTGAACCAGCGCAAAGGCCAGAAGATGGGGCAAGTGGCTGACTGCGGCAAAGACCCGGTCGTGACCTTCGGCGGTGAGTTCGCTCACGCGAGCACCGCAGGCCTCCCAAGCGGCACGCACGGTGGCGACGGACGCTGCGGAGTTTTCAGCCAAGGGCGTCAGCACCACGCGGCGATCCTGATAGAGATCAGCCTGGGCTGCACTGGGGCCGCTCTTCTCGGCCCCAGCAATGGGATGGCCAGGGACGAATTGACCGATCTTCGATGGAAACTGAGCGCCGAAGGCAGCGCGGGCCGCAGCGGCCACGTCGGACTTGGTGCTGCCACCGTCGGTGACGAGGGTATTCGGCCCTAGATGGGGCACAAGAGCAGCCATGACCTCGGGCATCTGCCCCACGGGCATACCCAGCAGCACTAGGTCTGCACCGGCCAGAGACTCGGACCAATCCTGGCTGATGGCATCGATCAACCCCAGACGCAGAGCCTCTTCCAGGGTGGCCTTGTTGCGGCCCATGCCCACCACCTGATCGACCACGCCGGCCTTCTTGAGGGCCAGGGCGAAAGAGCCGCCGATCAGGCCGACGCCGCAGACGACCAGCTTCTTCAGATGAAAGGCCATCAGGCGTGCAGCGCCTTTTCGAGGGCGGTGAGAAAGCGGGCGTTTTCGTCGAGCAAACCCACGGTCACGCGCAGGAAGCCGGGCACGCCGATGGGACGCACGATCACGCCCTGAGCCAGCAGCTTCTGGTTGACGCCTTGGGGATCGGGCACCTTCACCGCCACAAAATTACCGTGGGAGGGAATGTGCTCCAGGCCCAACTGTTTGATGCCGGCCACCAGTTGCTCCATGCCGGCGCGATTCAGCTCGTAGCTTTCGGCCAGGAACACGTGGTCATCCAGGGCGGCCTTGGCAGCTTCCAGGGCCAGATTGTTCACGTTGAAGGGCATGCGGATGCGGTTGAGCAAATCCGCCACTTCCGGCGAACTGACGCCGAAACCTACCCGCAGACCGGCGAGTCCGAACACCTTGGAAAAAGTGCGGGTGATGATGAGGTTGGGGAATTCCTTGATCCAGGGCACGCTCTCGGGACGCTCGGCGGGCGGCAGGTATTCGTTGTAGGCCTCGTCGAGCATCACCAGCACGTCGGCGGGCACTTTTTCCATGAAGGCGCGCAGGGCTGTGTAGCTGACGAAGGTGCCGGTGGGGTTGTTGGGATTGGCGATCCACACCAGCCGCGTGTCGGGACGAATGGCCGCCAGCATGGCGTCCAGGTCATGGCCGTAGCCCTTGGCGGGGACGATGATGTTCTCGCCGCCGGCACTCAGGGTGGCGATGGGATAGACCGGGAAGGCGTACTGGGACGACACGGCGGAACGGCCCGGCATGAGAAAGGCGCGAGCCGCCAAGTCCAGGATGTCGTTGGAACCGCTACCGAGAATGATCTGGTTGCGCTCAACGCCCAGACGCTCGGCCAGCTTGGCGATCAGCTCGAACTGGTCGGGATACAGCGCGATGCCAGCCACGGCGGCTTCCACCGCCGCGCGGGCCATGGGACTCATGCCCCGGGGGTTTTCATTGGAGGCGAGCTTGATGATGCTCTGAGGGTCGAGGCCGAACTCCCGCGCCAGTTCCGTAATGGGTTTGCCCGGCACATAGGCCGAAACGGCGCGGATATGGGACGGCGCCTGGTCGAAAATACTCATGCGATCCTCGTTTTCATGCGCCCGAAACCCAGACGGGACGGGCATTTTCAGCAATCAATAAACGGCGGCGGGGTAGGAACCCAGCTCCTTGACGAAGCCGGCCACGGCACGAAGTTCGGCCAAGGCAGCGGCGACGGACGGGTCTTCCCGGTGGCCTTCGATGTCTATGTAGAACACGTATTCCCAGCGGCTACCGCCAAGACCACGTGCGGGCCGGGATTCCAGATGGCTCATGGACACGCCATGATGGGCCAAGGGGCTCAACAGTTCATGCATGGCACCGGGCCGATTGGCGGTGGAGCAGACCAGGGAGGTCTTGTCCGTGCCGGAGCAAGCCGAGTCGTGATCGGAGATGACGACGAAGCGGGTGGTGTTGTTGGGATCGTCCTCGATATTGGAGGCGAGGATGGTCAATTCGTACAGGGCGGCTGCGCCCTCCCCGGCAATGGCAGCCGCGCCCGGCTCATTAGCAGCCAGACGCGCCGCTTCCGCGTTGCTGGCGACGGCCACGCGGGGCACGCCGGACAGGTTGCGGTTAAGCCATTCGTGGCACTGGCCCAGGGACTGGGCATGGGAATAGACCTTAGTCACTTCCGTCAGGGCGCCCGCCTTGCTCATCAGGTTGTGATGAACCGGCAGGTTCACCTCGCCGCAAATCTTGAGGGGCGTGGAAAGCAGCAGATCCAGGGAACGGCCGATGGCGCCTTCGGTGGAGTTTTCCACGGGCACCACGCCGTAGTGGGCGTTGCCCGATTCCACGGCACGGAACACGTCGTCGATGGCGGGGCAGGTTTGCACAGTCGGCGCGGTGCCG
>DASUJA010000082.1:0-2427 GCA_036279515.1 Rhodocyclaceae bacterium | reverse complement strand
ATCTGGAGGGCAAGCGGATCATGGAGTCCGTGGCGCTTTCCCAGGCGCATATCCTGGAGCCCGTCATCGCCCGCTGCTTTGCTTTCGTCGGCTACGGATTACCCTCCCACCTAGCGGTCGGTCAGTTCATTAGGGATGCTAAGGAAAACGCCGAAATTGCCGTTAATGGAGATGGTCGTCCGGTTCGCAGCTTTCTCTATGCCGCCGATTTGGCCGTATGGTTGCTGGCTTTGCTGGCGAAGGGCCACTCGGGGCACGCCTATAATGTCGGCTCTCCTAATGGCATGCCCCTTGCTGAAGTGGCTGCAACCGTTCGAGATATCCTGGCGCCTAACAAGCCCGTGGTGATCAAGGGCGCGACGTCGAACAACGCAAGGCAGCGTTACGTACCGGACGTCCGCAAAGCGGTACAAGAACTGGGACTCCGTGTCTGGACTCAACTTCCTGAAGCCATACGACTGACGGCCCGGACCAGCGATTAGGTCACTGAGGTGCCCTGCCCGCGGGGGATTTCAATTTAAGAACAACGGGCTGATGGCAAAAAACATTCTCCTTGTCCTGCTGGAATTCGATAACTGGGAACAAGGCCGCTCCTGGTCCTACACCGGCTCCTACGCCTTCAAAGACGGCTTCGAGCGCAACGGTCATCGCTGCTTTCTACTGCCTGCAATTCACGGCCGTGCGCCGGACGCGACGGACAGTTTCATCAAGCACGCACCGGCATTATTTGCCGGCCAGCAATTCGACGAAGCCTGGATCTGGGGCAATCACGCCAGCTACGACGACAACTTCTGGAGCTGGCTGAAAGAGGTGGCCCCCATCCGTGTGGGTGTTGCGCTGGAATCTCTCAATCACACCCCGCTTGAACTTGAAGCCCTGCCGTTCCTGCAAAAGCGCCAGGACGACGTTTTCGCCTGCCTGCGCCACTGCACCCATGCCGTCGCCATCGACGAGGTGGACGTGGAGCAAATCGAAGATCGCTTCGACATCCCCGCCACGCCGAACGTCTTCATGGTGCCCGAACAATTCGTCCGCAACGACCCGGCACCGGACCACGACGTCGCCTCTTTCATCGGCGCGGGCTACTTCACCGGCCCGGCCTACAACTTTCCCAAAGCCCATCTGCTGCCGCGCAATCAGTTTCTCGCCGACAGCCGCCTGCATGGCCTCATGAACCGTCCCCATTTCCAACTGCCGGAACGGGGCAGCCGAACACTGGAGCGGTTCGAGGAAATGCAGCAGGAAATGACTGCCCGCCTCCGTGCTGGAAAGCTGGACCCAGCCAGTTTCAACGCCTACGTGGAAGAACTGCCCCGTCTTCGCGGCGATATCTTCAGCATGCTGCTGGATGGCTTTCGCCTCGGCATGGCCAGCATCAATCTGCCCACTCTGGCCAAGTCCTATTCGGGCCGCGTGGTGGAAGCCATGGCCGCCTGTGTGCCCAGCCTCAGTTGGCGCCCTCCCGAGCGGCCCCAATGCGCCCGCTGGTTCAAGGAGGACGAAGAGTTGGTGCTGTTCGACTCCGTTGAGCAACTGGCCGACAAGATCATCCGTCTACGTCAGGACGCAGGCTGGCGAGCCAGCCTAGTGACCAATGGCCGTAAAGCCGTTCTGGAGCGTTACACCAGCCAGATTCGTTGCAAGCAATACAGCGACTGGATTGAACACGGCACCCCACTTTCACTGAGTTGATGACCACCATGGACGTTCTGTTCGTCAATCCCGACTCTTCCGCCAAGGCCTATCAAGGACTGGCGAAAGTCTTTTCCGCCATCGAGCCGCCTACCTGGGCTTTGCTCCTTGCCGAATCCTGCCGCAGCAAAGGCTATGGCGTCGACATCATGGATTGCGATGCCGAGAAGCTGCCGCTTGAGCAGGCGGTCAGCCGCATCGAATCCCTGGCGCCTCGGCTGGTGGTCATGGTGGTCTACGGTCAAAATCCGAACTCGGGCACTACCAGCATGATCGGCGCCTTGGCCCTGGCCCGCGCCTTGAAGGAAACCCAGCCCGGCATTCCCATTGGCTTCGTCGGCTCCCACACCAGCGCATTGCCACGGGACGTGTTGGCCGAGTCCTGCGTTGACATCGTTCTGCTCAACGAAGGCGTCTATGCCCTGCACAACTTGCTGGCGAGCAATCTGAGGGAAGACCTGCCTCACATTCGCGGCATCGGCTACAAGCGCCGCGACGCCGGCGGCGAGGTTTCCCTGCACCTGAACATGCCGGAATCCGTGGTGCCCCAGTCGCGCATGGACGAGGATCTGCCTGGCTATGCCTGGGATCTGCTGCCCTACCGGGAAAAGCCCCTGGATTTGTACCGCGCCCATTTCTGGCACGCAGGTTTCGACCACGGCCAGCGCACGCCCTTTGCCGCCATTTACACGTCCCTGGGCTGCAATTTCGGTTGCGATTTCTGCATGATCAACA
>DASUJA010000081.1:0-3679 GCA_036279515.1 Rhodocyclaceae bacterium | reverse complement strand
AACGGGAATCAATGGAATTCGACGTGCTGATCGTAGGCGGGGGCCCGGCGGGCCTGGCTGCGGCGATTCGGCTCAAGCAACTCAACGCCGACATCAACGTCTGCCTGATCGAAAAAGGCGCGGAGATCGGCGCTCACATTCTTTCCGGCGCCGTGATGGATCCCCGCGCGCTCACCGAGCTGATTCCTGATTGGAAAGAAAAAGGCGCGCCCCTCGATACGCCTGTGACGGAAGATCGCTTCTACCTGTTGTCCGAAACCGGCGGCACCAAGGTGCCCAACTTCCTGTTGCCCGACTGCTTCCAGAACCACGGCAACTACATTGTCAGCCTGGGTCAAGTGACCCGCTGGCTGGGCGAACAGGCCGAAGCCCTGGGCGTCGAAATCTATCCGGGCTTTGCCGGCGCCGAGATCCTCTTCGATGAAACCGGCGCGGTCAAAGGCGTCGCCACCGGCGACATGGGCGTGGGCCGCGACGGCCAGCCCACCGATGCCTACCAGCCCGGCATGGAACTCCACGCCAAGTACACCCTCTTCGCCGAAGGCTGTCGCGGCCACCTGGGCAAACAGATCGAAGCCAAGTTCAACCTGCGCGCTGGCGCCGATCCCCAGACCTACGGCATCGGCATCAAGGAACAATGGGAGATCAAGCCCGAACACTTCAAGTCCGGCCTCGTGGTGCACAGCGCCGGCTGGCCCTTGCAGTCCGACACCTACGGCGGCGCCTTCCTTTATCACTACGGCGAAAACAAGGTCGCCGTCGGCTTCGTCGTGGGCCTGGGCTACAGCAACCCCTACCTGTCCCCCTTCGAAGAATTCCAGCGCTTCAAGACCCACCCGGAAATCCGCAAGTTCTTCGAAGGCGGTAAGCGCCTCGCCTACGGCGCCCGCGCCATCGCGGCAGGCGGCCTGCAATCCCTGCCCAAGCTGGTGTTCCCCGGCGGCGCGCTGATCGGCGACGACGCCGGCTTCCTCAACGCCTCCCGCATCAAGGGTTCCCACGCCGCCATCAAGAGCGGCATGATGGCCGCCGAATCCCTGGCCGAAGCCCTGGCGGCGGAACGCAGCCGCGACGAACTGAGCAGCTATCCCGAGAAGTTCCGCAACTCCTGGCTCTATCAAGAGCTGCACAAGGCGCGCAACTTCAAGCCCTACATGAGCAAGGGCACCTACACCGGCGCGCTGCTGGTGGGCATCGACCAACTGCTGCTCAAGGGCAAAGCGCCCTGGACCCTGCACAACACGGCAGACCACACCAAGCTCAAACCCGCCGCCGAATGCACGCCGATCAACTACCCCAAGCCCGACGGCGTGCTGACCTTCGATCGACTGTCCTCGGTGTTCCTCTCCAACACCAACCATGAAGAGGATCAGCCCTGCCACTTGCAATTGAAGGATGCGGAAACGCCCATCAAGCTGAACCTGGCGAAGTACGACGCCCCCGAGCAGCGTTACTGCCCGGCGGGGGTGTATGAGATCGTGCGGGAAGAAAGCGGCGCCAATCCTCGTCTCCAGATCAACGCCCAGAACTGCGTGCACTGCAAGACCTGCGACATCAAGGATCCGAGCCAGAACATCAACTGGGTCGTGCCCCAGGGCGGCGAAGGGCCGATCTACCAAGGCATGTAAAAGTGATCTTCCCGACGAAATGCGTTGCAGACACGCGCTCAAAGCTCATTCAGGCTGGCAGGGAAGTCTTTCTGGAAAACGGTTATCGGGCCAGCATGGCCAGCATTGCATGCCGAGCCGGCGTTGCAAAACAAACCCTGTACAACCACTTTCCGACCAAGGACGAGCTCTTCCACGAAATCGCCCGTGGATTTTCCGATGCCCTGGGCAGCACCCTGAAGATCGATCACACGGACCTGCGCCAGTCCTTGCGAAGCTTCGGTACCGAGTTCTGGGCCAAGTGCATGAGCAGCGTCGGCTTGTCGATGTTTCGCGTGCTGATCAACGAAGCGCCGAAGAATCCCGCTTTCGCCAAGAAGTTCTACGAAACCGGCTTCGAATGCGCGGTGGGGCATCTGGCGGAATATTTTCGGACGTGCATGGAATGCGGCGCCATTCCCCATGGGGATGCCCATCAATTGGCGGAAACGTTTTTCTCCATGTTGCTGGGGATGGAGCACATCAAACGCTTATGTTTCAAGATGGAGCCCGACGTATCCGTACAAAAGAGAATTGACGTGGTGGTCGATCAATTCCTAAAACTAATGGAGGAGGAAAAATCATGCGCGAAAAGCTGAAGGAAGCAGCCATGTGCGTTGCCAAGGGCGCGGCTGCCCTGCTCGTCACGGCGTTTATCTGGCATTTCATCACCTACAACTTTCTGTCCAGATTCCCCTGGTAGGCAGGGCGTCAAACGGAACCGAGGGAGACTCTTCCCTGTTCGACGAAAAACTGGCCGCACTTCGTAGGAGCGCGTAGGAGCGGCTTCAGCCGCGAAAACCGCCCCCGGATTCCGCTGCGCTGCATCCATGCTACGACGGTTACGACGGGTTGGAAATGCTCAGGCCCGTTGCGCCACGCTCAAACAAAAAGCCCCATCCGAAGATGGGGCCTTTCGTGTTTCCGAACCAGGCAAGTCTTACGGCGTGAGCACGACCTTGACGCTGCCGTCCACTGCGGACTTGTCGATGTAGCCGATCAGGTTGGGATTGTCAGCCACCAGCTTCTTGACTTCGCCGTTGTTGGCCACTTCCTTGGGAGGACGGCTCTTGCCGGTGAACACTTGCTTGGACCAGTAGGCCTTCACCTGGGCGCTGTCCTTGCCGGCGACCTTGGTATAGAACTCGTTGCGGACGTTGGAGCCGTCGGTCTGGTCGATGGGCACGGCTTGTTCGCCGGAGGGGAACGTATTGGTCTTGCCCAGGAAGATCTGGGATACCTGATCCGCGTTGAGGCCGGCTGCGGCGCTCTTGGCAGAGACCACGACGACTACGTCCGCCTGTGCCGCCATGGCGGTCAGCCCGAGCAGGGCAACGATGAGTTTGCGTGAAGCGTTGATTTTCATTTTTGAATTTCTTTCCGATCAGAACACGAAGTCGAGGCCGACGGCGAACACGTTGACAGGCTTGTCGTCCGTTGTGACCACACCAGCGGGGGTGCGACGGAACAGGCCGGCATAACCAGGACTACCCGGTGTGTCGAAGCGACCGCTGGGGCGAGTGATGTGATCCCACTGGGCCTTCAAGGCAATGTTCTTGTAGAGGTCCCAACGCACGCCGAGTTCGGTGGTGTTTTCGGTGGTTGCCATTGCGCCGGTGTCGGACTCGTCAATGAAACGACCGAAGGTGACATAGGGCATGACCTTGTCGATGCGATAGCCGGTGGTCACGTAGGCGGACTTGAGGTCGAGCTTGCCCAGGCCTGCGGTTTCGTTGGTGGTGCGCCATGCGTATTCGGCCATCACCAGCCAGGCATCCTTGTCGTAAACCACGCCGATGTTGTTGAAGTTGTCCTTGATTTCAAAGCCAGTCACCCCCTCGATCGTGGACTTGCTGCGGAGGTTGGCGTAGCGAACCGTCCAGGGACCGAATTCCGCGGAAAGCGCCAGATTCCGGATGCGGGAAATCTCTGTCTCGGCTACCTGGCCGGATATGGGGGACTGGAAGGAGCCCTTGCCGATGCCAGGCTGTACGCTGAACGTGATGTCGCCGACGTGGAAACGGAAGAGACCG
>DASUJA010000080.1:0-7090 GCA_036279515.1 Rhodocyclaceae bacterium | reverse complement strand
CATCAGGACGACTCCTACTACACGGACCCGGCGATCCAGAACAACCGCAACCGCAAGACCCTGCTCACCTACTGGATGTAATCCTCGATGTCCTCTGCTGCAAAGAAAACCATGCGCGTCGCCGACTACATCATGGCCGCCGTTGCGGCGGCGGGCGTCAAGCACGTGTTCCTGCTGCCCGGCGGCGGCGCCATGCATCTGGTGGATGCCCTGGGCCTCAATCCCGATCTCACCTTCGTCCCCAATCACCACGAACAAGCCAGCGTGATCGCGGCGGAAGCCTATGGCCGCGTGGCCGAAAACCTGGGCGTGGCCCTGGTCACCACCGGCCCCGGCGCCACCAATGCGATTACCGGCGTCACCGGCGCATGGATCGAATCGACGCCCCTGTTGGTGATCTCCGGCCAAGTAAAGCGTGCCGACCGCATCGGTGATCGCGGCGTGCGGCAGATGGGCGTGCAGGAGGTAGACATCGTCAGCCTCGTGGAACCCATCACCAAGTACGCAGTGACGGTGGACGACCCGTACCAGATTCGCGTGCATATGGACAAGGCCCTCTACCTTGCCCGCCATGGCCGCCAAGGCCCCGTGTGGATCGACGTGCCGCTGGATGTTCAGGCGAGCCAGATTGACCCGGACACGCTTCCCGGTTGGACGCCCCCTACCGAAGAAGCCGACACCCGTGCTGCTCGCGCAGGTGCGGAACAGCTTCTTGCCATGCTCACCACGGCCCAGCGGCCTCTGCTCATCGTCGGCCACGGCATCCGCCTTTCCGGCGCAGCGAAGGACTTTCAGCCCCTGGTGGAAAAGTTCGGTATCCCGGTGGTTTCCACCTGGAACGCCATGGACCTGCTGCCCTTCGATCACCCTCTCACGGTGGGCAAGGCCGGCGGCGTGGCCCTGCGTGCGGCGAACTTCGCCATCCAGAACTGCGACCTGCTGATCGCCGTGGGCGCCCGCCTCGATCACGTCATCACTGCCTACAACCCGCGCAATTTCGCTCGCGCAGCGACGAAGTTGGTGGTGGACATCGACCCGGCTGAACTGAACAAGCTGGACATGCCAGACCTGACGCCGGTCGTTGCCGACGCAAAGGATTTTTTGTCTGCCCTGAACGAACTCGCGCAGCCAAAGCGATTTCCCGAATGGTCGTCCTGGCGCGAACGCTGCCAAAGCTGGAAGCAACGCTACCCTGTGCTGGATGGCGATGCCTTCCCCGCCACCGGCCCCATCAGCCACTACCGGCTGGCGGACGCGCTTTCCAACGCCGTGCCGGAGAACATGCTCTTCGTCACAGGCAGTTCCGGCCTGGGCGTGGAAGCCTTCTACACGGTGTTCCGCAACAAGCCTGGCCAGCGCCTCTTCCTCACCTCGGGCCTGGGCGCCATGGGCTATGGTCTGCCCGCCGCCATCGGCGCCTGTACGGCCAACGGCAAGCGCAAGACCGCGCTGATCGAAAGCGACGGCAGCCTGCAACTCAATGTGCAGGAACTCGCCACCATCGCCGGCCAGAAACTACCCCTGATCATCTTCATCATGAACAACCAGGGCTACGCTTCCATCCGCAACACCCAGCGCAATTACTTCGAGAGCCGCTTTGTTGCGACCGGGCCGGAAGGCGGTTTGAACATGCCCGACATCCGCGCCCTGGCGAATGCCTACGGCATCCCCTCCATGACCATCGAGACTTCCGAAGCCCTCGATGCAGGCCTTCGCGAAGCCCTGGCTCAGCCCGGCCCGTTCCTTTGCGAAGTAAAGCTGATCGCCGACGAAACCCTGTGGCCCAAGGTGGCGGCCCTGCCCCAGCCCGACGGCTCCATGCTGTCCATGCCCTTGGAAGACATGTCGCCGCTACTGTCGCTTGAGCAGTTGCAGGAAGAGATGCTGATCCCATTGCATCCGGCTTCCCTGGCGGCACGCAGATGAGCGGTAGCCACTGCCCGTGCTGCGATAACCCGACGGTTCGCGCAGCACCCGCAGACGACGCAAGATGCGATGTGTGCGGCCACCGTTGGCGGTCAGCCCCCGGCACGACTCACTACGAGAGCCAGCAAAACCGCAACTACCTGCCGACCGCCATCAGCGAACGCAAATTCGATGACCGCCTCGCGTCCATCCGCCCGCTGCTGCGCGAACACATGCGCATCCTGGAAATCGGTTGCGCGGAGGGATTACTCGGTGCCCGAATCAAGCGTCTCCTCCCTGTCGAGTATTGGGGGCTGGAAATCTCCGCCGATGCGGACACGGCAGCCACGCATCTGGACCAGGTGCTGCGCGTGCCGGCGGCTCAATGCCATGAGCAGCCCTTCGACCTGATCCTGTCCTTCCACGTCCTCGAACACATCGACCAGGGACTCGAAGAGTTGCGTCAGTGGCGGCGCCTGTTGAAGCCTGAAGGGCATCTGCTGCTTGAAGTTCCCAACGGCGCTGGTCATCAGCTGTTGATGCGAGATGCCCACCCCGAACACGCCCATCAGTTTTCTCCCGCCTCTCTGGCCCTGCTGGCGCAACGAGCCGGCTTCCAGGTGCAGGCGATCAGTACCGGACACTTCGAGTCGCCCACCTATCAGGACAGCTTGCGCCTGCTCGCCACGCCGGCCCTGGAAGAAGGGCAGCGACGGGAACTGCTGCTGCAACGCTTCCGCGAGCGCCTGGGAACCGGCTTTGTAGTGTGTGGACTCGGCGGCGATTTCCGCAACTACGTGGCACCTTTGATTGACGATCTCCCCGTCGCCGCCCTGTGCGACGGGAACCCGAGCAACCATGGCAAGCGCATTGGCCAACAACAAATCGTCGCCTACGATCCTGCGCAATTCGCAGGCCTCCCGGTGCTGATTGCCAGCCAGCGCCACGAGGCGGAAATTCGGGCCGCCCTGCTCGCTCAAGGTGTGCCGCCGGCGAATGTGGTCGGCCTTGCTGACATTTACGATCAAGCATGAAGCCTGCTCCAGCGCTACCCTGGCATCGTCCCTGCCCCATCTGTCTGGCAGACCAACCCGCATCGCTGCATTTGAATGCCATGGCGCCGGTAGACGGCCTGGATCTCAGCTACCGAGTGTGCCGCTGCGCTCAGTGCGGCTTCCATTACGCGGCCGATCTGGCACTACCCGAGACTTACGAAACCTACTATCGCAACCTGTCCAAGTACGACGTGCCGCGCATGGGGGATTTCCCCTCGCCCCTGGAACGTCTGCGCGCATCGGCTTCCCTCGACATTTGCCGTCCGCATATTCCTGGAAATGCCGCCGTGGCCGACATCGGCTGCGGGCGCGGCGCACTGTTGCATGCCTTCAAGGAAGCGGGCCATGATCGGCTCTACGGCCTCGACCCGGCCCCCGCCAGCGCCGCCAGTCTCGGCCTCGGCCCCGTGCTGCAAGGTTCCATCGAAGAGGCGCATCGACTTCCCCTTGGAGAGCTAGATCTAGTCTGCCTGATGGGCGTCCTGGAACACTTGCCGCAACTGCGCGAAGACATGAACGCTCTCGCCGCGGCGCTGCCGAAACAAGCGCGGATCCTGATTGAAGTCCCAGCCCTGGAGCGTTTCCTTCGACCCCGTTCCGAACCTTTCGGCGAGCTTTCCCTGGAGCACGTTCAGTACTTCAGCAAGCCATCCCTGGTGAGGCTCATGGCCGCCCTCGGCTACGAAGCGCTGACAACTACGTTCGTCGCCCTCGACGGCGACGGCGCCTGCGACAGCTTGTTCGGCCTGTTTGCCCGCGCTGATGCGCCCATGCAAGCGGCAAGCGCAGAAACTTGCGACACCATGGACGCCTACATCGCCCAATCCCGCCGCGATCTGGCATCGGCCTTGGCATCCCTCACCCAGGCTGCGCCTCAACGTTTTGCCATCTACGGCGCAGGCAGTCACAGCGCACGCCTGTTGCCAGCCCTTGAAGCACAGGGCCTTCTTGAGCGGGTGGCGTTTATCGCCGACGGAAATCCCAACTTGCAAGGGAAGCGCTTGGGCAGCTTTACCGTCGTCTCGCCGCAAGCTCTGGACGAGGATTCGGCACTACCCGTGCTCATTTCCTCCTACCGGGCGCAGGCCCCCATCGCCAAGGCCTTGCAGGCACGACATCCCCAGCGCCCCCTACTCAAGCTCTACCCCGACGATGCCCGCTAACGCTCAACGTCGCCTCCTGATGGAACAACTGCTGGGCGACCTGGCCCCGCTGCTGGCGGCCTACCCGCTCCCCGAACTAAGGGGCCAGCGCCTGTTCATCACCGGCGCCACGGGGTTCATGGGCTACTGGCTGCTGCTTGCCATCCACTGCCTCAACCGGAACAGCGCCGGCATTCAAGTTCATGCCCTGTCCCGCGATCCTGAAGCATTCCTGGCCCGTCGCCCGGAATGCCAAGAGATGGAATGGCTGACCTGGGTCCAGGGTGACGCACGGGACTATTCCTTCCCACCAGCGCGTTTCGACGCCATCCTCCACGGGGCAGCGGATACATCGCCCGAGGCCGCGCGCCATGCCGAGGAACTTAAGGCAGACATCGTAGTCGGAACTCGCCATGTGCTTGACCACGCAACGGCCTGCGGTGCGAAGCGGATATTGCTGCTGAGTTCCGGCACGGTTTACGGGGAGCAACCCGAAACCCTGACAAGACTGGAAGAGTCGGCACCATGTTCAGCGGAACCAAGCAGCAAGCTGGACGGCTACTTGGCAGGCAAGCGAATCATGGAATCCCTGGCGCTTTCCCAAGCGCATAAGCCGGAGCCCGTCATTGCCCGCTGCTTCGCTTTCGTCGGCTACGGCCTTCCGTCACACCTAGCGGTGGGCCAGTTCATTCGGGACGCTAAGGAAAACGCGGAAATTGCCGTTAATGGCGATGGTCGTCCGGTTCGCAGTTTTCTCTATGCCGCCGATTTGGCCGTATGGTTGCTGGCTTTGCTGGCGAAGGGCCGCTCGGGGCAAGCCTATAATGTGGGCTCTCCCAATGGCATGCCCCTTGCTGAAGTGGCAGCAACCGTTCGAGACACCCTGGCGCCTGGCAAGCCCGTGGTGATCAAGGGGGCAACGTCGAACCACGCAAGGCAACGCTACGTGCCAGACGTCCGCAAAGCGGAACAAGAACTGGGACTCGGTGTCTGGACTCAATTTCCTGAAGCCATACGACTGACAGCCCGGGCCAGCGATTAGGTCACTTGAAGTGCCCTGCCCGCGGGGGATTTCAACTTAAGTGCATCGGTCTGATGGCAAAAAACATTCTCCTTGTCCTGCTGGAATTCGATAACTGGGAACAAGGCCGCTCCTGGTCGTACACCGGCTCCTACGCCTTCAAGGATGGCTTCGAGCGCAACGGCCATCGCTGCTTCCTGCTACCGGCAATTCACGGACGTGCGCCGGATGCCGTCGATAGTTTCATCAAGCACGCACCGGCATTATTTGCCGGCCAGCAATTCGACGAAGCCTGGATCTGGGGCAATCACGCCAGCTACGACGACAACTTCTGGAGCTGGCTGAAAGAGGTGGCCCCCATCCGCGTGGGCGTGGCGCTGGAATCCCTCAATCACACTCCGCTTGAACTTGAAGCCCTGCCGTTCCTGCAAAAGCGCCAGGACGACGTATTCGTCTGCCTGCGCCACTGCACCCACGCTGTTGCCATCGACGAGGTGGACGTGGAGCAGATCGAAGATCGTTTCGGCATCCCCGCCACGCCGAACGTCTTCATGGTGCCCGAGCAATTCGTCCGCAACGATCCGGCACCAGACCACGACGTCGCCTCTTTCATCGGCGCGGGCTACTTCACCGGCCCGGCCTACAACTACCCCAAGGCCCCGCTGCTGCCGCGCAATCAGTTTCTCGCCGACAGCCGCCTGCATGGCCTCATGAACCGCCCCCACTTCCAACTGCCGGAACGGGGCAGCCGGACACTGGAGCGGTTCGAGGAAATGCAGCAGGAAATGACCGCCCGCCTCCGTGCTGGCAAGCTGGACCCGGTCAGTTTCAATGCCTACGTGGAAGAGCTGCCCCGCCTGCGCGGTGACATTTTCGCCATGCTGCTGGATGGCTTTCGTCTCGGCATGGCCAGCGTCAATCTGCCCACCCTGGCCAAGTCCTATTCGGGCCGCGTGGTGGAAGCCATGGCCGCCTGTGTGCCCAGCCTCAGCTGGCGCCCTCCCGAGCGGCCCCAATGTGCCCGCTGGTTCAAGGAGGACGACGAGTTGGTTCTATTCGACTCCGTCGAGCAACTGGCCGATAAGATCATCCGCCTACGTCAGGACGCGGGCTGGCGAGCCAGCCTCGTGACCAATGGACGCAAAGCCGTTCTGGAGCGTTACACCAGCCAAATCCGTTGCAGGCAATACAGCGACTGGATCGAACACGGCACCCCACTTTCACTGAGTTGATGACCACCATGGACGTCCTGTTCGTCAATCCCGACTCTTCCGCCAAGGCCTACCAAGGACTGGCGAAAGTCTTTTCCGCCATCGAGCCGCCTACCTGGGCTTTGCTTCTTGCCGAATCCTGCCGCAGCAAAGGCTATGGCGTCGGCATCATGGATTGCGATGCAGAGAAATTGCCTCTTGAGCAGGCGGTCAGCCGCATCGAATCCCTGGCGCCTCGACTGGTGGTCATGGTGGTCTACGGCCAGAACCCGAACTCAGGCACCACCAGCATGATCGGCGCCTTGGCCCTGGCCCGCGCCTTGAAGGAAGCCCAGCCCGGCATTCCCATTGGCTTCGTCGGCTCCCACACCAGTGCCTTGCCACGGGAAGTGTTGGCCGAGTCCTGCGTGGACATTGTGCTGCTCAACGAAGGCGTCTATGCCCTGCACAATCTACTGGCGAGCAATCTGAAGGAAGATTTGCCCCACATTCGCGGCATCGGTTACAAGCGTCGCGACGCTGGCGGCGAGGTTTCCTTACACCTGAACATGCCGGAATCCGTGGTGCCCCAGTCCCGCATGGACGAGGATCTGCCTGGCTATGCCTGGGATCTGTTGCCCTACCGGGAAAAGCCCCTGGATTTGTACCGCGCCCATTTCTGGCACGCAGGTTTCGACCACGGCCAGCGCACGCCCTTTGCCGCCATTTACACGTCCCTGGGCTGCAATTTCGGTTGCGATTTCTGCATGATCAACA